>NZ_JANXUQ010000118.1 GCF_025356155.1 Rhodoferax sp. | reverse complement strand
AAGCGGGAGAGTTTGGCGACGGCTGCTTTGTCGGCGCGGGGGATGTTGCGGTGGACTATGCCTAGTTGGGTCATTCTTTGCTCCTCGGGTAGACGCCTTTATTGGGGTCAGGTCTGTTTCGCTTCGCTCTCGAACCCGACCCCAAAAAAGGCTTGTTGGTTTTTGGCAGTTAAGAGAGCATCCACGCGCGGGAACACTCGCCTTGCATTGCCTTCGTAGATCTGGTGGCGGTCTGCATCGCTCAAAATTTTGGATGCTTCGATGTACCGCTTCGTGTCGTCGTAATAGTTGCCAGTCTCGGGGTCGATGCCGCGCACGGCGCCAATCATCTCGCTGGCGAACAACACGTTTTTCACCGGGATGACGGTGTTCAGCAAATCAATACCCGGCTGGTGGTACACGCAGGTGTCGAAGAAAATGTTGTTCAGCAAATGGTCTTGCAGCAGCGGTTTCTTCAGCTCCTGCGCCAACCCGCGAAAGCGCCCCCAGTGGTAGGGCACGGCACCGCCGCCATGTGGAATCAAAAACTTCAGCGTCGGAAACTCCTTGAACAAATCACTCGTCAGGCACTGCATGAAAGCGGTCGTGTCCGCATTCAGGTAATGCGCCCCCGTGGTGTGAAACGCATGGTTGCAGCTGGTGGACACGTGGATCATCGCCGGGATGTCGTACTCCACCATCTTCTCGTAGATGGGGAACCAGGCCTTGTCGCTCAGGGGAGGCGAAGTCCAATGCCCGCCCGACGGATCGGGGTTCAGGTTGATACCGACATTGCCGAATTCCTTGACGCATTTCTCCAGCTCGGGAATACACGTCGCGGGGTCCACGCCCGGGCTTTGTGGCAGCATTGCCACGGGCACAAAATGGTCGGGGAAGAGCTGGCTCACGCGGTAGCACAGCTCATTGCATATGGCCGCCCAGCTGCTCGACACATGGAAGTCGCCAATATGGTGGGCCATGAAACTGGCGCGTGGGCTGAACAGCGTCAGGTCCGAGCCGCGTTCGCGCATCAGGCGCAGCTGGTTAGTCTCGATGGACTCGCGCAACGCGTCATCGCTGATCTTCAGGTCCGACACTTTGGGCATCACTGCAAAGTCCTTGATGCCGGCAATCTGCTGGTTGCGCCAGGTCTCCAGCGCCTTGGGGGCGGTGGTGTAGTGGCCGTGGCAGTCGATAATCATCTTGCAGTTCTCCTATTGGTGTTTTCAGTCGATAGCCCTCGTCAAATATGGTTAGTCTGCTATCAAATCCATATCAAGCGGGCACCATGCCCTGGCGGCGTTTGGCAGGCGCCGTGTCGCTGGAGGCCATATAAGCCAGCAGGGCACGCGCGTCCGCATGCCGTATGCAAGCAGTCATGATGGCGGCGGAAAACGTCGTCGTGATCTCAATGGCAGGCGGCAACGGGCCTACGATGGCAATGCCTTCTACATGCAGCAACTCGCTGAGCTGCTGAAAACCCAGCGCCACCGCGCCCGATGCAACCAGACCGCCCACCGGTACGCCCGGCGGTGCGGTGATGGTGCGTGGCTTGATCTGTTCGGCAATGCCCCAGTGCGCAAACAATTTGGCCAGTGCCACGCCGCTTGGTCCGGTGGAGTAGCTCAGCGTACTGGCATTCAGCACGGCCTGGCGCACGGCGTCCTCGCTGCTGATGTCGGGTGGTTGTGTGCCCGCGCGCACGGCCACTGCCACGCCGGAGTGCACCAGGTCCACCTTGCTGTCGGCGCGCAAATGGTCGGAGGCGATGAGTTTGTCTATGGCGTCAGATGCCAGGATGGCGATGTCGAAAGCCTCACCCGTTCGCACGCGCTTGGCCGCATCCACCCCACCGACTGACGCGATGTGGATGGCCAGGCCGCTGTGCTGCGTGTAGGCGGCCGTCAACTCGCCCAGCAACAGGCGTGTGGCCATCGATGAAATGCCGGTAAGGGGCGCCAGAGAAGAGGGGGCAGAGCTGTGCATGGACGCCATTCTGTGCCCGGGCGCGGCTTTTGGTAAGCCCACGCTTTTACTAGCAGCTATCCCAAATCGGCATAATTGAAACCAAGTTATCTCCAAAGTAGTGGGGGCAGAGCTTGCGGTCTGTCCGCAAATTTCTTAACTAGACCGATGGACCTCAAGCAACTCGAATATTTCGTGCGTGTCGCGGAGATGGGCAGCTTCACCCGCGCGGCCGTCGCGCTGGAGGTGGCGCAGCCCGCGCTGAGCCGCCAGGTGCGCCTGCTGGAGGTGGAGCTGCGGCAAAGCCTGCTGACGCGCAATGGCCGTGGCGCCGTGCCCACTGAGGCCGGCAAGCTGCTGCTGGCCCATGGCCGCGGCATCCTGCACCAGGTCCAGCGGGCCCGGGAAGAGCTGGGCCGCGTGCGTGGATCGCTGGCCGGGCGTGTGGCCGTGGGCATGCCGCCCAGCTTGGCGCGTCTGCTGACCGTGCCGTTGACCCGCGCTTTTCGCCAGCAGATGCCAGACGCGACCATTTCCATCAGCGAAGGGCTGTCGGTGGCCATGCAGGAATCACTGGTCAATGGGCGGCTGGACATTGCCGTGCTGTACAACGCCCAGTCCAGCCCGGAAATCGAGACCAGCCCGCTGCAGGACGAAGACCTGTTCCTGGTGCAACTGCGCCTGACGGGCTTGTACGAAGAACCGGCGCCGGGGCCTATTGCTCTGCGGGATGTGGCTAGCTTGCCGCTGGTGATCCCCAGCCGGCCCAACGCCATCCGCATGCAGGTGGAGTCTGAGATGGCCAACATCGGCTGCCGCCCCAAGATTGCGCTGGAGATCGACGGCGTGTCTGCGATCCTGGATTTGGTGGCCGATGGCGCGGGTAGTGCGGTGCTGTCGCGTCACGCGGTTGCCAACTCGGTGCGACCCTCGGTCTACACGATGCGGGCTATCCATGAGCCGCTGTTGCGCACCAGGGTATCGCTGGCCACAAGCGCGTTACGCCCGAGTACGTTGACCCAGCACGCCACATTGCAACTCATACGCCAAACGGCGGAAACGGTCATGCGCCTGGGCAAACCCTAGTGCTTTTGTTGGGTCTATGTATGCCAGCGAACGGAGCGAAAGCGCAGAACTTTTTACGATCCAGCTGCGAGCCTTCTACTGTCTGACGGCCGACCCTCCATTGCTCTAACGAAAGACCAGCATGAACGCAAACCACATCCACGGTACCGTCAGGAGCCTCGTTGGCAAGGTTCAAGAACAGACGGGCCACATTCTGGGGAACCGGAAACAGGTACTGCGCGGTCTGCAGCGCCAGGTGCTAGGTGCTGCCGAAAGGCGGCTGGGCGACTTCCAGGAAGCCGCGCGGCGTACTATGGGTCACGGCAGAGGTTTGCATCTGTAAGTTCTGAAGAGAAGGTTTTCATGGTCAATCCAAAGGGCGCGACAAGCGCGGGCGTGGTGGACAGTGTGTCTGACGCAACATTGGAGCCGGCGGAGTCGGCGCGGGTGCTATTGCACATGCCCGTTGACGTACGCAGCGTATCGCTGGTGCTGTTGGCTACATTAGCCAGCTTGTATACCTTGCATTGGGCCAGTGCCGTATTCATTCCCGTGCTGGTGGGCGTGCTCTTCAGTTATGCGCTGTCTCCGGTTGTGAACTGGATGCATGCATTCCGTATTCCACGTGGCATTTCCGCCGCTGTGCTCATTTTGGGCATCGCCAGTGGCTTGGGTGTGGCGGCCTATTCATTGGCGGATGAAGCCAACAAGCTGGTAGAACTGCTGCCCACCGCAGCACGTAAACTGCATGACTCCGTGCGTACCCCATTGGGTCGGCCGGATAGCGCCCTGACTACCATGCAAAAGGCCGCCGCCCAAATTGAACAGGTTGCAGACGAGACTGCTCAGGACGCACCACTGCGCCGTGGTGTGCAGCAGGTACAGGTCGTCAAGTCCAAGTTTGATATCAAAGACCACCTGTGGACCGGAACCATGGGATTGCTGGCTAGCCTGGGGCAGATGGGTATGGTGGCACTAATCACCTTCTTCCTGCTCGCGTCGGGAGACCAGTTCCGACGCAAACTGGTCAAGCTCGCGGGGCCCACCTTAAGCAAGAAGAAAGTGACCTTGCAAGCCTTGAACCAAATCCACGACCAGATCCAGCGTTACCTGCTGGTGCAGCTGTTCACCAGCGCAGTGGTGGGCGTCGCAACATGGCTGGCATTTTTGGCGATAGGCCTGGAGAATGCGGCCGTATGGGGTGTGGCCGCCGGTGTGCTGGACCTGGTGCCCTACATCGGTAGCGTCGTCATCGCCACGGGCTCTGCCATGGTGGGTTTTCTGCAGTTCGGCACGCTGGAGATGGCGCTGTTAGTTAGCGGCGTTTCCCTGCTCATCCATTCGATCGAGGCCTTTTTGCTGACCCCCTGGCTCACCAGCCGCGCTAGCAAGATGAACCCCTTGGGCATCTTCATTGGGGTACTGGCGTGGGGTTGGCTCTGGGGTATATGGGGCCTATTGCTGGGGGTGCCAATTTTGGTTGTCATCAAAGTCGTCTGCGACAGCATTGACGACTTTGAATCCATCGGCGAACTATTGGGCAACTGAGGAGTCGACGGCGCCCGGGAGGGCGCAACCCGCCAAATCCCTGCCAAGCGCTAATTGAGGCGGAAAGCTCCGGCACCAAAGATGCCCAGTAGCCCAATCACAATCAGGTAGATCGCAACAATAAAGTTCAACAGCCTAGGCACCATTAGGATAAGTATGCCGGCAAGCAGCGAGATCAGGGGTGTGAGACCGAGGTGAATATTCATGGGTAGTATTTCCAAAGCTGCTGAACACCAAACGGTTCAGATTCCAGCATTCTGCACCGCATATGGTTGAAGTCTGTGTGAGGGCGTACAAAGTTTGCATCTATCGCACATGGCCACCGGGTCAACTGGTTATTCCGCCCGAGAGTGGTCTATCGAACAGATGGATGTACGCAACATATTTATTCTTAGTGCGTGGTGACTGGGTCTACAGATCCAGACCAATTTTTTAACACGTTTCATAATTTTAGGAGAACGATATGAGCTTAGGAACCATTTTGCTGATTGTGCTGGTGCTGATGTTGTTGGGCGCCCTGCCGAGTTGGTCCCATAGCCGGAGTTGGGGTTACGGACCTAGCGGTGGTTTGGGTCTGATCGTCGTCATTGTCCTGATATTGCTGCTGATGGGACGGATCTGACACCGTAGCGAAAGCACATAAGAAAAGGGGCAGTGCCATTCAGGCACTGCCCCTTTTTAATTGGGCTTGATCAATACGAACTGTTGGGGCGACCTATCAAGCGCGCCAAGGCAACCAAAGCCGCACCGGTTGCCGCAGCAATCAGTAATGCCTTGACAGGTTCATCGCGAATGTAGGCAATTGTCTTGTCGGACGCAAGGTTGGCGCTTTCGCGCACTTGTTTGCTGGCTACTTGCATGGAATGCGATACGCCTTCCATGGCTTGATTTGCCAGTCGTTGGGTGCCGTGGATGGCTGCATCTGCAGAATTGGCTGCGTGCTCCATCAGGCTATTGGATGCGTCAGTTATTGTGTTGGACATCGTGCTCTCCTAAATATGAGTGGGAATGACTTTGGATGACTTACTTGCCGAAACGCATCTTGGCTTGGTTCAGACAATTGTCTTTTGCTGCGCCAGCCATCGCGTCGCACTTTTCTTTTTCCACCTTGTACTGTGCGTCGGTCTTGTCGCTCGCTGCCTCGCTGCGTGCGTCACTGGCTTTTTCACCGGCCTTGGTGGCGGCCTGGTTTATCGTCTTGCGCGCGTCGGTGTTGGCTTCCTTGGTCTTCATCAAAGCCTTTGCATCTGCCTTGGCGGCTACATTGGCTGCCTTGGCTTCCTTGATGCAAACATCTTTGGCGTTGCCAGCCATGTCCTGGCACTTTTGGTGTGCCAAGTCGTAGGCCGCTTCTGCTTTTGCGTTGCTGGCTTTGTTCTGAGTCTTGGCAGATGGTTCGTTGCTGGCGTCCAAGTTGGCCAGGGCGACCTTTTTGTTGCCCTTTGCCTCCGTTACACAAATTTTCTTGGGATTGCTGGCCAACGCATCGCACGGAACGAGAGCGGCCTTGTATTCGGCTTCGACCTTTTCCTTGGCACTTTTGAATTCTGCTTTGGACATGGTTTCGGCGTGTGCTGCAACACCAAAAGACAAGCAAAGTGCGATAACAGCGTAGTTCAGAGTATTTGATTTCATGGTATTTCCTTAGAGGTTAGAAGTGGTAAGGCTTAACGTTCACCGGTGACTTCAACGTCCACACGGCGATCAGGTTGCAGGCAAGCAATCAGGCTAGGCGAGGGCTTGTTACCTTTGCAATCACCTGGCTTGGTCACTGGGTTGGTTTCCCCGCGACCCTTGGATGTGATCTTGCGTGCATCAATCCCCGCGCTGGCGGTCAAATACGCTTTGACGGCATCGGCACGTTCCTGCGATAGCTTCTGGTTGTAGGCATCGGAGCCGAGTCGATCAGTGTTGCCTTCCACAGAAATCATGCTGTAGCGAGAACCTTGCAAGTTACGGGCAAACGTGTCCAGCGCAGTCTTGCCATCCGGGCGAATCACGGCCTTGTCAAAGGCAAATAGCGAGTCAGCCGAGAATTGCACCCTCTTCGGCATCGCAACAGGAGCGGGCGGTGGTGGAGGAGGAGGTGCCATCACGGGCGCAGGTGGAGGAGGGGGGGGCGGTGCCACATACACGGCGGGTGCAGCGACTGGTGTTGCTGCATGGCGACCGATAGGAAACACCAAGGACATCGAGTAGTAGTTCACATCGCCATTGCTGCCAACGCCGTCCTTGATGCGGAAGCGCTCGGCTTCTGCACGCACAAAGATAGAAGGTGTCAGTTCATACTGCAAGCCCAAACCGACCTTGACGTTGGTGTCGCGCTGGCTGTTGTCGTTGGATGCAGTGGCTGGAAGGCCGGGGCCACCGAATGCATCTCGGGTGTTGGAGTACTGTGCACCGATACGGGCCAATGCGGACCACTTGTCGCTCAAGGGCATGGTGCCAACCAGATCCAAATTCACGCCTTCGTTTTCATAGCGGCCATTCAAGGTGCCGCCCGGCAGGGAGGTGCCGTAGGTGAATTTGCCAAGATTGAAATAGCCAAATTCCAAACCGATATTTCTGTTGAATTGGTAGCCGCCGAACAGTTTGTAAGCCGTATCCTGGCGTTCGCTGGTAAACGATCCCGGGCTAGTGGACGAACGCAGCAGACTGTTGGTTGTCTGCCGGTCATCTAGCTGGGATTGTGATTGACCAACCCCCAGGCCCCAGTAATAGTACTTGCTGTCTTGCGCCAGCGCAGATGTTGCCAGGATGGAGCCTAACCCTGCAATGCCAACCCAATAGAGTGGTTTAAAGTTTTTCATATCTTTCCTTCGTGTTTAGTATGTGTCAGTGAGTACCTTGCGTACACCCTCTATGTTTGCGGGTCACTCCCTTTCGGTCCGTGCGCCATTGCACATAAACGCAGACTCAGCCCCACTAACGGGGCCGCGTGTTGCGTGATAACCACCTGAGAGCATTTGGTATGTTTGTGTGCGGCAAGACACAGACGGGATCAACCAGACGCTTTACAAACTGAAAGTCAAGACGTTTAAGCGGATGACAAATCTTTTTATCAAGAAGGCGAAATATGAAACAAATATCCAAATCCTGGCTATTGGGCGCGTGCGTGTTTGGAGGGATGACCCTTGCAGCGTGCACGAGCAGCTTGAAAGCGCCGGCTACGGCCGACGTTGCAGTGTCTCAAGCGGCAGTGGAAAACGCCAGCAGCGCCGATGGAACGGAGTTCGCGCCTGAAGATATGCGCAAGGCCCGGGAAAAACTGGCTTTGTCCAAGCAAGCCCTGGCTGCCAAAGACTACAAAGCCGCCACCGATTACGCCAACCAGGCACAGGCCGATGCCAAGCTGGCGCAGGCCAAAGCTGGCTCCGCCAAAGCCCAGGCTGTTTCGGCCACTCTGCAAGAAGACATCCGCGTTCTGCGCGCGGAACTTGACCGCGCAGCAACCCAATAATTTCCCTAGGTGATCACCATGAAAACAAACCGTATCCATATCCTGCTGGCCAGCACCGTGCTGCTGCTCAGTGCATGCGCCAGTGGCCCCAAATCCACCAGCCTGCTGGACCAAGTCCACTCCGAATACTCGCAGGCCCAAAACAACCCCAAAGTTGCTACTTATGCCGCACTGGAAATGCAATCGGCCACTGAGGCGCTAGCCAAGGCGGACGCAGCCGCCAATAGCCGCGAGAGTCTGGAGACTGTGGACAAGCTGGCCTATCTGACCAAGCAAAAAATTGCATTGGCTACCCAGGTGGCCAGCAGAAAGTCGTCCGAAGCGGAGATCGCCAGCGCTGCGACTACGCGCGACCAGGTGCGACTGGATCAGCGCACCTTGGAAGCCAACCAGGCCCGCATGAAGGCAGAAGATGCTGAACGCGCAGCGCAGGCCGCGCGCGATGCCGCTGCTACTGCCACACAGCAGAAAAATCAGGCGCAAGCCAACGAATCCGAAGCGCAGCGGTTGGCAGCAGAAGCCAATGCCAGAAACCAGCAACTTGAAGCCCAGCTCGCAGAGCTCTCCGCCAAAAAGACCGAGCGTGGCCTCATCATCACGCTGGGCGATGTGCTGTTTTCGGTTGACCAGGCCAAGCTGAACGCGGACGGCGCTCGCATGGTGCAGCGTCTGGCGGCAGTACTCCAGCAGAATCCCAAGCGTGCCGTACTGGTAGAGGGATTTACCGACAGCACGGGCACCAGTGCACACAACCAGGAGTTGTCGGAACGGCGCTCCATGGCGGTTCGCGACGCACTGCAGGACCTGGGCGTAGCCCGCAGCCAAATCGCCGTACGTGGCTACGGACAGGCCTACCCGGCTGCGCCGAATGATACTGCCATGAATCGCCAATTGAATCGGCGGGTGGAGGTTGTCCTTTCCGACGAGCGCGGCGTGATCACTCCACGGTAGATACAGACGATTGGGACCATCTATGTTGTACAGCGAACAGAGCATTTGGCGCGCAACGCCAATACTACAAGTTCACCGACCAACACAGGGAACTCCCAATGAAAACCAATACAAACACCGCGCGCTTCTGGAGCACTGCTTCGTTCGGAGGTAATACAGATACATCCTCTTTAGAGCTGTTGTCTCTAGGGGACCATCTGGGCGTATGCAAGAGCCCCAATGGACATTTATTTGCACTGCACTGCGTAGTGGAAAGTGTTCGCGGATTTATGGCAACCCGGTTCGTAACGACGTTGGTGTTCGTGGCGCTATTGATTGGCATAGCAGCGCTGGCGTCGTAATTTATGGCTCGATTTGCCTTGACCGGCCTGATTCCCGGTGCACCGGCTGCATTGTGCGAAATATTGGATCCGTCGCGTGGAGTGATTCCCCCGCCCATACGCGCTGAAATTTTTGGCGCGCAGCGGTTCAACCAGCACGGTCAAAGCTTGGGCGCCACCCATAGGGCAGCGCAGGTCTCTGTCTTTGCGGCGACCTTCTTTCCCCGTCTCAAAAGCAACATCAAAGTCCTGCGCGAGGCGCACCAATACATTGGGGTACAAGCCAGTACTGGATATGACATCAGTCCCGCCGCTGAATGGCTGTTGGATAACTTTCACACGATAGAAGCGCAGCTCAAAGAAATCCATGAAGGGCTTCCGCGCAGCTACTTTCGCAGCTTACCCGTGCTGCAAGACGAGCCCTTGGCGGGTCTTCCGCGTGTTTATGGCGTCGCGTGGGCATTCGTTGCCCATACCGATGGGGCTTTCGACGAAGAACTGTTGGCGCATTTTCTGAAGGCTTACCAGGAAGTACGTGAACTCAAGCTCAGCGAGGTGTGGGCTTTGCCCACCACCCTGCGTGTGGTCTTGATCGAGAACCTGCGTCGGCTGGCGGAACGTGTGGCGACCAACAAGGCTGCCCGTGAGGTTGCCAATCTGTGCTTCGACCGCATCGAAAGTTACGATGGCGACGCATTGGACAGACTGCTGGCGCTGTTGACTATGCGGGGTGTGGGGCGTGTGTTTCTTGCGCAAATGGCACAGCGCCTGCAAGACCGGCGCACGGCCGGTGAAGACAACGGGCAGAGTCCCGTCCAAGCCTGGTTGCGCCATGCACTGCCTGATCTGGGGGCCATGCAGATCCAGCAAAGTGCTGACCAGGCCCAAGACAATTTAAGTGTCAGTAACGCCGTCATGTCACTGCGCGCCATTGGCGATGCCGATTGGTCGGGCATCATTGCGCGCACCAGCGCCCTTATGCAACTGATGTTGACCTCCAAACTTTTTTGCGCGGAGGACGATGCCACGCGCGACCAGACCCTGCACGCGATCGAAAAGCTCGCCCGGCGCAGTGGTTTGAGCGAGATATCCGTCGCGCAGGCACTGCTGAAGCTGATGCACCCCACGGACAGCGCGGATGGCTCGACCGAAGTGGCCCACCACTGGCTTGGTGGTGGAGGCCAGTCAGCGTTGATGCGGGCCCTAGGCTTGCCCGACAGAGCCGGATATTTCTGGCAAAACTGTGTCCGTCGCATTGCCTTGCCGACCTATCTATTGGTGATGGCGGGTGTATTGTCCCTGCTGGTCTGGTTGCTGTTGCACCACGGACTGAAGGTGGTCGGACCAGCGGAGCACACCTGGTTGACCGTTGTCTGTGTGCTGGCGATGCTGTTCCCCGCATCCGAAGCTGTGGTGGCCGTCATCAACCGGTTGATCAGCGAGTCTGCCCGTCCACACCATCTGCCTCGCTTGGCCCTGGTCGATGGCATTCCGGCGGAGCATCGTGTGCTCGTCGTGATTCCCGGCATGCTGACGTCTGCCGCATCGACCCATGAGCTGGTCCACCACCTGGAGTTGCATTATCTCGCCAACCCGGAAAACGAGGCGCAGTTCGCGCTGCTGACCGATTGGGCGGATGCAGATAGCGCACAAGTTGCCAGCGACGGCGCTTTGCTGACGCTAACGCAGCAGCAGGTGGAGGACCTCAACAGTCGCCACCCTCGGGCTCAGGTCGAGTCCGATTCCAACGTGGCTCCGCGTTTCATCCTTCTGCACCGCGGTAGGAAATTTAGCGAAACTGAACAGTGTTGGATAGGTTGGGAGCGCAAACGCGGCAAATTGGAGCAATTGGTGTCGGCGTTGGCCACGGGCTCCAGCGACGTTTTTTTTGACCTTGGTCTTGCATCGCGTGTGGCCAGCAACATCCAATATATCGTTACTCTGGACAGTGATACCCTGCTACCTCCCGGTCGCCTGCGCGAGCTGGTCAGCGTCGCAGCACACCCGCAGAACCAACCCCAGCTTGATGCCAGTGGGAGCAGGGTTGTCAGCGGCTACGGAATATTGCAACCCCGCATCGTGACACCGCTGCCTACGACTGAGCAGGTCACGCCGTTCCATTGGTTGTTCGCTGGCCAGTGCGGCATCGACCCCTATAGCGCGGCCAGCTCCGAGGTGTACCAAGACCTATTTTGCGAAGGCACGTTTACCGGCAAAGGACTGCTCCATGTCAAGACATTGCACGCAGTGCTTGCAGGCCGTTTGCCGGAAGGCCAGGTACTGAGCCACGATTTATTGGAAGGGTCGATTGCGCGCTGTGCGGCAGTGACGGACATCTCCGTTATTGAAGACGCACCGTTCCACGCCGACGTTGCGTCCGCGCGTGTGCACCGATGGACGCGCGGCGACTGGCAGTTGTTGCCGATCGTCGTTGCCTCTCTATTGCGACCCCGGCAGTACGGGATACGTGCCGTCAATCTGTGGAAAATGTTGGACAACTTGCGCCGATCGTTGGTGGCGCCGCTGTCGCTGGTCTTCTTGTTGGCGTCATTGGCGGGCGGCGCCGTGTCGCCGGTGGCCGCATTAGCCTTGGTGTTTTTAGCGTTTTCCGCTGGCCCTCTGATGGGTGCGCTCGCCGGGTTTTCGCCTCGGCAGGTGGATCTCGCCAAGCGGCGTTTTTTTGTAGAGGCTGCCGTTGTTTTGGGGCGCGCCTTGGCGGGTGGGGTCTGGCATGTCGCGCAGTTGTTGCAGCAGTCGCTGCTGGCGGTGGACGCCATTGCACGCGCGCTGCACCGCAGCTTTGTTAGTCGCCGCCAGTTGTTGCAATGGACCACCGCTGCGGTAGCGCAGGCCAGGGCCAGGACCTCGCTGGCGGCCATTGCCCGCCTGCATGGGGTAGAGCCGGTGGTCGCTTTGGCCTTGCTCGCCATGTTGCTGTTGGCGGGCACACCCCACCCCGTGTTCGCGTCGTTGCTGTGTGCCGTGTGGGCGGGATCGCCCATCTGGATCTGGTGGGCCAGTCGTCCGCAACCGCCGGCTACGGATGCAATGCTCTCTGCATTTGATGCCGTATACCTGGATGGTATTGCGCGCGATACCTGGCGCCTTTTTGAGCGCTGTGTGGGCGCTGATGACAACTACTTGCCACCAGACAATCTGCAGCTTGCGCCGCACGATATGGTGGCGCACCGCACCTCGCCCACCAACATTGGTCTTTATTTGTTGAGCGCCGCTTGCGCGCGGCAGTTCGGCTGGATCGGTACGCAGGACCTGTTGGGTCGCCTGGATGCAACACTGGCAACCCTGTTGAAGCTGCAGCGGCACCGAGGCCATTTCTTGAACTGGTACGACACACAAAGCTGTGCACCGCTGCTGCCCATGTACGTGTCAACGGTGGACAGCGGCAATCTCTCAGGTCACTTGCTGGCAGTTGCGCAGGCGTGCATGGAGTTGGCCAAAGCGCCTTTGGACAATGCCGCAGGGCTGAGGGCCATAGCCATGTCGCGTGCACGCATGGCGCCGCTGCTGGCACAGCGGCTGCAATTGCCGCCGACCCAGCGTGAGCAATTGCGGTGGATGCTGGCCGACCACCGGGCAACGCTGAATTCCGTAGCGCTGGACCAGGATGCAGTTGCAGCCCACGCCGCCCAGCGCTTGCGCGAATTGGCCAACGCCTATGCCGATCTGGCGTGGCAGGCCGACTTCACATTCCTGTACCACAGCAAGCGGCGGTTGTTCCATATTGGCTACCGCGTGGCTGAACACCAACGCGATGCCGCGTTCTACGATTTGCTGGCGTCCGAGTCCCGCTTGACCAGCCTGCTTGCCATTGCAAAAGGCGACGTGCCGGTCCGCCACTGGGCCTCGTTGGGGCGTCCGTTCTTTGCCGTCGGCACCCGTGTGGGCTTGCGGTCCTGGACGGGTTCCATGTTCGAATACCTGATGCCCAGCCTAGTGCTTGCCGAACCCAAGGGCAGCGTCTTACAGGCAGCATGCCATGCAGCCTTGCATGAGCAGATATTGTTTACCCGATCCCAGGGCCTGCCCTGGGGCGTATCAGAATCGGCCTATGCTGCCAGCGACCACACGCTGGCCTACCAATATGCGCCACAAGGCGTGCCGCGATTGGCTCTGAGGCGCACGCCGCCCGATGACCTTGTGATTGCGCCCTATGCCACCGCCCTGGCCGCGTTGATTGCACCGCGCTGCGCCGCGGAAAATTTCCGTGTGCTCGAAGGCTTGGGTGCGCGCGGCCGCTATGGCTTTGTCGACGCCCTGGACTACACTGCGGCGCGCCGTGTGGACGGTAGACCGTTCTCCGCAGTAGATACCGTTATGGCCCACCACCAGGGCATGAGCATCGTCGCCCTAGCCCACGCGTTGCTGAACGGACCGGCCCAGCGCTGGGGCATGGCCAATGCATCGGTTGAGTCAGTGGCCTCACTGCTGCACGAACCGGTCCCACGGGCGGTGTCATTGCTGTATGCACCTCCAGCCGTCTCCAGGCCCGTGGCGCAACAACGTCGGCGTGTGCCCAGTTTGCTGCGTGAAGTGTTGCCGGGCATGTCGGCGGTGGAGCCTACACACTTGCTTTCCAACGGCCGCTACAGCGTATCCTTGCGGGCCAATGGCGCGGGGTGGAGTCGTTGGGGTCAGACTGGTATCACGCGCCAGCGTGATGATGCCCTGCGGGACGATCGCGGCAGCTTCTTGTACCTGCGACGGGATCGTCAACGCGAACCTGTATCGTTGACGCAGCACCCCGCGCCGGACTCGAGTGCCATCTACAGCAGCGTCTACCACGCAGACCGTGTGTGTTTTGACACCACGTGGGCCGACCTGCATGCGCGAACCACCGTATGGGTCAGCCCGGAAGATGACATCGAGTTTCGCATGGTCGAGCTCCGCAACGACAGCGACAAGACCCTCGACTTGGAAATCATCTCAGCCTTCGAGCCCACATTGGCCGACCGCCTCGCTGATGAGGCGCACCCGGCGTTTACCAATCTCTTTGTGCGTGCCGGATGGTTGATTACCCACCAGTCTTTGCTATTCGAGCGAAAGCCGCGCCTGCCGACTGAGCAAAGTCTGCAAGTGGCGCACTTCCTGACCACGTCTGATCCGCGTATACAAGGCGTGGCGATCCAGACCGACCGACAACGCTGGTTGGGCCGCAACCATTGCACGGCCAACCCATTGGCTTCGTTAGACCCGTTGCCTGAAACGACAAGCGAGACTAGCAAGGAGCTGGTCACCGGACTGGACCCGATGTGTGCATTGGCGGTGCAGGTGCACATAGCACCGAAAGCGCGTATCCAGTTGACCTTTGCCACGGCGGTGTCCGACAACGGAGCCACCTTGCGTGCGGTGATCGACAAATACCGCCAGATCAACAACGTCAAACGCGCATCGTTGATGTCTGCCACCTTGATGGGGATTCGCCTGCGTGGCCTGCGCATCAGTGCCGAAAATTTCGCGGCCATGCAAACACTGACCACGGCCATGGTGTTGACACTGACCCGGCCATCCCAGCGTGTACCTACGGCCAGCGGGCTCAAATCCGGGGTGTGTGATCGCCGCTTGTTGTGGCGTTTTGGCATCTCGGGAGATCGCCCACTGATTCTGGTATCTGCAGGTGTGCTGCAAGGCCTGGGTCTGTTGCGCGTGATGGCGCAGGCACTGAACTTGTGGGCCTGGGGTGGCATCGCGTGCGACCTGGTGGTTGTGAACTCTGAGCCAGCGTCATACGACATGGCTTTGCAGCGCGAGATTGTCGCTCTGCGTGACCGCCATGCTTTCGACACCGGCGCGCCCTCGCGGCCCGCCATTACGGGCTTTGTGCTCTTGCGGGCGAATGAATTGATGGCAGACGAACTGAGTACGCTCAAAGCCCATGCACGTGTACGCCTCTATGCGGACGGTCGCCCCTTGGCCCACCATGTCAAGGAATGGATGGCCCTGCATGACCAAGCTCAGGAAGAACGCATGGCGACGTCTGGCACGGGCTTGCTGGCGAGTGCCCGCATCGGCCTCACGGTAACCGCGCCCAAGGGTGTTTTTTTGCAGGACACCGGAGAGTTTGCGTTTGCGGTTGCAACCGGCGTGAGGCCCCTGAAGCCATGGATCAATGTGCTGTCCAACCCGCGCTTCGGTGCACAGGTGTCGGAGGCCGGCAGCGGATACACCTGGGCGCTGAACAGCCGCTTGAACCAGTTGACCGCCTGGTCCAACGATCCGGTGGCTGACCCGCCCGCTGAGTGGTTTTTGCTGCAAGACCTCAAAACCCTGAAGGTCTGGAGCGTGACACCCAACGCATGGGGTGCGGACGCCAGCCAATACCAGATACGCCACGGCCAGGGTTATACCGTGATCAGCCACAACCATGGCGGTCTGGAGATCGCTGCAAGCTGGTGCGTGGATACACAGACCTCCGTCAAACAAATCAGGCTGTCAATCATCAACCACGGTCCCAAGACTGCGCACTTGCGTGTCATTGGCATGGCCGAATGGATGATGGGCGCCAACCGGGCAGACCGCGGTACGGTGCAAACGGACTTTTGCCGTCAGCCCACGCCGGAAGGCAGCCTCGCGGTACTGCTCTGCACGCAGCGGGAGCGCTCCGCCGGTTTTGGGGACGGCACGGCGTTCTTGAGTCTTGCCGGTGGGACTGACGAGATAAACGACTGGACCTGTGACCGGCGCGAATGTTTTGATGCACGTGGACATTTCGAGCTTCCCGCCCAATTTGGGCGCTGCAGTGGCATAGGTCTGGACCCCTGCGCTGCGCTGTCTTCGCGCATGGATGTGGGCGTGGGCGCGTCGGGTGAGCGCATCTTCCTGCTCGGCTATGCAGAAAATGCCGACGCCGCCTTGGCCTTGGCCACCTCGGCAGCTGCGCAGTCGGCTGAGCGGCGCCTGCAGGCTGTGCATGACTGGTGGAACCAGTTGCTGGGTGCCACGACGGTCCAGACGCCCGATCCCCTGTTTGATGCCATGGTCAACCGCTGGTTGCTGTACCAAACCGTGACCTGCCGCTTGTGGGCCAAGGCTGGCTTCTACCAGGCGGGTGGTGCCACCGGGTTTCGCGACCAATTGCAAGACGCCATGGCGCTCGCCTGGGCTGCGCCGCAGATGCTGCGCGAGCAAATCGTCCTGTGCGCGTCCCGCCAGTTTGAGCAGGGCGATGTGCAGCACTGGTGGCACGCCCCGTTGGGTGCCGGCGTGCGTACCCATTTTTCGGATGATTTGTTGTGGCTGGCTTACGCCTGCACACGTTATGTCAACGCGACCGGAGACATGGCCCTGCTGGACCAACAGGTTCCGTTTCTGGAGGGTGCCACTATTCCAGAAGGTGCGGAAGACGCCTACTACACACCCGGCGTCAGCCCGCACGCTGCTTCGGTCTACGACCATGCCGCGCGCGCCATCGACCGCAGCCTTCGGGTGGGTGTGCACGGTTTGCCGCTGATGGGCAGTGGTGACTGGAATGACGGCATGAACCGCGTGGGTATTGAAGGCCGTGGCGAATCGGTCTGGCTTGCCTGGTTTTTATGCCGCCTGGTGGCCGACTTTGTACCACTGGCGAGGGAGCGCGGGGAAGGTGAACGTGTTAAGTCTTGGGAGACTGCCATCCAGGGCTGGAAAGCCGCTCTGCAAGGGCCCGCATGGGATGGCCGATGGTTTAAGCGTGCCTTCTTCGACGATGGTCAGCCGCTGGGCTCCAGTGCCAATGCGGAGGCGCGTATCGACCTCATCGCACAGGCCTGGTCGGTACTGTCCGATGCGGTCCCGGTTGATATGCAAAGCATGGCACTCACTGCGATGGACGCGCAATTGGTAGACGCTGAGACGGGCTTGATCAAACTGCTGGACCCACCGTTCAGCCAGGCTGTACCCAGCGCGGGTTATATACAGGCCTATCCACCAGGCATCCGCGAAAACGGTGGGCAGTATTCACACGCGGGCGTGTGGGCACTGATGGCGCAAGCGGCCCGCGCCAAAGATGCGCAGCACCCCACGGGCGGGGGTGACGACCCCTACCGCTACTTCACCTATTTAAGCCCCGCGCACCGTGCCAACCATCTCACACGGGGTACCGCCTACGCAGTCGAACCGTATGCCATGGCCGGCGATGTCTACACCCAGCCGCCCTATGTCGGACGCGGTGGCTGGAGTTGGTACACCGGTGCTGCGGCGTGGATGCACCGCGCCGCCATCGAATCCATCTTTGGCTTGCAACTGGGTGCGCGCGAGCTGGCATTCCAGCCCTGCCTGCCGTCGCATTGGGACCGGGCGGAGATGACGCTGGTGCGCGGCACGCGCAATATGCGCTTCATCTTTATGCGGGCCAATTTGGGTGATGCGCTGGAGGCGACCACGGCCTTGGGTGCGCATGCGCTGCGCCCTGGGCAGGCGCTGCAATGGGCGGACTTGGCGGGAGATGCCTGTTTCGTCATTCCTCTGCAAGCAGGGTAACTAGCGCAAAGGGTACTTTTTTGACTCAGTGCGCTACCACACGGACGAATTCGCTGGACATTTTTATAGTCAGGTCGTTCGTTCGTTATTTTTAATATATTGGAGATTTACTATGCAGATCCGTCAAACACTCGCTATCGCCATTTCCGCCATCGTTCTGCTCACCGCCACCGGCTGCGCTGTTCAGCGTGGACAGGAAACAGTGGGCGCCTATGTCGATGACGCTGGCATCACTACAGTAGTGAAGACCCGCTTTGTCGAAAACAAGCAGGTTGACGCCGCATCGATCAAAGTCGAGACTTTGAACGGTACCGTCATGTTGTCCGGGTTTGCAAAGAACGGCGCTGAGCGCAACACAGCTGAAGCCATCGCCCGCGGTGTCAAAGGTGTAGTTGCCGTTCGTAACGAGATCGCTGTCCGTCCTTAATCTCCATATTGAAAAGTCCCTGTGCGCTTTGCGGAGCACAGGGGCTTTTTTTGTGGTTGGCTAGTTTTACTGGGCCCGTTGTATCAGAAACTGCGACAACTCTTCCAGCACACTTTGCACCGCGCGGTTGGCTGCAACCACACCCGCACGTGGGTCGTCACTACTCGCGGCAGCCTGGTTGTCAAACGTCCGCCATGCAACCACCTTGCGTGTTTTCTCGTCCACCAGATAGGCCCGAAGTGTGAATTGAACGGTGCTGGGCTTGGTTTGAAAATCGTGCTGCAAGCGGACAATTTCAGTATCCAGGCGCAGGTCACCACCGGCCGATGCCGGTGTCATCACCACTGCGCGGAATGCGCCAGTCTGTTCAATGGATGCCACCATCAGTGGCCCCAACATGCGGGCCGGGGCGTCGATCCACTCACTGTGCGAAAAGTATTCCAGCTTGTGCGGCTCCCGCACATAGATGATGCGCTGGCTGTCAAAGCCCGACGCGGCACGCACCGGGCTGATGATCAGCGTGGGGGCGTTGGCCAGCGGAGCGCGGGGTGTGGTGGTGGGCGCGCTGGGGCGCGCATACTCCAGCGCGTAATAGCTCGGCGGGGTTGACGATTTGGGCTGCAGCACACCGCACGCGCTCAGCGCTGCAACGGCCGTGCAAACGCCCAGCAGACGCATGCGGTGGGTGGTGATTTTCAGGTGCGGGGTTTTCATGGTTTGGCTTCCTGTTCTCCGGGGCGATTGGGCACCGGTGTGCGGCCGAATAAGAGTCCGCTGGGGTCTCGGGTGGTTTGGTCGCTCAGGCGCTTGAGCGAATTGCTCAGGCTGCCCAACTCGCCCAGCAAGTGTTCAATCTCGGGCAGCGTTTCCGTGCCCATGCGCTTGACGCCGGCACCCAGACCGTCAGCAGCCTTGGATGCACTGGCCCCAGCCTTGGACAGGTCAACGCCCATCTTGCCGACCGAGTCCGCACTGCGGCCCACGCGGTCTATCAGAGGCCCCATCTTTGCTGTGGCCTGCGCCGTATTGCTCAGGATGTTTTTAAACGCGGCCTGGTTGTCCGGGCTCAAAATCGCGTTGATGTTGTTCGATGTGCTGTCCAGCTTGCCCAGCACACTGGTCAGCACGTTCTCCAGTCGGGCGCTCAGAGAGGGCTTGGTCTGAATGACAGGGTACAGGTTGGGCGCAATGGTGCGCAGCGGTGGTGAGTTGAGTGCACCGCCGCTTAGCTCCACATAGGTAATGCCCGTCAGCCCCTGTGTCTTCAGGACCGCAATGGTGTCTTCTTTGACCGGCGCTCCCCGCTCAATGGCGAAAGACAAAATGACGCGTTCGGGGTTGGCGCGGTCCAAGTCGATGCGGCTCACCTTGCCCACATCGACGCCGTTGTATTTGACCGGTGCATTCAGGTTAAGGCCGGCTACGGATTCATTCTCTATGGCCCAAAATGTGTCGTAGTCTTTCTGCCAGGCCCCGCCTGCTGCGAGCCAAAGCGCAATGGCAATCAATATGGCGCCCAGTACCAGTACGAAGGCTCCCACAATGGAAAAGCTCACTTTGGTTTCCATGGTGTCTCCTGGTTCGAATCTTTGGATTGTTGGGCTTGTTGCTGCGCACCACGGCCACGGGGTCCGTCAAAGAACGGCTTGATCAAAGGGTTGTCGGTGTTTGCGAGCTCTTGCATGGAGCCGACGGCCTGGACGGTGCCGTCGCCCAGCACGGCCACACGGTCCGCCACCTGCCATAGCAAATCCAGGTCATGGGTGATCATCACAATAGTCAGGCCGTACAAGTCGCGCAGGGTGCGTACCAGGTCGTCCACGCCCGCAGCGATGGTCGGGTCAAGGCCAGCCGTGGGCTCATCCAAAAACAGCAGCTCGGGGTCCAGCGCCAAGGCCCGGGCCAGGGATGCGCGCTTCATCATGCCGCCGCTGAGCTCGGACGGGTATTGGTCTGCCACTTCCGGCTTCAGGCCCGCCGTGGACAACTTCCAACGGGCGATCTCGTCAATCAAAGCGCTGCCAAGGTCGGTGTGTTCTCGCAGCGGCAAACCAATGTTCTCCAGCACCGTTAGCGAACCGAACAAACCGCCGTGCTGAAACATCACACCCCAGCGTTGGCGCAAGGCCAGTGCTGCGGCATCGTCAATACCCTCCAGCGGAACGCCTAGTATGCGTACCGTCCCTTGTGTAGGTTTTTGCAAGAGAATCATCTCGCGCAGCAGCGTCGATTTTCCCGAGCCACTGCCACCAATCACGGCGAATATCTCGGCGCGGCGCACCACCAGATCTACCCCGTTGTGCACCACGTGTTCACCAAAACGGGTCACCACCTTATCCATCTCTATGACAGCATCGCTGGCGTGTGGTGCAGCTTGCATGTCACAGGTCCAGAATGCTGAACGCGATGGAGAATAGAGCGTCCGCAACGATCACCAGAAAGATCGACTGCACCACGCTGCGGGTGGTCTGCAGGCCCACGCTGTCGGCACCGCCGCGGGTACGAAAACCCTGGAAGCACCCCACCACGCTGATGATGGCAAACACCGGCGCTTTGGCAATGCCCACCATATAAGACGTCACGCTGACCGCCTTGCCCATGCGGTCCAGAAATTCAACATACCCCACATCCAGTTGGGTGCGTGCCATGACCATGCCACCGGCCACACCCAGCACATCGGCAAACACCGTGAGCAAGGGCAGGGCGATGACCAGGGCGATGACTTTGGGTATGACCGAGAGTTCCAGGGGGGCAATGCCCAGCGTACGCATGGCGTCGATCTCTTCTGTGACTGACATGGTGCCAATCTGCGCGGCAAAGGCGGAGCCGGACCGCCCGGCAATCGTGATGGCGGTAATCAGCGGCGCAAATTCGCGCAGCATGGACACGCCCACCAAGTCGGCCACAAAAATATTGGCGCCGTACTGCCGCAGTTGGTCGGCCCCTTGGTAGGCCACCACAACGCCCAGCAACAGCGACAGCAGGCCGACGATAGGCAGCGCATCGAAGCCCGCTCTTCTGATATTGAAAAATATAGGCCGCCAGCGCATCCGGGTCGGGTGGACCAAGCAGCCCGCAAAGGCCCGCGCGGTTTCGCCCACAAAGCCCAGCATGGCGTAGAACTGCTCCCAGGCAGAGGCGGCATTGCGGCCCATGCGTTCAAGCATGTTTGGTACTGCCGGAATTGCCGCTGGCCCTCGGGCCTGCTCTAGTGCATGCTGGGTAACGACCTGCAACAGGCACGCATGGTCCGGGTTCAAGCCTTGCAGCGTTATCTTGGCGCCTTGGGCGCGCAGGCGGGGCAACAGTTTGTGCAGTACCCATGCACCTGCGGTATCTAGCGCATCAATGCCGTTGGCGTCCACCTGACCCGCCGTATTGGCGGCAACCTGAAGCGAGTCCAACCGCGCAGCAATAGTGCCAAGATCGCGTGCCGTCCAACCTCTCGCCAGAATCAAGGTGCTGGGGCTTGGCTGGGTGGCGCTGGCGCGCGATTCGCCATTCCTACGTGGTCTCGAGCGTAGGGACGGCCCGCTGTCTTGTTTGTTCGCAAACGAACAGAAGAATGTGAAGAATCGGTGCAATGTAGGAACATACAGCCACACATCTGTGGCTGGTTTTTGGAGTAATCGTATGAAAACACGCATTCAAACCTTGGTATTCGGCGCCGCGTTGGCCAGCGTTTTAACCGCTTCCGTCATCGGCTGCAACAAGCCGGTAGACAGCGTCGGCCTGCCCGTGCCCAGCACCACCGTTGGCACCGATATTGATGACAGCGTGATCACCAGCAGCGTGAAATCGGCTTTGTTAGCCGATGCCGACGTCAAAAGTTTCGACTTCAAGGTCGAAACCCGCAAGGGCGAAGTGTTGCTCAGCGGTTTTGTCGACAACCAGTCACAAGTAGACCGCGCAACCACCGCAACCCGTGCGGTGGCTGGGGTCAAGGGCATTCAGAACAACGTGGTCTTGAAGGGCGCTCCCACCACCGTGGGTAAGAAGGTGGACGCCGGCATCATCACCAGCAAGGTCAAGGCTGCGTTGCTGGGTGACCCCAGCATCAAGAGTTTTGACATCGCGGTGGTTACGCGTGATGACGAAGTGCTGCTCACCGGCTTCGTGGACAACCTGACCCAAGTGGAGCGGGCCATGGCAGTGGCCCGTGGCATCGAGGGTGTGCGCCTGGTGCGCAACGAGATGAGCATCAAGAAGTAATCTGGGCCCGGCGGGTGCTTATTGGTCGCTCTTGTGCACGTCGCTGAGCAGGCGATCCAGCTCCTTCTTGACCACGCCATAGCATTCGCAGGCGCGCGCCTCCAGGCCCGCGCGTTCCAGCACCGCAATGTGGCCTCGGCGGTACCGTATGTAGCCTGCAGTTTGCAAAATGCCAGCCGCTTCGGTCACGCTTTCGCGGCGCACACCCAGCATGCTGGCCACCAGCTCTTGTGTCATCACCAATTCGCGTGCGGGCACACGGTCCATGGTGAGCAGCAGCCAGCGGCATAGCTGCTGCACTACCGAGTGGTGGCGGTTGCATACGGCGGACTGCGCCATCTGTGTCATTAGAGCCTGTGTATAGCGCAGCAACAAGCGCTGCATTGCACCCGCACGGGTAAATTCGCTTTGCAACACATGGCGGTCCAGCCGGTAGGCGTGGCCTGCCGTTTGCACCACGGCC
This sequence comes from Rhodoferax sp., assembly GCF_025356155.1. Lineage (GTDB taxonomy): Bacteria > Pseudomonadota > Gammaproteobacteria > Burkholderiales > Burkholderiaceae_C > Allorhodoferax. The sequence goes on along the minus strand of NZ_JANXUQ010000118.1, from coordinate 33,582 downwards.
GAGCTGGGTGTTGTGTCACCGCCCATAAAGAGCGAAATACCGACGACACCCTCATTGCCTACACCTGCCGTCTCGGCTGAAGCGCCCGTCTCGGTGACATAGTGCAGTGAAACGATGGATGTCGTGGGAAAGTAGGCATGGCGTAACTGTGTGCCAGGTTCATACAACATTTGGCCCAGTGGCATAGGCACCAGTTCCAGTTGTTGTGCAAAGAGTTCGAAGTCTGCTTGTGGCAAGGCCGCCAGCAGATGGTTTTGTTGGGGGCTGTGGATTGCGGCTAATGCGGTCATGTTGGGGTTCCGTACGTGTGCGATTTCACGCCGCAGCGAAAACTTCGACCCCAATGCCGCGGTAGCCCAGGAAGCGGCTGCTCTGGCTGAACATGGGCTCACCGCTCACCTTGAATTGCTGTTGCGAACCATCGGGGTTAAGGCGGTGAAAGACAAAATCCAAAAATGGCTGGCGTGCCGCGATAGTGGCATGCAGCGCCTCGCGTTCTGACGCATCCCAGTAGTCGGCCTTGCCGTCTTGTGGGCTGCCGCGCAAGCCATCCACGCGAATGCCCAGCATTTCCAGCACCGGGCCCGACACCTTGGTGAAGCTGCCGTTTTCGTCCTGCTCCCAGTACCAGTCCGACGCCAGCTCGGTCAGGCTGCGGTAACGCGCCTCGCTCTCGCGCAGCTCGGCCGTGCGCTCCAGCACGGTCTGCTCCAACACTTTGTTGAAGTCGGCCAGTTTCTTGTACAGCAGGCGCACCTCCAGCATATTGTGGATGCGGGTTTTGACTTCGATCAGGTCAAACGGCTTGCTGACAAAATCTTTGGCACCCGACTGCAGTGCGCGCAGCTTATGGCCCGGCTGGGCCGTGAGCACGATCACGGGCAAGTAGGGGTCTACCGTGTTCGTCTTTAGGCCTTCCATCACCTGAAAACCATCCATGACCGGCATTTGCAAATCCAGCAAGATCAGGTCGTACGCATTTTTGCGGTGCAACGCGCACACCTGTTCGGGCTCCATGGTGGACGTCACACCGGTGTAGCCGGCCGCCTGCAGCAATTGCTCCAGCAACTGGACATTGGACTCTTGGTCGTCAACGATCAATATCTTGGCGTTGAGAATATCGGCGGTCTGGATCATGGGGTTACTCCTTGGGATGTTGTTGTGTTGAGGTGTTGTTCGGCACGTGCGATCAGAATGATTTCTTGGGCGATGTGTTCAGGTGATAAAACAAAGTCGATGCAGCCACTGGCCATGGCACTCTCTGGCATGTCGGGTTCGCTGGCGGTGCTGGGCTTTTGCGCAATTGTGGTGCCACCGATGTCTTTGATCGCACACATGGCGGCGGCCCCGTCTCCGTCCAGGCCGGAGACGATGACGGCGACCAATTTTCCGCGCCAGCACTGGCGCAACGAATTGAGAAAAACAGTAATCACATCGGGCCAGCCGCGTGGCTTGGAGATGGGGGCGAGCCGAAAATTTTCGCCATCCACATGCAAATCGCGGTTGGAAGGGATGATATAGACCCGGTTGGGCACGATGCTCAAATGGTCGGTTATCAGCGTCACCGGCATGCTGGTATAGCGCGGCAAGATGTCATGGAGCTGGGTCGGAAACATAGTGATGTGGTTCACGATGACGATGGCCACCCCCATGTCGGGCGGCAGATTTTGCAGCAACCGTATGTAGGCATCTAACCCACCGGCCGATCCACCTACACAGACGATCGGGAAGCTCTTCATGGCGGGCCTTTTTGGGAGTCGACTGAGAGCCCCAGCTCTATCCAGAATTCACTGCCCACACCCACCGTGCTGCGCGCACCTATGCTGCCACCCATCAGTTCAACCAGCCGTTTGCTGAGTGCCAGGCCCACGCCGGTTCCTTCTTCGGCACTGGTCTCGCGCCCCAGGCGGTTAAAGGGCTGGAATAGATGGGCAATCTTGTCGTCGGACAGGCCGTAGCCAGTGTCGCGCACGCAAATGCGCAGGCGCTGCTGGGGCTCCACCCTGCAAATGACGTCTACCGAGCCACCCATTCGGTTGTACTTGATAGCGTTGGACAACAAGTGCGCCATCACTTGTTGCAACCGCGTGCGCTTATGCCGGAAAAGAACACGGCGAATGCTTCCAGCCCCCCGGTGGAAGCGCCTATGCCCACGATCGGGAAGCCTGCGGCGTCGGTTGCTTGTTGTGTGGCTGTTGCTGTCAACTAAATTGCTCCTGAATTAATAGCTGCATACGCCGTGTGGACGAGGGCTAGCGGCATAATTCTACAAACTTGCCGACTCTGTATCAGGCTGCGCCTTCTCCAGACCCAGGTCCAGCGCCAGCATGAATTCAGCAATATTGATGGGTTTGGTCAGGTAGCGGAAAAATCCCGCCTCCAGGCCCTTCTCCACGTCGCGTGGCATGGCGTTGGCGCTCAGCGCCAGCACGGGTATGTTCGTCGTCAACGGGTCATCTCGCAATAGTTCCAGCGCCTGCAAGCCGCTAATGCCGGGCAAGTTGATATCCATAAGGATCAGATCGGGGAGGTAGGTGCGCGCCATGGCGATGCCACGCACGCCATCCTGGGCGCACAGCAGGCGTATATCGGTCCGGCGGGCGATTAGCTGCGCGACCAGCTCCATGTTGGCTTCGTTGTCTTCCACATACAACAGGGTGCGAACCCTGGTTTCGTTGGGCGCAAGTTTGGGCAGTAACGCCAGCTCCTCGGCTGCATCCAGAACCAGGGAATGGGGGTCTGCCAAGTTCAGCTCAATCCAAAAATCGCTACCTACCCCCACCGTACTGTGTGCGCCGATGTCCCCGTTCATTAGCTCCACCAGTCGTTTGCTGACCACCAAGCCGATACCGGTGCCTTCTTCAGCGCTGCTCTCCTGGCCCAGGCGGTTGAAGGGCTCGAACAGCTGCATCAGCTTCCTCGCCGACAAGCCCTCACCGGTGTCGCGCACGCTGATGTGCATGCGCGTCTTGCCGGCGGGCCGAAAGGTCACATCGACCGAGCCATCCTGCCGGTTGTATTTGATGGCATTGGTCAGCAGGTTTACAAACACCTGTTTCACACGGGTACGGTCTGCCTGTATGTAGCACGGTGCCTTGAAGTTGGGAAAACGCATCTGAATACCACGCCGGCTGGCCTGGGGTTCCATCATGGTTTGGCAATCGCGCAGCACGTCTTGTAGCGACACCGGCTCCATGGATAGGGATAACTTGCCCGATTCAATCAGCGCCAGATCCAGTATCTCGTTGATCAACTCCAGCAGATACCAACCCGCCTTCAGAATCTGCTCAATGCTTTTGCGTTGTGTAGTCGTGGGCGGTGGCACGCCGGAGTCCATCAGTTGCGCAAATCCCAGAATGGCGTTGAGCGGTGAGCGCAGCTCGTGGCTCATGCTGGACAGAAACTCGGACTTGGCCATGTTGGCCTTGTCGGCCGTGGAGCGGGCGGACTCCAACTCCGCGTTTTTCTGTTGCAAGGTGCGTTCGAGCAGGGCGCGGTCAGACTCCACCAACTCGCGCTGGGTGTTGTCGGTTCCAATCAGCAGGTAGCCAATGGCGGCGCTGTCATCACCCCGCAGCGCGAAGACCGACACCATGGCAGGCAGACGGGAACCGTCTTTTCGTATAAAGCTGAGTTCGTAAATGTCTTCCATGCCGCGTGAGGCCTTGAACACCAGGGCCTCAAACCCGGGCGCAATGGGGGTTGTCAGTTCCACGCTAAGGGCCTGAGCCCGTGCGACAACCTGTTTGGGGTCCGCTATATCGGCCGGCGTGACCAGGTTCACAACCTCTACGGCTTCGTAGCCCAGCATGCGTTCCGCGCCTACGCTGAAAATCTGAATCAGGCCTTGGGTGTCGGTGGCGATGCAAGAAAAATTGGCGCTATTGAAAATGGCGCTTTGCAAGGCACCCGCTTCACGCAAAGCCTCTTCGGCCTGCTTGCGGGCGCTGATGTCGCGCAAAATGCCGGTGAAATAGCGCTGTTGGCCCAGCAACATATCGCTGACGGCAATTTCCAGCGGGAAGAAGCTGCCGTCCTTGCGAAAACCCATGACCTCGCGGCCCCGGCCTATGGCGCGGGCTGCGTCGCTGACGCCGTAGTGCTCAAGCGCCACATTGTGTTGCTCTTGGTCCAGCTCGGGTATCAAAAATCCAAAGGCCTTACCCTTGAGCTCGGCAGCGCCGTAGCCAAACATGTGCTCAATAGCAGGGTTGGCAGATTCGATGATGCCACCTTGGGCATGTAGCGTCACAATGCCATCGCCGACCGTGTTCAAAATGGTCTGTACCCGGGCCGCACTGTCACGCAGGGTTTGCTGGGCGGCGTGTTCGGCGGTCACATTGCGGAACACCAACACGGCGCCGACCACATCGCCGGTCAGGTCGCGTACCGGAGCGCAGCTGTCGGCGATGTCGAACTCACGCCCATCGCGTGCAATCAACACCGTGTGATTGGCCAAGCCCTGGATCGTGCCATGCGCAAGCACTTCTACTACCGGAATAGTTGTTACATGGCGGTCCACCTTGTTGATGATGTGGAACACCTCGGCAATAGGGCGGCCATGCGCTTGCCCCTGCGTCCATCCGGTCAGGTTCTCAGCCACGGGGTTCAGTAGCGTCACGCAGCCCTGTGCATCGGTAGCAATGACAGCATCACCAATGGAGTTGAGGGTGACGGTGAGTTTTTGCGTACTGTCTTGTAGCGCGTCGTTGCTGGTTTGCAGCAAGGCGTTGGTGCCCAATTGCTCCTCTAGCAGGTGTTGGGTTTTCTCGAATACAAGGTTCTTCAGGCGTTGCTGAGCCGCGCGATAGGTTGAATAAGCGAAGTACATTGCCATCAGCAGAGCCAGCGCGCTGATGCCAATGATGATGGTAAACAGGCGGCGCATGCTCCTGTCGAACGCTGCGTTGTGCTGGGTTTGGATATCGGTCTCGATCTGGACGATGCTCCGCATCTGCTGGCGAATGGCGTCCATCAGGCGCTTGCCCTCGTCGTTGTTGATCAGTGCCAGCGCGCCCACCGCGTCGTGGTCGCGCCGCATGGCAATGGTTTTGTCCATTTCTGCCAATTTGGCGTCCAGTAGGGGGGTAATGGTGTCCACATGCTGCTGGGCGGGTGCACTGGTGGTCAGTTCACGCAGCACGACCAAATGGGCTTTGATGTTGTCACGTACGCCTTGGTAGGGCTCCAGGTACGCTTCACTCCCGGTGAGGGCATAGCCACGTTGGCTGGTCTCAGCCACGGTCAGGTCCAACAACAGATCGTCGGCGTAGGTGATGATGACGCGGGAGTCGCGGCGGTGGTCGGAGGCCTGCTCAATCTGGTGGTAAGACCAGAACGTAAAGCCCAAGCCCATCGCCATGAGCAGTAACACGGCGGACAGCCAAACAAAGGTTTTTTGGGTGGTTTTCAAAGGTACGTTCTCTCAAATTCAGCGAGTTGTTCGGACCCTTATACGGCATCCGCTGGCTAAAAAGCGCCTGCTCTACCAATGGGCGCAATACGTGGCAGTGCAGCCATCGTAATGAGGCGCTGGCGCCTGCTCCGTTCGGTGGCGCACTTTCAGCCGCCGCATATGAGAAATGGGCCGCTAGCCCCCGTGAAATAAGTACATGCCGCTATTTAATTGATAGTAAATCGTGAAATTTTGTGTGTGAGTACGCCGACGCACAGAAGCGTGCGCTGCACTTCAGCACAATGAAGTTTCATCCGTGGGGCACACACACTGCATTTCACGGTTTGTTGTAGTCCTCTTATTTCGGAGTTTCACCATGAACATCAATTTTTCAGTAGTGCCAGCCGTGTTGCTGGCATCAGCCCTGGCGCTGGGTGGCTGCGCAGGCATGAACACGCAAGAGCGCAGTACCGCCACTGGCGCAGTAATAGGTGGCGCCGCAGGTGCCGTGCTGGGCGGTGGGGTCGGCGGCGCAGCGGCTGGTGCTGTCGTGGGTGGCGTGATTGGCCACGAAGTGAACAAACCAAAATAAAGAAACAATGTCAGTGGCAACTGCGGTTAGCAGAGGTTAAGAGAAGGGAAGAGGGGGCGCTGGCAGGCGCCCCTTCCTATTGCAGGGTATCGCATTCAAGAGCCCGGTGCGCATAGCGCTCGAAGCTTGCCAACGGCAGGGGTCGGCTGAATAGGAAGCCCTGGTAGGCATGGCAGCCCGCGGCAGTCAGGAAATCGCGCTGGGCTTCAATTTCCACACCCTCGGCAATCACGTTCAAGCCCAGGCTTTGGGTCAGCGCAATGATGGTCTTGGCAATGGAGGCGTCTTGGTGGTCGCTCAGAATGTCGCGTACAAAAGAGCGGTCGATCTTGAGCTCGTCCAATGGCATGCGTTTGAGGTACGACAGTGACGAGTATCCCGTGCCAAAGTCATCCAGCGAGAAGCAAACGCCTTTGGCCTTGAGGGTGAACATTTTCTCAATCACAGACGGCACGTTGTCGATCAACAGGCTTTCGGTCAACTCCAGGCGCAGACGGTGTGGATTGGCACCTGAGCGTTCGAGCGCGGCCAAAACCTGCTCCACAAAATCGGGACGGCGAAACTGGTGGGCGCTGACATTGACTGCCAGTTTCAGGTGCTGGAACTTGGGCGAATCAGCCCACTGCGCCAGTTGCGCACACGCGGCCTGCAAAACCCATTGACCCAATGACAGGATCAGCCCGGCTTCCTCTGCCAACGGAACGAAGTCGCCGGGCGCCATCAGGCCGCGCACTGGGTGCTGCCAACGCACCAGCACTTCGGCGCCCATGGTGCGGCCATCTCCTACCACCTGCGCCTGGTAGTGCAATACAAACTGACCCTCTGCAATAGCCAGGCGCAACTCATTCTCCAGCGCTGCCCGCTCGATGATGGCGGTCTGCATGGCGGGGTCAAAAAATTGCAGTCCGTTGCGGCCTAGCTCCTTGGTCTTGTACATGGCCAGGTCGGCTTGTTTGAGCAAGTCTTCAATAGACAAGGACGCGCCACAGAACAAGGTTGCCCCTATGCTGGCGGTGCTGCGGTACTCTGCAGCGCCCAGTGTGTAGGGCTGGTTAAGGGAGGCCAGTATTTTTTCGCCCACATCCTGGGCCTGGTTGGCGGCCTCGCGGGGGTGGGTGTGCAGGCTCTCCAGCACCACCACAAATTCGTCACCGCCCAGGCGGGCCACGGTGTCACCCTCGCGCACGCAATCGGTCAGCCGTTGCGCTACTTGCTGCAACTGCAGGTCGCCCATGTCGTGACCCAGGGTGTCGTTGAGCGTCTTGAAGTGGTCCAGGTCCAGAAACAGCACTGCGCCATAACTTGCGCTGCGCGAGCCAACAATCAATGCCTGCTGCAAGCGGTCCAGCAACAGGGTGCGGTTGGGTAAACGGGTCAGGGGGTCGAAGAAGGCGAGCTCGTTGATTTTTTCATCGGCCCGCTTGCGGGCGCTGATGTCGCGGATATTGCACTGGATGACCGTGACGCCCGCGCAATCGTAGGTGTTGCTGACAAATTCGACGGGGATTTTGGCACCGCTCCTCGTGCGCAGCGGTAGGTCGTCGTAGCGAACGTAACCGCGGGTTTGCAATTCGGAAAACTTCTCCCGGCTCTCGGCGACGTCGGCAAAGGCACCCACTTCCCACAGCTTCTTGCCCAGCAGCTCCGCGTGTGAATAGCCCAGCAACTCAGTTAAAAAGGGGTTGGCATCTTCAATCTCTGCGGTGATGGCATTCAGCAACAGAATGCCGTCTCTCGCGGTTTCGAATAGCCTGCGGTAACGCATCTCGGACACGCGCAGCGCCTCCCCAGCATCTGAGTGGCGCAGTGGCGAACCCCTGCACGTGGCGGCGGTCACCCCCGTGTAAGCGCGTTAGACGTCGCCACCAGGTCATTGGAGGTTTCAAAGGGTGCGAGATCCTCAATGGCTTCTGCAGCCCGGGAGCTAGCCAGACGCAATGTGCGGGGTTTGGGCCGGACGACAGACTTGGGGCTCAACGCCTCGGCACGCGCATCGCCCCAGCGCAGTTGTGTGGCCTCATCCCCCTGGTACAGGGTTTCGCCGCGGCGGTTCACGCAGTAGTGGCGCGACACAATCATCTCGCTGAAGTGCATGTCGGCGGCGATGCGGGTGTACTCAAACAGCACACTTCGGGTGATGCGGGCGCCCGCGCGCACCAGGCTACCATGCCCAATCCAGGCAGGCCCTACGATGCTGGCGCCTGGTTCGATGCGCACGTTGGAGCCAATGTAGACGGGGCCTTCGATCTTGACGTCGTCCCACGCGATAGAGGTGTTAAGCCCCACCCAGATGCCCGGCTTTATTTGCTGTCCAGGCATCTTCATGTAGTCGATCTCGCCCTTCAAGACGCGTTGCAACACTGACCAATAGTCACTGACCCGTCCAATGTCCAGCCAGTTGAAGGGGCGGTCTTGCACATAAAACGGCACTTCTTCTGCAACCAGTTGGGGGAAGAGCTGCGAGCCAATGTCGTACACGGTGTCTGACGGGATCTTGTTCAGCACCTCGGGCTCGAACAGGTAGATGCCGGTGCTGGCCAAGGTGGACTTGGCCTCGTGTGGCGTGGGCTTTTCCTGGAATGACCGAATGCGGCCATCGCCGTCGGCCACCACAATGCCATAGGCCTGCACGTCGGTACGGGGCACGTCAAGTGCGATTACGCTGGCCATCGCCCGTTTCTCGCGGTGTTCTGCCAATGCGGCGGTGATGTCCAGGTCGATCAATGCATCGCCGCACAGCACAAGCGTGGTTTCGTCAAAGAAGCCACCAAAATCCTGGATGCGACGCATGCCACCAGCCGAGCCCATGGGGCGGGGCAGTATGTCGCCATGGTCGCGAATGCCCTCATAGGCATAACCGAGCTGCACACCCCAGCGGTGGCCATCGCCAAAATACTCTTCGATCCGCTGGTGGTGAAAGGCGACGTTCACCATGATCTCGGTAATGCCGTGGCGGGCCAGGTGCTCGATGAGGTATTCCATCAATGGCTTGCCCAATATGGGCACCATGGGCTTGGGCAAGTCTTGGGTTAGTGGTCGTACGCGGGTGCCTTGGCCCGCAGCCAGAATCATTCCTTTAGCCATTGTGTTGCTTCCAAGTAGTGAGTGGTCTGCCCGTCCAGACATGGTGCCCAGCGAGGTCTAAGCACCATGGTAGGGAGTGACCGCAGCACAATCCGTGTGTTGTCACACATAAAGTCCAATTGGCTATGGCTCCCTGTGTTCGCTATCGAACGGACGGTTGGGCGGGCCATGCGTACGCTCAGGGTTTTGAAATCCATAGGAGATATCCATGAAACCCGTTCTACGACTGACGCTGACTGCGGCTGCGGCTTTGATTGCAGGCCATGCAATTGCAGAAGTTACTTTCTTCGAACACGAAAATTTCCAGGGTCGATCGTTTACGAGCGACCGGCAAGTTGGCAACCTGGAGCGTTTTGGGTTCAATGACCGTGCATCGTCTGTCATTGTGGGTGGCAACCGGGATTCCCGTTGGGAAGTTTGCGATGACGTGCGCTTCGGTGGGCGTTGCATGATTTTGCGCCCCGGACAATATTCTTCCCTGGGTGCAATGGGTTTGAATGACCGCGTCTCATCGACCAAACCGGTGGACCGCGATGGCCGCGATATCAATGACCGCATGGCACCGGCGCCACTGCCTTCGCAAGTGATCTTTTATGAGGACGAAGGTTTCCAAGGTCGCACCTTCAGCGTGGACAAGCAGGTCGAAGATTTTTCGCGCACGGGCTTTAATGACCGCGCCTCGTCGGTTGTGGTCTTGGGTCAGCGTTGGGAGGTGTGTGTGAACAGCCGCTTCAACGGTCAGTGTATGGTGCTCAACCCCGGTCGTTACCCTTCCCTTGCTGCCATGGGTATGAATGACCGCATTTCGTCCGTGCGCGCACTGGACTGGAATGTACGCGTCGAGGAGCGCCGTTTTGCACCCGCCCCTGTTGCGGTGTACGACAACCGCCGCCGCGAGCAAGAGCAGATTTTCAACGCCAACGTGACGTCGGCGCGTGCCGTGGTGGGCCCACCTGAGCAACGCTGCTGGATGGAGCGTGAAGAGGTTGCAGCGACCCGTGGCGAGGCCAACGTAGGTGGTGCCGTTCTGGGTGCGCTTGTCGGCGGTGTGCTGGGTCATCAGGTGGGTGGTGGTGTTGGTAAAGACATTGCTACCGTGGGTGGATTAGCCGCTGGCGCAGCTATCGGTGCCAATGTGGGCCGCGACAAAAACGGCACCCCTGCGACGACGCGCGACGTGCAGAAATGCGAAAACCGGCCCAGCAATGCCGCACCGGCTTTTTGGGACGTGTCCTACAACTTCCGCGGTGTAGAGCACCGCCTGCAAATGACGGCGCCCCCCGGTGCGACCATTCCGGTCAATGCGCAGGGCGAGCCCCGTAGCTAAGTTGCAATTGATTGGATAACGACAAAACGCCCGGCAAGCCGGGCGTTTTGTCGTTGGGGGGTCTGAAAATCAGATCTGGGACTTGAAGTAGTGGAAGGAATGGGTGAAGGCATCACGCACTTTTTCCATCTCGGTCACCATGGTTTCCCAGGTCTCTTCGCTGGCGGTTTTCATTTCACCCAGCTTGGCCACTGCGAGTTTGGATTGGTCTTGCAGCTTGACCATTTCAGCCTTGTACATGTCGCGGGCGTCTTCCTTGGCTTCTTCTGCCTTGGCTTGCAGTTTGTTCATGTTGGAGTTGAGCTCATCGAGCTGGGATTTCATTTTTTCGATATAGATGGATTGTTTATTCATGGTGGTGATTCCTTGTGGGTAAATAGTGGGCCGCCAGAGCTACTGGTCGGGGGCTTGTGCGCCCTTGCAGGTATGCAACCTACATTCTTAGCATAGTCAGACAGCCCTGTAAAGTCTGTTCGCTTGCGCACGGACGGTGGTTTTGGCACTGGTTATGCTTATCCCCAGTGAACCAGCTGCGGCCCGTTGGCTCAGTGTTGTCCGCAGCGTATTATTGAACGCGTTATGAAAATCAAATTTTGTCTGCCTTGGCTGGTGGCCCTGTGTCTGCTCTTTTCTGGCTGCGCGACGCTGCAGGATGTCAGCTACCTCAAAGACGTGGCACCATCGACGGCCGGGCCTACGGTCACCAATTCCCAAGGCACGATGAGCAAGAAAGCCAGCAGGGCGTTGCTGGCAAAGCGGTGGAAAAATTCTTATGCAGACGCCAAGGCCTTGGCCTCGCTGGAGGAACTGGCGACCGGCAAGCCCTTGATTGCAGGCAATAAGGTGACGCTGTTGTATGACGGCCCCCAAACCATGGCGTCCATGATGGAGGCGATTGGCAAGGCCAAAGACCATGTCAATTTGGAGACCTATATATTTGACCAAGACGAAATTGGCCTCCAGTTCGCGGCTCTGCTGATGGAGCGCCAACGCGCTGGTGTGCAGGTGCATGTCATGTACGACGCGATCGGCACTATTGGTACGCCGCAGGCCTTTTTTGACAAGATGCGCGACGCCGGCATCCGTTTGGTGGCATTCAATCCCGTCAATCCGCTGAAGCTGGTAGGCCCTTGGGAGCCCAATAACCGCGACCATAGAAAGCTTTTGGTGGTCGATGGGCAGGTGGCTTTTACCGGTGGTGTCAATATCAGCAGCGCCTACGCCAACAGCTCTTTTTTTCGGTCTAAGGCCGCGAGCGCAGACACAGTCGGATGGCGTGACACGCACATACGCATTGAAGGCCCTGCAGTAGCTGCCCTGCAATGGGAGTTTTTGACCAATTGGGCGACCCAGTTGGCGCCTGAGTTGAGCGACGGCAACTTCTTTCCCCCGCTCGCCAATGCGGGTGACAAGCTGGTGCGTGTGCTGGCCAGTACGCCCGATGGCGACCATGACATTTACGCGGCCTATATTCTGGCCATCGATTCAGCTGTGAAATCGGTGCATATTACTTGCGCATATTTTGTGCCGGACGTTCAGATATTGAAGGCCCTGACTGGCGCGGCGCGGCGCGGTGTAGACGTCAAGATAATCCTGCCCAGTGTTACAGACAGTGGCTTGGTATTCCACGCAGGGCGCTCTTTTTATGACGAGATGCTGAGCAGCGGAATACGCGTGTATGAGCTTCAAATATCCGTTTTGCATGCCAAGACTGCGGTGATTGACCGGCTGTGGTCCACGGTCGGTTCAACCAATATCGACACGCGCAGTTTCTTGCACAACTATGAGCTCAATGCCGTGGTCTTGGACAATGAATTTGGCCAAGCTTTGGAATCTGCGTTTGACGAGGATTTGCGGTTTTCCCTTGAGATTACCGCTGATCGCTGGGCGCAACGCCCATTCTCAAACCGCTGGAAAGAATGGGCCGCCCGCAGAATGGAGTATTGGTTGTAACGCCCCCTGGTTACCGGACGGGCGTTGGGGTGTCCAGCGTAGGCGCATTGGGCGCGGTGCTATTGATCAAGTCCTCAATCATGAACCGGCCGTAGTGCTGTGCGGAAGCGGCGTTGTGTAAAAGCGCTACCTCGGCGACCCGCGTGACCAGTGCCTCATCAGGCGCAGGCACGACGAGAAAACTGCAACCGCTTTCGGCCAGTGCCAGGTGTGTGTCCAGCAATTCGAGTTCATAACCGAAGGCCGCGAGCGGGCTGGCTGCTTTGCGTTCAGAGCGGGCCAGTTGTGCCATCTCCAGTGGCGAATAGGTGACAATCTCTGCGGGTGCAAAGCCCTGCTGTGCAAGCGCTACGATGGCAGACTCCAGATCCGTGGTCGAGCGCAAGGCCATGACCGTATGCCCCACGGGTTTAAATACGCCAAATGTTTCCGGGGGATTGCTCTTATCCATGTTGTTCTCCTGTTGAAAGTGGTTGCTGAAAGCTACTTCGGGCGTGGGCGCACCAACGCGGGCTGCACGGCCTGCAGCCGTCCAACCCGCAACTCCGCTACGGTATGCGCAACGGCGCGCGCCACATTGCGGGTTTCTTCCTGCATGGCTTGGTCTTGGTCCAGGGCGTCGTGGCTGGTGGCGTAGGGTTCGTAATAGCCGATGTAGCGTCCCAAACGCGCCTGCGCTCCCGCATCGATAAAACCGATCCAGTCGAGCCAGTCCGTCAAGGCGCGGCGCGAATCATCGAGCCCGGCAACATCACCATGGATGACGAGGCCATAGGCCCGCCCAGCCAAGTGCTGGGGATAGTCCCAACCGCCTAACTCCAGCGCTTTGGCCTGAACGGCTTTCTTGCCGGAGGTGGAGGTTGGGTCCGCGTTGCCGCCATCTGCGCAGACCAGGCGGTCAATCATCAGTTTGAGCGGGCTGGGGCTTTGGTACCAGTACACCGGCGAAACAATAATGACGGCATGTGCTGCGACCCAGCGGGGATAGATGTCCGCCATCCAGTCGTTGGTCTGGTTAAGCGCGTGGTTGGGGTAACAACTGCAAGGCCAATGGCATAACGGCATGGCAGTGGACGCACAGCCTTTGCAAGGGTGAATATGTAGCGCGTATTCGGACGTGAGCAAACTCAGGTCCAGCACATCGACTTCGATGCCAACTTGCTTCAGCTCCTGGCGCGCAAGGTTCAGCAAACGGAACGACTTGGACATCTCGCCGGGGCAGGTGCCGTCGTTGCGGGCAGAGCCACAGATGAGCAGCACCCGGGACTGCGTCGCTGGATCTGCCCAGCGCACCTGAGCTTGGTCGATACTGTGTTTGGTTGCAACCCATTCGGCGGATAGTTCGTAGTCTGGGTCCGCATAACCGGGCCCGGCTTTTTGTGTGACGGGGGACTTGCGGCCTTCGGTATACGCAGCCCAAGCGATGTCTTCAAGACGCGAGATGGCTGAGTCTTCGCCGCGGAATGCGGGGTCGGTGAAAGAAGCCCTGAATCTGACGCTAAACGGTGCGCGTTCTTGTGGCGGCGGGGCCTGTCCCTTGCGTATTTCAATCATGGTGAATCCGTTCGAAAAGTAGCGACCGTTACCGTTAGTTTTTGTGCGGGTATTGCGAATCGCCCCGAGTCATGGCGAACGGTGTTGAGAGCAACGACACCACCAGCACAGCACAAAGGTCTGCTTCATTTTGCATGTTGAACTCCGGCTGGTTGATGGCTCCCCGAGGACGCTCCCGCACGTATTTGTATGTCGGTGCGCAAGCGAACGAACTGCCAGCGCATTGAAAAAACGCAGCAGTGTGCGCCGTCGCACAGATGGCGCTCCAGCTTTTTCTTACTATTGACCCGTGGCCCAGTTGCGGCTTACACAGGTTCAAACCGTTCAATCTTCTTAAAGGAATCACACCATGAATAAAGACCAAATCGAAGGCACCGCCAAGAACATCGCCGGTAAGGTGCAAGAAGAAGCTGGCAAGCTGGTAGGCAGCACCACACAACAACTGAAGGGCTTGCAAAAGCAGCAAGAAGGCAAAGCTGAAAAGCGCGCCGGTGATGTCAAGGAAATCGTGAAGAGCGCCAAAGAGTTGGCTGATGACGTCATCAAAAACCGTTAAGTAGTTTGCAAGGCTACTCGCTAGGATGGCTTGCTCTGCTGTAGCCCCAGCAGCGCCAGAAAGTCCACCGCGTACTGCGCCATCGGCGAGTAGCTGCGCCCTTTGAGTGACACGACTCCCGTGTCAGAAGAATGTATGGGGAGGTCGGAGGTCGTCAACCGCACTAGCTGACCTCCGACTTCCTCGTCCTTTGTGCCAACATCGGCGCATGCCAGCACCGTGTCGGTGTCCACGGCAACACGCTTGAGCAGATTCAGGTCGTCACACTGGATGGCCAATGGAAGGTGCACACCTTCAGGCAGCCTTTACAAGGGCGCGAGCAACAACATAATCTTTTCCGGTATACGGACGCTGGCCATCCCATAGGGCAACAAGGCCCTACCTTCTATTCCACCCGTGCGTTGACACCAGGGAAACGCTGGCGCATGTCGATCAGCAATGCGGGCACCAGGGTGGCGGCTGGATACGGCCCCACGCCTATCGCAAGGTCGCCAATCAAGCGCTCCCGGTACAGGCTGACATCGCGCTCCAGGCAGCGGCTGTCAAACACCAGTTTGCGCGCCCGTTCTACTACAAAGGCGCCCGCATCGGTGCAGCGCACTTCCAGCGAGCCCCTATCAAACAACTGCAGGCCTAATTCTTCTTCGGCGGCCTGGATGCTGCGGCTAAAGGCCGGTTGGCTGAGGTGGCACTGCAGTGCCGCACGGCCAAAGTTGCGGGTGTCGTCCAGCGCCACCAGATGTTTGAGTCGTCGAATTTCCATGCGGACTTGCCTTGATTTTTAATGCGTCTAATGCATTGATTTTGTCAATCAAATGCATTGGACGGATTCTAGTGCCCATCCCACAATCTGCTGCTCAGAAAGAGGAGACCCGCCGAATGACACAGTACCAATTCTTACCGCCATTGACCCTTGCCATGGCCTTGCTTTCGCTGGCAAGTGGCTGTAGCAAGACCACGGGGATGGGGGGCACGGCAGGTGACGCCAGTGCGGAGACGTTGAAGGTGAATGCACAGTTTGCCAAGGCATTGAAGCTGGACGACCCACAGGACTTTGAAGATGCCAGGCGCGGTTTCATGGCCAAGCCCACGGGCAAGATTACGCTGGGCGATGGCACGGTGCTCAAGGACTTTGAGGCCTATAACTTTCTGGATGGCAAGGCGCCCGACACGGTGAACCCCAGCCTGTGGCGCCACGCCCAGCTCAATGCCAATATTGGCCTGTTCAAGGTGACCGATGGTGTCTATCAGGTGCGCGGCTTTGACATTGCCAACATGACGTTGATCGAGGGCAAGACCGGCTGGATTGTGGTGGACCCACTGACTGCGCGGGAAACTTCCAGCGCCGCGCTGGCTTTTGCACGCCAACATCTGGGTAACAAGCCCGTGTCTGCCATCGTGCTGACCCATGCACATGCCGACCATTTTGGTGGTGTGCTGGGCATCGTCGCGCCGCAGGAAGTGGCCGAGCGCAAACTGCCTGTCGTGGCTTCCGCCGGGTTTCTGGAAGAGGCCACCAGCGAAAACGTTTTGGTGGGCACCGGCATGGCGCGCCGCTCGTTGTACCAGTTTGGGCGCGACCTGCCGCGGTCGGCCAAGGGTAATGTCGACACCGGCCTGGGCAAGGACGTGGCCTACGGCACCATTGGCATTTTGGCGCCCAATCTGTTGATTGAGCAGCCCACGCAGGCCGTGCAACTCGACGGGGTGGAGTTTGTCTTCCACAACGTGCCCGGTGCCGAGTGTCCGGCCGAGCTGACCTTCAGCATCCCCAGCAAAAAGCTGTACGACGGTGCCGAGAACCTGTCGCAAACCATGCACAACCTGTTGCCGATACGCGGCGCCAAGGTACGTGATGCACTACGCTGGTCCAACTACATGGACCAGGCGCTGGAGCAGGTGCAGGACGCAGACATTTACATCGGTTCGCACAACTGGCCGGTGTGGGGCCATGCCAATATCCAGAAGTTCATCACCATGCACCGTGATGTGTACAAATACACCCACGACCAGACCGTGCGCTTGATCAACGCGGGCTACACGCCGCGTGAAATTGCCGACACCATCAAGCTGCCCCAGTCGCTGTCCGAATTCTTTGGTGCCCGAGGCTACTACGGTGACTTGCGCCACAACGTGAAGGCGGTGTACCAGTTCTACATTGGCGCCTACGATGGCAACCCGGCCAACCTGAACCCGTTGCCACCGCAAGAGTCAGCCAAGCGCTACTTGGCGCTATTGGGCGGTGCCGATAAGGCCGTGGCTGCGGCGCAAACTGCGTATGACAGAGGCGATTACCGCTGGGCCGCCGAGCTACTCAACCATGCGGTGTTTGGGGACCCGTCGAGCAAGGCCGCCAAGGAACTGTTGGCCGAGACCTATGAACAGATGGGCTACATGGCCGAGGCTTCTACCTGGCGCAATACCTACCTCACGGGCGCCCAGGAGTTGCGCAGTGGTCCGCCCACCAAAGGTGCGTCCAAAGCCATGCTGATCGAGATGTTGCTGCAAACGCCCATCGAGCGTTTTCTGGAAGCCATGGCCGCAGGCCTGAACGGGCCAGACGCCGAAGGCAAGAACCTGAAGGTCAACCTGGTGCTCACCGACCTCAAGGAAACCTACGTGCTGTGGGTAGAAAACGCGGTGCTGCATTTCAAACGCGGTGAGGCGGCGCCCGACGCCAATGCGACGCTGACACTGACCAAGGACATCTTTGTCAAGATGATTGCCGGTACCGCCGGTGTGAAGGATACGCTGCTCAGCGATGACCTCAAGGTCACCGGCAGCAAGATCGACCTGGCGCGATTCTTTGGCCTGATCGATAAGGCGCCCGGCACGTTCGCCATCGTTACCAAGTAAAAAACTAATTCATGGCTTTGATCGCCTTTAAGCGGCTTGACAACTCCAGACGCAACTGTTTGCGCAGCAGCGCTTGCTCGTAGCGGCGTTTGGCGCGCTCGTTGGCGGGCTGTAATACGGGGACCGCAACCGGATGGCGGTCATCGTCTACGGCGACCATCGTGAAGAAGCAGCTGTTGACATGGCGCTTTTGCTGGCTACGAATATTCTCGGCCAGCACCTTGACACCCACCTCCATTGACGAGGTTCCGGTGTAGTTGATGCTGGCCAGAAAGGTGACCAGCTCGCCCACATGAATGGGTTGCAGAAACATGACCTGGTCCACGCTGACTGTCACCACATAACGCGCGGCATAGCGGCTGGCACAGGCGTAGGCCACTTGGTCCAAAAATTTGAGCACCGTGCCGCCATGCACGTTGCCAGCAAAGTTGGCCATATCGGGTGTCATCAGCACGGTCATGCTGAGTTCGTGGTTGGGCGTGTGTGTCATGCTGTAGTGGGTTCTGTGGTTGGTTGGCGGTGTTGGGCCGTATTGTCACCGCCTGAACTTCTGGGACGCACTGACGATGGATAGATCAGCAAAATCCAGCCCGGTATGGTTGCCGGGGCTGTAGTTGATTGTCATGCCACCCAGATCGAAATTTTGCATGCCCTCCAATGCCGCCTGGATGCGTTCGCGGCTGGGTTTGCTACCGCTGCGGCGCAGGGCCTCTACCAATACCTTGGCGGACGCAAAGCCCTCCAGCATGGCGGGGCTCAGGTCGGCGATGTTGCGCGCGCGGGCCAGACGGGTGGCTTCGCGTACCAGCGGGAAGTTCGGCGAACTGGGCAACACCTGACTCACAATGACCCCCTGCCCATCAGCCCCAAGCAACTGCATGAATCCGTCAGATGCGTTATTGGACAGAGTTACGAACTGCATCTTGTTGCCCGTCGTTTTGATGGCCCGTATGCCAGCCGCCACGGCTGGCCCCGTACCGATGATCATGGCGGCCTGCGTCTGCGTCTGGCTGAGCAGCGGTGTGATGCCGGAAAAGTCTGGCGCGCTGCGGTCAAACTTCGCCACCAGCGCTGCGCTCAGGTGCGCCGCCGCCAGGCCCTTTTGCGCACCCTCCAGTCCATCGCGTCCAAAGCTGTCGTCCACATGCAGGATGGCGATGCGCTGGATGCCGATGGAGGCCAGGTGGGTGATGGCCTTTTCGGCTTCACGCTGATAGGTCGCGCGGACATTAAACACATATTTTCTGACCGGTGCGTGCAAGACCATGGCGCCGGTAGACGGCGCGATCAGGGGTACGCCGTATTGTTCGAGGATGGAGATGACGGCTTCGGTGTGCGGCGTGCCACGCGTCATGAACAGAGCGACCACCTTGCGATTTTCTACCAACTCGCGGGTGTTACTTGCCGAGAGTTTGGGGTCGAACTGGTCGTCCAGCGTGATGAGCTCAATCTTTTCTCCAGCCACACCGCCCTTGGCATTCGTGGCGTCGATGTAGAGACGGGCACCGATGCCGGTCTCTTTGACTGCAGCGGCTACCGGCCCGGTTACGCCGGTGGTCTGCCCGACCAAAATTTGGGCGTGGGTGTGGTGGGTCATAAAGCCCAGGGTTGCCAGCAATAGCGGGGCGATGCCGTGTGGTTTCAACATGTGCGTGTCTCCTTGTAGTTTGGCTTTTCGTCGCCGTGCTACTGCGCATGTTCTGTGCCACGGACGGTTGTGGCGTAAGTGCTTGTTTTTGCTCAGGCTTCTGTGCGGCGCGCAGTGGGCTCAGTCCGATTGATCGGAATATCAGGGTTTCGGATTTACGAAACCCGCACGCAAAGCCCGCCTCTGTCTACCGCTTGTCTACTGGCGGCCTACCGGAATATTGTGTTTCTTCAATTTGTCGTACAGCGTTTTCTTGGGTATGCCCAGGCCCTCAGCCGCCACGGCCACATTGAAGGCGCTGGCGCGCAAGGCCGCGGCGATCAGCGAGGCTTCGTAAGCGTCTACACGGCGCGGAAGCCCATCAAGGTCGCAAGCTGCGATACCGTGCTCCGCTGAAACACTGCCCAAGCCCATATCGGCTACACCCAACACCAACTGGTCGGCGAAGTTGCGCAGCTCGCGCACATTTCCCGGCCAATCGCGCTGCTGCCATTGCGCCATCTCCTGCGCCGTCCACGCAGGCACGGGCTTTTGGTAGCGCAGAGCCGCACGGTCGACAAAGTGGGCCAGCAACAGCGGGATGTCTTCGCGCCGGGCGTTTAGCCGGGGCAGGTCCACACTGACAACACCCAGGCGGTAGTACAAGTCTTCACGGAACTTGCCTTCGTTGCTCAGTTGGCGCAGATCAACCTTGGTTGCGGCAATCACGCGGCAATCCAGTGCAATGGTGGTGTTGCCGCCCAAGCGCTCCAGTTGGCGCTCTTGCAGCACGCGCAGCAGCTTGACCTGCAAGGCCATGGGCATGCTCTCGATCTCGTCCAGGAACACCGTGCCCCCGTGGGCATATTCCAGCTTGCCAATGCGCCGCTTCTGTGCGCCGGTAAACGCGCCCGCCTCATTGCCAAATATCTCGCTCTCAAACATGGACTCGGGCAGTGCGCCGCAGTTGATGGCCACAAACTCCCCCTTGCGGGCGCTGGCCAGGTGCAACTGGCGGGCGACCACCTCTTTGCCACAACCGGTGGCACCGTGGATCAACACGTCGGCCTGCGTGGGGCCAATGTTCTGGATGAACTTGCGCAGCTTCTCCACCACCGCAGACTGGCCCACCAGCTCGGGCATGCTGGGGTGGGCTGCCCAGGCTTTTTTGAGCTGCCGGTTCTCCAGCACCAGGCGGCGTTTTTCTTGCGCCCGCAGGCAGCTCTCCAGCAGGCGGTCCGCTGCAAACGGTTTCTCAATGAAGTCGTACGCGCCATTGCGCATGGCTTGCACCGCCATGACCACATCCCCATGGCCGGTGACGAGGATGACGGGCAGGTCGGCATCGATCTGCATGGTGTGGGCCAGCAGATCCAGGCCTGAAGCCATGGGCAGCCGCACGTCGGTCACCAGAATGCCCACATAGTCAGCGGCCAACAAGGCGAATGCCTGCTCGGCGCTGGAGCAGGCATGCACCTTGAAGCCGCCGAGCTCCAGGGTTTGTGTAGTGGCCAGGCGAACCGCGTGTTCGTCTTCAACCAGGATGGCATGGAGCTTGGACAAGACGGTATTCCTCAGGTTTTGGCCGCAGCGCAGCGCGGTATCGTAACCACAAATTCTGCGCCACAAGGCGAGCGGTTGTGGGCGCTCAACTGACCATTCATCGCCTGCACAATGGACGAAGAAATGGCGAGGCCCAGGCCCAGGCCCTGGCCCGTGGCCTTGGTCGTGAAGAAGGGCTCAAACAAATGTTTGATGACCTCTTCGGGCAGACCACTGCCCGAGTCCAGTATGCGGACGATGACCTGCTGCGCATCGGCCTCCAGCAGCACCTGCACTTTTTTCTCGGAGGCGTGTTCCACGGCATCCAGTGCATTGCGCATCAGGTTGATCAGCACCTGCTCTACCCGCACGGTGTCGCCCAGCACGCGCACAACGGTGGGCATTTGCAGGACCAGTTGCACTCCCTGGCGTATGAATTCGCTGTGCAATAGCAGCGCCGCGGCCTGTACGGCCTGGTTGACCTCCACCACGGCAACCGCCTCAGGGCTCTTTCGGGCAAAGCCCTTGAGCTGGGCCACGATGTTGCCCATGCGCGCACCGGCCGCGCTGATGTGGCGCAGGTTGTCGTCCGCCTGGGGCACATTGCCGCGTGACAAAAAGATGCTGGCGTTGTCGGCAAAGGCGCGTATCGCTGTGAGGGGCTGGTTCAGCTCGTGGGTAATGCCCGCCGCCATCTGGCCCAGCATGGCCAGCTTGCCGGCCTGCACCATCTCATTGCGGGTGGTGCGCAACAGGTTCTCGGTTTGCTGCAACTTGTCGTACTTGGCAGCCAATTGTTCATTGGCTGACAGCAGCTCCCGCGTGCGCAGCGCAATCTTGTCCTCCAGGCCTTCGGCTGCCAGCTTCAGTGCCTGTTGGGCCGCAGTGCGTTCCTCCAGACGGCGCCTGCGCTGGTGGTAGACGGCGGCCATGGCAGCAGCCACTGCCAACAGCAGCAGCATCACACCGGCGGCCTGCATGCCCGCCCGCACCACCTTGGCCTGCGCCGGGAACAACATCAACTGCCAGCCCAGACGACCGACGGGCCGCACCTCAAAGTCGCCAAACCCCATGCGCTCTGCTTTGACCAGGCTCGCGATGGGCTCTATGTTCTTGCCCATGTATTGCAGTGTTTGCTCGATGTTGCGCTGCACGGCTGGCTCCAGCGGGCGCAGGCTGTGGTAGTTCCATGCGCCGCGGTTGCTGAGGAACACCACACCATGGCTGTCAGCCAATGCGATGGGGTCCTCATTGCTGCGCCATGTCTGCTCGAAGGTCTCGAGCGTGATCTTGACCGCAATCACGCCGATAGGCGGGACCGAGCCGCGTTTGACGCCCGCCGGGTACACCGGCTGCGAGATGAAGTAGCCGGGAATGCTGGTGGTATTTCCAATCGCGTAAAAATAGCCAGGTTTGCCGTGGATGGCGTCGTAAAAATAAGGCCGGAAGCCAAAATTCTGGCCCATATAACTTTGGGGCGTATCCCAGTTGCTTGCGGCAATGGTCTTGCCTTTGTTGTCCATCAGGTAGATGGCCGCCACTTTGGCCTGTTGCGCCAGGTCTTGCAGCGTAGTGTTCAACTCGGTTTGCAGTGCGGCCTTGTCCGGCGTCACCAGCAACTGCGAAGCCAGTGGCAAATGGGCAACCGAGTAGGGCAGGGTGTCAAAGCGGTCCAGCACCGCCTCCAGATCCAGCGCAATGATTTGCAATTGCCGCTCACCCGCCGCGTGGATGGTGTCCAGGGCATTGCGTGCGCCAAACCAGTACGCCGCCAAGACCAAGCCCGCCGCGAGCGCCAAGGCGCTGGACAAGCTGACAAGGCGTCGCGCGGCGTACATGGGTGCTAGTCTACTGCCGCCATCTTCAGTTCGTCGTTATGGTGGCGCTGTTGCTCTTCCATCACCAATTGGCCCAGCTCGCGCTTGAGCGCATTGAAGGCCGCAGACGACGGATCGCGCAGGCGCGGCAGGTCGATCAGCAAATCACGTTTGACGGTGCCCGGCCGGTAGGTCATCACCACAATGCGGTCGGCCAGGTAGATGGCTTCTTCGATGCTGTGTGTCACGAAGATGATGGTCTTCTTCAGCTCGGACCAGATGCGCAGCAACTCGTCCTGCAGGTTGCGCCGCGTCAGCGCGTCCAGCGCGCCGAAGGGCTCATCCATCAGCATGGTGGGCGAGTCCAGCGCCAGCACGCGGGCGATGGCGACGCGTTGGCGCATGCCGCCCGACAGGTCCTTGGGGAAACGCTGGCGAAAATCGGTCAAGCCCAACATGGCCAACAAGCCGCCCACGCGGTGCTGGATCTCTGCCTTGTCCATGTTCTTGATCTCCAGCCCAAAGCCAATGTTCTGCTCCACCGTCATCCACGGGAACAACGCGTATTCCTGGAACACCATGCCGCGGTCCGGGCCAGGGCCGGTCACCGTCACACCGTGGACGGTGATAGCGCCCGAGCTGGGCAGCGCAAAGCCTGCAACGGCATTGAGCAGTGTCGATTTGCCGCAGCCCGAAGGCCCCAGCAGGCAGACGAACTGCCCTTCGGGAATATCCAGATTGATGTCGCGCAGGGCGACAACTTCTTTGTCCGCAGTCTTGAAGACCTTGTTGACGGCTTGGACTTGGATGTGTGTGGGGTTCATATCAGCTCTCCAGGCCGCGGTGCCAGCGCAGCAAATAGTTGTTGAGTGTGTTCATGCCGATGTCCAGCGCCAGACCGATCAGTCCAATCGTGAACATGCCGGCCATGACCTTGTCGGTCCACGAATATTCGCGGGCTTTGTTGATGCGAAAGCCCAGGCCGTCGGGCACCGCAATCAGCTCGGACACGATGACGATCATGAAGGCCGCACCAATCGCAATGCGCACACCTGCCAAAATGTAGGGCGTTGCGGCCGGCAGCATTACCCGCAGGAACAAGGTGCTCTGGCTCGCGCCCAGGTTGCGTGCGGCCCGCAGGTAAATGCTGTCCACCTGGCGCACACCCACGATGGTGTTGATCAGCACCGGGAAGAAGGCTGCAATGGCAATCATGAACACCGCCGGTGGGTTGCCCAGGCCAAACCACAGCATGGCCAACGGCGTGTAGGCGCTGGGCGGAATGGGCCGCAGCACCTGCACCAGGATGTAAAGCTTGTCGTAGATGCGCTGGTTCGCACCCATCAAAATGCCGATGGGCAGAGCCAATCCCCCGCCAATCAAAAACCCGATGGCGACGCGGACCATGCTGCCCATGGCATCGCGCAGCAGCTCGCCCGATACGGCCCAGGCTATCCAGCTGCCAGCCTCGGGCGTATAGGGTTCAACAGGGCTGATGTATTGCACCCAACGCTGCGCCACGGCCCACGGCGATGGCAATTTCAGCGGGCTGACCCAGCCCAGCACACACACCAGTTGCCATATGGCGACCAGAGCCACGGGCACGATGAGTCCTGACGCCACTGGGCGCCAATTGAAGGTTTTCATGTCCGCCGCTCCCTATTTGATGGACAGGTTTTTCTTGGCCTGGTCGAGCAGATCGGTGCGCACCCAGTCCCCAGCCACCGGCGGCTTGGCCATCTTGCCCACGCCGTACTTGGCCATGGTGTCGGTGGTGATCTGGATATGGGCGGCTGTCACGTCAAACGAGTAGGGCGAATTGGCAATCGCATCCTGAAAATCTTCGGACGTGATCTGGCCCTTGAAGATGGTCTCGCGCACATACTTCTCGGCCAAGCCCTTGGTCTCGATGAAGCCCTTGGTGGATTCGACAAAGCAGCGCATGAATTTCTCGGCCACCGCGCGACGCTCAGTGTAGAACTTTTCGGTCATGACCAGCGTGCGCACCGGCTCGCCAATGGGTGTGTTGTAGGGTTTCATGACCTCCACGCCGTAACCCTTGTTGATGGCCTGTGAGGACTGGGGTTCGCTTTGCATGATGGCATCCAGGTTCTTACCCAGCAGCGCCTGGTTCAGGTCGGCAAAGGCCAGGTAGACCACCTGTACGTCCTTGCCTGGCTGGTCCGACATGGTCAATCCGTTTTGACCCAGCTCAGCGGCCAGCAGCACCTCGTGTATGCCACCGCGGGTCACGCCCACGCGTTTGCCCTTGAGGTCTTTGATCGATTTGATGCTCGCGTCCGGGCGAGCTACCAAGCGCGCACCGCCCTTGGCAAAGCCAGCCACGACATAGATAGGTGCGCCATTGGCGCGGCCGGAGATAGCGCCTTCCGATGCGGTGGCGCCTACATCAAGCTCGCCGGCCAGTATGGCTTGCATCACATCGGGGCCT
The DNA here is from genome assembly GCF_025356155.1 of Rhodoferax sp. Classification (GTDB taxonomy): domain Bacteria; phylum Pseudomonadota; class Gammaproteobacteria; order Burkholderiales; family Burkholderiaceae_C; genus Allorhodoferax. The sequence continues at coordinate 8,827 of NZ_JANXUQ010000118.1, read as the reverse complement.
TTGGCAAAGACATGCTCTTCAACCTTGATGCCGCACTTGGGCGCAATCTCCTTGATGTACGAGATGGCACCGTAGTGTGCAAACTTCAGGTTACCCAGGCGGACCACCTCTTGCGCGTGGACAGGGAAAATGTACAGAGCCGACAGCGCCACAGCGCCCATCATCCAATTTTTTATCTTCATGTTGTCTCCAGTAAAAGTACGGTGAGCTAAGACCGGTCATGGTTTCGCATGCTTCGTGCCAGTCGTGCGACGCGGCTAAGTACTTGATTTCAAAAGGTTCCTGTGGATGGCTCTCAGGCTGTTGTGTGCGAAAAACCGGAACGGCTAGATCCAATTCCGGCTTTCCGCGTTGAAACAAAGTGGTGCCAGAATCTGGATGTGAGATGGCGCACTGACCAATCACCAGGAGAATGGCACCATCTCTGGGCAATTGCGTATCAACGAAACGGACACACACCTACCACCATGGCCCGTACTTCTTTCCTGATGGCTCCCGCGCTGCTACTGGCGCTTGCCTGCGTGTCAACCGCATGGGCGGCGACTACGGCGGCTTCCCCCTTGGTGGCAGGCAATGCCGCCAGCTTGCTGGCCAAGCGCACCGAGTTTTTGCCCCAACTCCAGGCCAAGGCCCTGGGGGAGCCGCTGCACCTGCTGTCGCAAGACACAGGCAAGCGGTTGCAGGCCGATGTCTACACCGAGCTGCCCCTGCCTTTCGCACAAGTCAGCGGCATGCTCAGCACTGCAGACACGGTGTGTGGTGTCATGTTCCTGCACCTCAATGTGCGTGCCTGCCAGGCCACGAACGGAGCCGATGGCGATGGGCTGGTGCTAACCGCTGGCCCCAAGCAGGGCGTGACCGCTGGATCGATCTACACGGTCAACTACACCATGCATGTCGATACCACCAGTGCAGACTATTTGCGGGTGACATTGACGGCAGCCAGTGGCCCGCTGTCCACATCAGACTACCGGATCGTCTTTGAGCTCACACCGCTGGAAGGCCAGCGCACTTTCCTGCACTTTGGCTACGGCTACTCCTACGGCACGATGGCCCGCATGGCTTTGGGCGTTTACCTGGCCACGGCCGGGCGCAGCAAGATTGGCTTTACGGTGGTCGGCACCGACAAGGACGGCAAACCCCAGTATGTGCAGGGCGAACGCGGCTCCATCGAGCGCAATGTCATGCGCAACTACCTGGCGCTGCAGGCCTACACCGGCGTGTCCGGCGCCACTGGGCAAGCCCCCATGGACGCCCGACTGCGCGCTTGGTTTGCGCTGACCGAGCGGCACGCACCGCAATTGCATGAGCTCACCCTGGACGAGTACCTGGCGCAGAAGCACGAAGACCTGGCCCACCCGCCATCAGCCTCGCACTAGGAATTACCTGGGGGTTATGTGGGTTTACGCGGGGTTACGGTGTCACCATGCCGTCCATGCGCACTACTTCAAAACTCGCGCCTTTGACACTGCCCAGCTCGGAGTTCAGCTTGTCATTGTTCCAGCGCGGATCGGGAGCGCCGCTGACATACCAGTTGGAGCCGTTGTCTGCCAGCAGCATGCCGTAGGTCTTCATGCTTTGCAGAATGGCCCGGCTCTCGGTGCTGAAGCTGGCAGGTATCACATAACTTGCCTTAAGCCGGACCCGCATGCCCATGGGCGGCACATTGGCGCTGGTGTTGCTCGATGCCCAGTGGGTGGCCGGCGGAACATAGGCCTTGCGGGTGGTGCTGACCGTGAAGCGCAGCGCATGGCGGATCACACCGGTGGCCGCTTCGTCATAACGCGCCAAGCCGGGGAAGATGGGCAGGCCGGCCGCATCGGCGCTGGTCCAGCCCGGCCGTCCGCCGGGGCGCACGGTGTTGGAGTTCAGGTGGAATACGGCGCCACCACTGGCCTTCCAGCTGCCGTTGCCTTGTGGGTAGGAATTGCCCATCTCGTACAACAGGTTGGCATCGCGGTCCACCACCAGCACGTGGCGGTCGCCGCCAAAAGCGCCGCCGTTGGACTGCTGGCCTTCGATGGGCGCGTTCGCTGGCACGGGGTAAGGGCCAGGGTCGCTTTCATCACCATAGTCGGTGAACGTGATAGCCACCTTGGGCTGCGCTGAAGACACCACCACATACGGAATGCCAATCGGCGCACCCTCATACAGGCCGGAGCCAAAGTCCGGGTGCAGGCCGCGGGTCAGGCCGATGCTGGAAATCAACGCGTCGGAGTTGGGGTCTACCGCAGCGCCAGACACATCGGTGTTCCACGCGTTGTTGGCCGGGAAGGGGATGGCCCCATTCAGGCTGGCACCCGCACCAAGGCTGGCACCGGCCATGGTGGCGTAGACGGCACCTGTGCCGGGTGTGGCGCCCACGCTGAGCAGGCTGTAAGACGTGATCCTCACGCGCACGTTGTTGTAGGTGTTTCCCTGGAACGTGACCGCCCCCAGCGTGAGCAGATTGGTGACCGCATCAAACGTGTCCGCGCTTGGCGTGCCGCCATCCACGCCCAGCAGCGTATACGCATTGACGGTCGCCTGCACCTGGTTGTAGGTGGCGCCGCCCAAGGACACTGCGTCCAGCAACAGCAGCTTGCTGCCCGCATCAAACGAGTCCATGGCGTGCGCCTGGAACGGCGTGCACAGATGCAGAATGGCGGCCGCCATGGCGGTGCTGGCAAATGCGGTGTTTTTTGGCTTCATTGGTTACCTCTGCGATCAATCGGCATATCTTCGCCGGTGGATGGCGGATTATTCGACGCCTCCGCACCCATTTTGTAACCTTTGGTACTCCTCGCAGCATGAAGTAACACCCAATTCAGGTTTGTTTTAGCGGCATCAGAGGAAAAAGTGCCTCTAGCCCTCGTCTTTATTGAATAGTTTGCTATATATTTGGTAGTGCCATTGTTTGCACCATGCCCCCCGAGTCAGGCAACAGGATGGGCGTGCGCTGCGCCAGCAGGCTGGCGTGTTGTTCCGGCGTTTCCACGCCTTCTGCGATCAGGCGCTGCCTCGGGCTTTTGCCCATGCTGATGATGGCGTTGACAATACTGGCGTCGTCCGCATTGCTGGTCATCTGGTTCACAAACGACTTGTCGATCTTCAGCGTATGGATGGGAAACCGTTGCAGATAACTCAGGCTGGAGTATCCGGTTCCAAAATCGTCTATGGCCAGCTTGACCCCCATTGTGGCGATGGCATGCACTACGGACCTTGCGGCCTCTGCGTTTCGAATCAACACGCTCTCGGTGAGTTCAATCTCCAGGAAGTGTGGACCAAGCCGTGTTTCTTCCAGTGTGGCGTGCAGGCTTTCCAGAAAGTCTTCATCGCGAAACTCCAGAGCCGATGCGTTGAGACGGCCATGATGATGGGTGGCAGGCCAGCCGGCAGCCACGCTTGGGCGTGCCGACAGGCTTCCTGCAAGACCCAGCGGCCAATCGGGCGGATCAGTCCGCAGTCTTCGGCAGTGGGCACGAAGTCCCTGGGCTGGAGCAGGCCGTGCTTGGGATGCTGCCAGCGGATGAGTGCCTCTACACCCACAATGGCACCGCCGCGTAGCCCGATCTTGGGCTGGCAATGCAACACGAATTCCCGCCGCTCCAATGCTCACGCCGACAGGGAGCTCTTTGCCGCCGTACAAATTCGTCCCCGCCTTGGCGACTGACGGTGTCTGACTGGCGCACGCGAACCGGCTGGTTAAGGCAAGCGAACTGACAAAAAGTTAGGAAAACTGCCCCCATCTGTGCGGTGTCCCTCGGAGGGCCTGAATATAAATACCGCGCCATTTCATCAGGTCGTGTGTTGACGCACAGATGGCTGCGGTGCACTGGACGACTATGTGGCAGCCGCAACAACAACAACGGTGCAGTCGCACGAAGGCTTGTTGAATGTGGCGTGTTCATCCATCTACTTTTAAAAGTGAGTCGACCATGCAAAACACAGAAACAATTGAACGGAAAAACGCCAATCGCGATCCGATTACCGACGAACCGGGCGCGCATCCCGTTGGCACGGGAGTGGGCGCTGCACTGGGTGGCGCAGCCGCTGGTGCAGCCGCCGGTACCGTGGTCGGCCCTGTGGGGACCATTATTGGCGCCGCTGTGGGTGCCATTGTTGGCGGCTTGGCGGGAAAGGGCGTCGCCGAGTCTATAGATCCCACCGTTGAATACGCCTACTGGCGCGACAACTATGCGGGTCGCCCCTATGTCAGTAGCGGGTCAAGTTTCGACGATTACGGTCCGGCCTATGTGTTTGGCATCCATTCGGCAGCCAAATACGGTGACCGCGGCTTTGATGACATCGAGCCCGATATGGCGCGCGACTGGGACACGGTGCGCGGCACATCCAGCCTGTCGTGGGAACATGCGCGTGATGCTTCACGCGATTCGTGGGACCGCGTGCGCCAAGCGGTCTAACGCCCCCGGTAGCAGCGGAGGACAAGCACCCTCAGTGTGTGCTTGCACGGGGCTGGGAGAAAAAGAAGCGCACCATCTCGCGCGTCGCGTCCGGCCCCGTCGCGTCGGTGTAGGAGCCGCTGGCCGATCCACCCGACCATGCGTGCCCTGCTCCGTGCAGAACCCAGTGTTCGGCCAAAGGGGCTCCCGTAGCATCGCGATACGTGGTCTGTGTAAAGCGCCGCCCGCGTGGCGATATGCCGCGCTCGACACTGGAGGCAGCCTTGGCTTCAGCCGTCGATCCGGTGCCGTTTGTCTGGCTGGCGAGTACGGCAGCCAACACTTGCTCTCCATTGCGGGGATGAACGGTTGGGTCCTTGTCTCCGTGGAAAACAATGGTCGGCACGGCTTGCTGTACCACGACACCGCTACGCGCACTGCCGTTTTTCATCGCCATCAGCGCTTCGGCCACATTTCCAGCGGCACCGCTGGGCAGGCCCGAGTGCACGCCTGCCGCCGCAAACACATCGGGATACGCCGCCGCAACGATGGCCGCCATGGCGCCACCGGCGGACAGACCGGCGACATACACCCGGCGCGGGTTGATGCCATGCTGCTGCGCGAGCGTCTGGGCCAGGCTGGCGATCAAGGCCGGTTCACCACTGCCGCGTTTTTGGTGGTTGTGCTTGAACCAGTTCCAGCAGCGTTGGGGGTTGGCGTCTTGCGCCTGTTCGGGGTAGAGCACCATGAAGCCCTGCTCGCGGGCCAGTGCGTTCATGCCAGTGCCTGCGGCAAAGTCGTCGGGATTCTGGGTGCAACCGTGCAGCATGACAACCAGCGCCGACGCTTGCCCCGCGGTGCACGGCGGTGTGTAGAGCTTGTATCGCCGTGTGATGCCCGCGTGGGTGTAGCTGGCCGTGGTGAAGGTGTCTTGGTCAACACCTGTGTGCGTGCGGGCCGTGGTGCGTTCACCGGTTTCAAACACGCAACCATCCAGAATCAGGGACTGATCATCTGCCCGGGTGGCTTGCATCGCGGGGGTATCCTCCGGGGACGGCTGCACCCCGCCACCCAGTGCGCGTTGCAGGGCCTGTGTGGCCGCTTGCAACTGGCCGGCTTGTGTCAACCGCGTGGCTTCGCGCATCATCGTTTGGAATGGGGTCTGGGTGTTCATGTAGTCTTTCTTGGATGGTTGGGGGTGAGACGCATCAGGTGATGCGACCCGCCAAAGCCGCCTTGACCGCCGGGCTTGCATGCAGCGCGCCGAGCACGTGCAGGGACGCAATCGTGGCCAGGGCCAGTTCCGGTGTCACGTCATGGGCAATGCTGGCCAGGCCGAGCACGCGGATGTGCAGTTGCTCTTGCGCCCGTTGCAGTTTGGTGAGGTCGTCCACACTGAAATGCTGCAAGCCCAGCACCAGCGTCTTGCGCGTTACCACTTGGCGGACAGCGTCTGCGTGGGTGCCCAACTGGTTGCGGATTGCGGTGCGGATGAAGTCTGTGCGGTTGCTGTAAAAGCGCTCAGCGACGAGCAAATCGATCTGTCCCAAATCGACAAAACCGAGGTTGATGGTGATTTTTTCGGACTCAGCCAGTTTGGGCACGTCGGCCAGAGGGGCGGGTGTTTTTAACATTCCGCCATCTTAATACCATCCAGGCGGATGGTATATGGATGTTTTGTAACAATGGGTGGCGTCGCAAACGCCGGATTTAACGCACCTCGGCTGCACCGGAGACGCCCGCCAGCGCAAAGTCCTCGTCCACTGCCCGCCCAGGGAAGTGAAAACGCACAGGCCCGTCGGGCTTGGCGTTCACATATTGATAGACCAACGCATCGCTGCTGTTGCGCACGTCATCGGGTGTGCCTTCCATGGCGACTTTGCCATTGGCCAGCACGATGACGTGGTCGGCGATCGCCAGTGTCTGTTTGAGTTCATGCGATACAAACACGCTGGTCAACCCCATGGAGTCATTCAACTGGCGAATCAGCTTGGCTGCGGTCTTCAGGGAGATGGGGTCGAGGCCGGAAAACGGCTCGTCATACATCACCAGTTCAGGGTCCAGCGCAATCGCGCGGGCCAGCGCAATGCGCCGCGCCATGCCGCCCGACACTTCGCTCGGAAACAAATCGCGTGCACCGCGCAAGCCCACTGCGTTGAGCTTCATCAGCACGATGTCGCGTATCAAGGCTTCTGGCAGATCCGTGTGCTCGCGCAGCGGAAAGGCCACGTTTTCGAACACGGTGGAGTCGGCAAACAGCGCGCCAAACTGGAACAGCATGCCCATGCGCCGGCGCGCGGCGTAGAGCTGCTGTTGCTCCATGCGGCCTACATCCTGGCCATCAAACAGCATCTCGCCGGATTGCGCCTTTTGCTCGCCGCCCATCAGCCGCAAGGTGGTCGTTTTGCCTGCCCCCATGGGGCCGATCACGGCGGTGACCTTGCCTTTGGGAATGTGCAGCGAGACATTGTCCAGGACTGTGTGGTCGCCGTAACTGAAGCTTAGGCTGCGGAATTCAACGAAAGAGGGGTGGGTGGTGGTGGTTGCCATTGGGTCAAAGTCAGTGTGCTGGAAGCGTCGCTCCAATGATAGTCCCCCCTGCACTTTGCAGGATAGCCTCCACCAGCGCATCCCTTAGCGGGTGCGGCGTGGCTACCTGCGGCAACAGCAAGCCCACGCTGAACGGAATGGCCATCGCCAAAGGCTTCACTATCAGCGTGGGGCCAGCCATGGCTGCTGCTGTCAGCGGATTGACGATGGCCACGCCCAAACGCTGTTGCACCATGGCGCAGACCGCTACAGCGCTGACCGTTTCCAAAAGCAGGGCGCGCTGCACGCCGGCTTTTGAAAACATCGCGTCTATGGCCTGGCGGTAGGTATCTCCCTCAGCAAGGCTGACAAATCGTTCGCCCTCAAAGTCTTTTGGTTGCAGCACGGTGCGGCTGCACAGGCGGTGGCCAGGGGGCAGCACTGCTACCTCGTTGGCTTTGAGCAGGCCACGCAATTCCACGCCGGTGGGCGCTTCTGTGGTTTCGCCCAGGCCGATATCGAAGCGTTGTTCGCTCAAAGCCTGTTCCAGCCAGGGTGACTCCAGCGGCACTACGCTGACGCTGGCCTCGGGCTGGGTTTTGCTGAAGTGCATCAGGGCTTGGGGCACCAGCGCGTGGGCTAACGCGGGCAGACAGGCCAGGCGCAGGCGGCCGGTGGAGAGGGTGCGCAACTCTTGCGCGCGGGCTGCTATCTGCTCCAGGCCGATGAAGGAGCGTTCCACCTCCTGCATCAGGGCCAAGGCTCTGGCCGTTGGGCGCAGACGGCCGCGTACGCGGTCGAACAATGCAAAGCCCAGTAGGTATTCCAGTCTGGCCAGTTCGCGGCTGAGTGTGGGCTGGCTGGAGTTGGTGACGTCCGCGGCGCGGCTGAGGTTGCTGTGTAGCATGATGGCGCGGAACAGGGCTAACTGGCGGTGGGTTAGCTGCGGAGCTTGTTCTGTCCGCGCTCGGAGCCTGGGCACCTGGGCGTTCTGCTCCGTGTCCCCCGCCCGCTGTGCGGGCTCCTCCTTGAGCTGCGCAGAACGCCCAGGCGCCCAGTCTCCTGGGGGTGTTGTCGCTGGGGGCTTGGTGGAGCGGGGCATATGTTAACTATATCCATATTGAATAGATATAGAACAAAAATGGCATTGATTGAATGGACTGGGACTGAGATCATCTCGTCCATGAATCCATTTACTCCTTCTACCCTCGCATCTTTAGCCCAACAACACGGCACGCCGCTGTGGGTGTATGACGCTGCCACCATTGCTGCCCGCGTGCAAGCGCTGCGGCGTTTTGACGTCGTGCGGTTTGCGCAAAAGGCCAATTCCAACACCCACATCCTGCGGCTGCTGAAAAGCGAAGGCGTCATGGTGGACGCGGTGTCGCTGGGTGAAGTGGAGCGCGCACTGGCCGCGGGGTATGTGCCCGGCCTGCACACCGGACATGCCGAAATCGTCTTCACGGCCGACCTGCTGGACCGCACAACACTGCCACGCTTGGTAGCGCTGGGTATTCCCGTCAATTGCGGCTCCATCGACATGCTGGACCAGTTGGGTGCGGTCAGCCCCGGCCACCCGGTGTGGCTGCGTATCAACCCCGGCTTTGGCCATGGCCACAGCAACAAGACCAACACGGGTGGTGAACACAGCAAACATGGCATCTGGCATGGCGATTTGATCGCCGCGCTTGCCAAGGTGCGCAGCAATGGGCTGGCGCTGCAGGGTCTGCATATGCACATTGGTTCAGGTGTGGACTACGGCCATTTGCAAGAGGTGTGCGGCGCTATGGTGGGCCTGGTGCGCACGGTCAAGGCGCAGGGTATGGACAAGCCACCGCCCGCCGACACGGCATGCAGGTCCATGCCCTGCGCCTTGACCGTGCGCACCAGGCCCACCATGGCGCCGCACACTTCTT
>NZ_JANXUQ010000117.1 GCF_025356155.1 Rhodoferax sp. | reverse complement strand
CCAGCTTGCCGAATTTCTTCAGCGTTGCACCGTTGTTGCCCAGAATCTTGCGACCCAGCAGGTCCAGCGACTGGATGGTGTTGGTGCCTTCGTAGATCATGTTGATGCGGTTGTCGCGCACGAACTGTTCCATGCCCCATTCCTTAATGAAGCCATGGCCGCCAAACACCTGCATACAGGCATTGGTGGCAATGTGGCCGTTGTCGGTGAGGAAGGCTTTGGCAATCGGTGTCAGCATGGCAATCAGTTCGCCCGAGTCATTGCGCACTTTCTCGTCCGGGTGGCCGTGTTCTTTTTCCAGCAGCATGGCACAGTAAGCCTGCAGCATGCGGCCGCCCTCGGCATAGGCCTTGGCGGTCAGCAGCATCTTGCGCACATCGGGGTGCACGATGATGGGGTCGGCTGGCTTGTCCTTGGCCTTGGGGCCGGTCAGCGAACGCATCTGGATGCGGTCCTTGGCATAGGCCAATGCGTTCTGGTAAGCCACTTCGGTCAGCCCCAGAGACTGGTTGCCCACGCCCAGGCGGGCCGAGTTCATCATCACGAACATGCCCTGCATGCCTTTGTTGGGCTGGCCGATCAAGGTGCCCACGGCGTCCTCCAGCACGATCTGTGCGGTGGCGTTGGCCTTGATGCCCATCTTGTGTTCCAGACCACCGCAGTAGATGCCGTTGCGGCTGCCCAGGCTGCCGTCCTTGTTCACATTGAACTTGGGTACGACAAACAGGCTCACGCCCTTGATACCGGGGGGCGCATCGGGCAGGCGGGCCAACACCAAGTGGATGATGTTGTCGGCCATGTCATGTTCGCCGGCGCTGATGAAGATCTTGTTGCCGGTGATCTTGTAGGTGCCGTCAGCCTGGGGCTCGGCCTTGGTGCGCATCAGGCCCAGGTCGGTACCGCAATGGGGTTCGGTCAGGCACATGGTGCCGGTCCATTCGCCGCTGGTCATTTTGTGCAGGTAGGTCTGTTGTTGCTCGGGCGTACCGTAGGTGTGCAGCGCGTGGTAGGCGCCGTGGGTCAGACCGGGGTACATGGTCCAGGCCTGGTTGGCGCTGTTCAGCATTTCATAGAACATGCTGTTGACCACCAGCGGCAGGCCCTGGCCACCGAACTCGGGGTCGCAGCCCAGGGCAGCCCAGCCGCCTTCGACGTACGTCTTGTAGGCTTCCTTGAAACCCTTGGGCGTGGTCACGGCATGCGTGGTTTGGTCAATCGTGCAGCCTTCGGCATCGCCGGAAATATTCAGCGGGAAGATCACTTCGGTGGCGAACTTGCCGCCTTCTTCCAGCACCGCGTTGATGGTGTCGACATCCACCTCGGCGTATTTCGGGATTTGCTTGAAGTCATCGACCACGTTGAGCACTTCGTGCATCACAAACTGCATGTCACGCAGGGGTGGGTTGTATGTAGGCATGGTGGTTGCTCCTTGTTGAACAGTGAATCAGAAAAAATCAGACGGAAGTGGGCGCGCCGTAACGCGCCAGGATGTTGTCAAAACCTTTGTTGGCGCGCTCTATGGAACCCGGTTTTTTGAGAAAGCGGGCTTCGTAATGCAGCGCCAAAATCAGGCCGTGGATTTCGAACGCCATTTGCTCTTCATCGGCATCGGCGCGCAAATCGCCGCAGGCCTTGGCCAACACGATGGCGCGGTTCATGGCGCCCAGCCAGGTTTGCACAGATGTGGCAAGCGCATCGCGCACCGGGCCGGGCCGGTCGTCAAACTCGACGGCGCCGCTGATGAAGATGCAACCCGACTGGATTTCAACGGCGACGCGTTTCATCCAGTTGGCAAACAAGGCCTTGACCCGCGGCAGCCCGCGCGGCTCGGACAGGGCGGCATAAAAAACGTCCTGCTCGAACTGCGCAAAGTATTGGTGGATGACCGATATCTGCATCTCTTCGCGCGAACCAAAGTGGGCGAACACGCCGGACTTGCTCATCTGCGTGGCCTCGGCCAGGGCGCCGATGCTCAGGCCTTCCAGCCCGATCTGCGTGGCCAAACCGAGTGCTGCATCCACGATGGCCATCTTGGTTTGCTGGCCTTTTTGCAGGGCACGACCCGACACGGATTTGCCACCCGCAGCGCTCCCGCGCTTGGTGGCAGGACCGGCTTTGCGGATCAACTTGGCAGACAGGGACGCGATAGACATGGATGCAATGTACTACAAAATAGAACGATCGTGCTATTTTGCAGCATTCCATGCAGCGCTGGCAAGCTTTTTAAGGGTCTAGAGGCGGGTTTCTAAACCGGGACCGGGTTTACCCCAGCAGTAGCCGCAGGCTGGCGTCCAGGTGTTCGGACGGCAGGCGCTTGTAGCCCGAGCGCACAAAGCGCTGCAGCCGCCCGCTGACAAAGGCGGCCAACACCGATGCGCGCACCTGGGCGTCAACCGTCGGCGCGGCCGATGCGGTGGGGTTGGCCGCGGCAGCATCGCGCAGGCATTGCTTGAGCGTGGCTTCAATCTTGTCGAAGAACTGGTTCATGCGGGCCAGCAGGCGTTCGTTCTCGAACACCAGTGCGTCGCCAACCATGACCCGCGCCATGCCGGGGTTTTTCTCGGCGAACTGCACCAGCATGGCTATGACCTTGGCGGCCTGGCGCTGGCCCAGGTCGGCGGCGCTGTCTGCGCTGGCCTGCTCGCGCTCCACGATCTGGTTGACGAGGGAAAAGACGGTTTGCTCGATGAACTCGATCAGCCCCTCGAACATTTGCGCCTTGCTGGCAAAGTGGCGGTACAACGCCGCCTCGCTGACGTCGAGGCGGGCCGCTAGTGCGGCAGTCGTGATGCGTTCACCGCTGGGCTGCTCCAGCATGCTGGCCAGCGCCTGCAAAATCTGCACGCGGCGCTCACCGGGCTTGGGGCGCTTGCGCACGGGCGCCGCCGGGACCTCCTCCGCTCGCTCCGCAGGTACGTGGTCTAGTGGCTCATCGAGGTGCTGGTTGAGGGCGTCTGGCATGGTGCGCAAAGCGTTGGTTGTAATTTATTCTCGCATAGGGACTGCAAGGGTTTTCCTAGGGAGCGACCAACTTTGTTGCACCTAAGACAACGTCTTCATACCCGAGGTTTACCCAGGCAGCGCACAACTACACTAGCATTCGACCCTATAACTGCAAGTCTATTGGAACCACTACAAACTTTTGTGTGGAGGTTGGTTATTGCATGATTGGGCGCCAAACCGATTGCTAAACTCTGGGCCTGTCTCGTCGATGCTATCCATTGTCATACCTCTTTTTCGTGAAGGCTTGCACCTCGCCGAATCGCTTCGGGAAACCATCCTGACGCTTGACTCACTGAACATGGGCTATGAAGTGATTCTGGTTGACGACGGATCACCCGATAGCACTTGGCAGGTCATCGCCGAGCAAAGCAAACAGCACCACGCCATAAAGGGCATTCGCCTGAGTCGCAATTTCGGGAAAGAGGCGGCTCTTGCGGCCGGGCTAGAGCAGGCCAGCGGAGATGCAATCCTTGTGATGGATGGGGATATGCAACACCCTCCTACGCTTATTCCCACCATGGTGCAGCACTGGAAAGCGGGCGCCGATGTAGTTGAAGCGGTTAAGCAATATAGAGGCTCGGAAAGCCACTACAGCAAAGCTAGAGCTTGGTTTTTTTACGCATTGTTTACGTATTTGGCGGGTTACGACTTACGTGGTGCTTCGGATTTCAAGTTGATGGATCGTCGCGTGCTGGACGCTTGGCGTAGCATGGGCGAGCGCAATCTGTTTTTTAGGGGAATGAATGCTTGGCTTGGCTTCAACCGTGTTCAGATTCCGTTTGACGTACCCGTACGAGCGGGCGGCGAGTCCAGCTGGTCCTTTTTGCAATTGATTCGCCTGGCCATAACTGCAGTTACCTCTTTTTCGTCCGCACCCTTACAACTTATAACCTTCACAGGTGCGGGCTTTGCGATATTCGCGTTCGGACTGGCGATTCAGACTTTGTATCAAAAAATTGCTGGGAAGGCGGTCGACGGTTTCACAACCGTGATCCTGTTGCTACTGGTGATAGGCGGTGCCGTAATGTTGGGACTCGGCATCATCGGTACCTATATTGCGCGTATTTACGACGAGGTTAAAGCCCGCCCTCGCTACATCATTGCAGAACGGATCGACTAGTGTTGTCCCGCCAAGCCTTTCGCTACATCCTTGTTGGCGGCCTAGGAACCGGTACACACCTGGCCGTACTAACCTTGTGTGTTGAATGGTTTGGCCTAGACGTAGTGCGCGCTACCGTCGCCGGTTTTCTCGCAGCACTATCCGTTTCGTATGGACTGAACCACTATTGGACCTTCGAGTCGCGGCGCTCACACTACAGTAGCGCCTGGCGCTACTTGGCAGTCTCCCTCAGCGGGTTACTGTTGAATACCGGTATGGTGTATGCAATGGTTCAATACCTCCATTGGTGGTATTTAGCGGCACAAATTTCCGTGATACTGGTGGTGCCTTTCAGCAATTTTCTTCTCAACCGGTACTGGGCATTCGCTTCAGATGCTGACTAACTATCGCAATTGCAAGAGTGCTAAGACACTATTCAAACCTCTCCGCAGATTCTTTAGCAGTTGGATTGCTGCTGTGCTTGATCGGTGCGCTCTTTTACACGCTGCCTTCCGGCTATTGGCGTGCCGATGACCCCGCCATTTTGTTCCACGCTATGCATTCAAAGGGGCTTAGCGCTTTTTACGATCCCGCCGATTGGCAAAAGCTCTCGCCCAGTAATCTGACACCTTGGCTTACCTTTTCATTCAAGCTCGATTTGTGGGCGTTTGGACTATCGCCAAAGCCGTTTTATCTTCATTCATTGTTTTCGCTGGGCCTGGTCGGAATTGCAGCCTACGTGCTTAACCGACTATGGATGCCACCCGTTTGGTCACTGCTTTGCGTTGCATTGTTTCTCATCGGCGCACCGACTGCCTCCGTGGTCGAATTGCTGATGACGCGGCACTACTTGGAAGGCCTGCTTTTAGCTCTGCTGTCCGTCATCGCATTTGTGCACGCCGTGCGGATGCACAGTATGCGATGGGCTTTGGCTGGGGCGCTGGCCTATGCGTTAGCCGCAACTGCGAAAGAGATTTATGTACCGTTGGTCTTAGTGGTACTGTTTATTCCTCCGCTGAACAGTCTACCCAGCCGCTTGCGTTTGGCAGCTCCCTACTTTGCAGTGGCGACACTTTACGTGCTGTGGCGGCAATACATGCTGGGGGCCATGGTCGGAGGGTACGCCGACACCAAGACCATATTTTCAATGCAGTCTGTCACCGGGATGCTTGCTGTTCTGAGTCACTTTCCTGCGTTTCTGATCGGACCAAATTGGCACCTGCCAACTCTGCTGGCGAGCTGCGCGCTGGCACTGTCTGCGTGCAAGAAACCTCGGGGCATTCCTGTAATCCTCTGCCTCTGCCTCTGCGTCAGCCTGCCGCTCTTTCCACTCATTGCATTCCCAGGGATATCAGCCCCGGATCGCTACCTTTTCCTGTTTTGGTTCGTCGCCAGCTTTGCGTATGTGTTCGCGTTGTCAATCATCGTCTCGGCAATGTCCAACGGACGCGCTACCCGCAACGCTGTTGGTTATTCTTTGGTTCTGGCGATGGGCGTGTTCGTCATTCCTTACACGACCGAGGTACGAAAGTCTAACGCCGCAAGTTTCACCGAATTCGATGTACAGGGCCGCTTTTACTTTGAAGCAGGCGAGCGGGAAGGATTCATTCCCACAGCGGGTTTGCTCCACGGGTACTGGTATGTGACCAATTTTTGCGACATCAAGAAAGTTTTAGGTATGGGTTGCCCCGTTGCTCTCATCGCAGGAGTTCCAGAAGACAAGCCCATTGATCATTTGTTTGCTTACGATTCCTCGCGGGGATCTATGTCTGAAACGACTCGGCCCGTTTCAGACGAGCGAAGCCGTTTGTTACTCATAGATGCCTCTCGGCCCCTTTTCGCCGCTATTTCTGTCGAGCAGAGCTGGGCAAGATGGAAACTAGGCCCCTACGAAGGCGGGCAATACTACTTCGCATCACCAGAAATTGGCCGCTATTCGGTGTCAAGGGACGGCGTGTTAAAGACCCCCCTGAAGCACCTTGCGTTCTATGTTCAATACGAATCTCCGGAAGGTTGGTCTACGTCGTCGCCCTTGCTGGTAGTCGGGGGCATGCAGCCGGTGGCGTGGCAGAGGAGCGCCACAAAGTAAAAATTCGAGGCCATGAATGGAGTACGTATTCGCGGCCAGCAAAATTCCGCGTTGAACGCGTGGAAACTGAATTACCAAGGTCGGTGCGCGTCGGAGAAATACGGGTACGTTGCCCTGGTCTTTACCCTTTTCAGTTAAGGAAACGGCCGGGTCGGTATCACCAGCCGCATGCGCAAGCCTTTGCCACCGTACCCCTCCAACACCAGTAAATGGCTGTTGTGCACCCGGGCGATTTCTTCCGCGATCGCCAGGCCCAGGCCACTGCCCTCGCCTGCGGTACCGGCCAAGCGGTAGAAGCGCTCCAGCATGCGCGCACGTTCGTGCACCGGCACGCCGGGGCCGTTGTCTTCCACCTCCAAAAAGGGGCGTTCGCCCTCGGCGCCGGGATCGGTGGCCCAGCCGCAGCGCACTGTGATGCGGCCACCCTGGGGCGTGTAGCGGATGGCGTTGTCCAGCAGGTTGCTCATGAGTTCGCGCAGCAGCCACTCGTGGCCCGTGGCGTGTACATCGGTCGGCTCCAGCCCCAGGTCGATCTGTTTGGCGGTAGCCGCATCCAGATGGGTTTCCAGCAGCATCTCGCACAGTTGGCGCAAATCGACGCGCTGCATGGGCTGGATGTTGGCGCTGCGCGCATCGGCACGCGACAGGGCCAGCAACTGGTTGGCCAACTGCGAGGTGCGGCGCACAGCCTGGCGCAGCTTCAAAACTTGGCTTGCTTCCAAAGTGATAGCGGCACTCTCAATTTCCACGAGGGCTAGATGGCTATTCTCTCTGTAGACATGCTCTGGGTGGGCTTGTGCTGCGGTAGAGCCCAAAGCCTGCGCCCAAGCCTCGACTTGCGCTTGCAGGCCGGCGAGCGGCGTGCGCAACTGGTGCGCCGCGTCGGCCACAAAGCGGCGCTGGCTCTCTGCCTGGGCGTTGACCAGGTCGAACAGCCGGTTCAGCGACTGCACCAGCGGGCGCACCTCGTCGGGCGAGCCCTCTGCGTCCAGCGCGGACAGGTCACGGGGCGAGCGGCGCTCCACTGCCTCTTTCAGTTCGATCAGCGGACGCAGCGCGCGGCGCACTGCCCAGTTGACGGCAAAAATCGCCGCCACCACCAGCACCAGGTTCGGCAAGCCCACCTTGAACCACAGCAGCCGCAGCCACTGCTGGCGGGGGTCCGAACCATCGGCCAGGCGCAGCACCAGTTCACCGGCGACGGTGTTCATGCGTTGGCTAACAATGCGGTAGGTCACGCCATCAAATTCCTGGCTGAAGAATTCGGGCTCCAGGGTCGCCGGTGGCATGCCGCTCAACCAGGTGTCGCCACTGACGACCGTCCCATCACGCCCTACCAGCGCAAAGGCAGACACGCCCCGGCGTTCGTTCAAGAAATCTTCCAGCCGAGGCGCCAACAGCATCAAGGGCGGGTCTTCGCTGGTGTTGCCTTTGGCGATCACCGAGCCGGCCAACAGGGGGACCAATGCAAGCAGTTGCCGGTCTTGCTGCAGCGCCGCGCTGTCGGCCGAGGAATAGTCAAACCAGGCATTCAGCGCCGCCAGCAAAACCAGCGGCACCAGCAAAAGCAGCAGCAAGCGCCGCTGCAGGCCCGAGGCCATGCCGCCATGCGCGGGCGTCGTGTGGTTCACAAGGTAGGAGCGCCCGTGGTGGCACCCGGCGCGGCGGCTGGCTCCATCAGTTCCAACCGGTAACCAAAGCCGCGGATGGAGCGCAGCGCCAGGCCGTGGGGTTCCAGCTTGCCGCGCAGGCGCGAGATGTAGACCTCGACCGCGTTGGGCGTAATCTCTTTGTCCCAGCCGGTCAGGGCTTGCAGCAGCTTGTCTTTGTTGGCGGGCTTGGGCGCTTGCAGCATCAGGTATTCCATGACCGTCCACTCGCGCGGGCCCAGCTCGATGGGCTGGCAGGCTCCACCAGCGCCGCCGGTGCGGATGCAGGCCTGGCGCAACGCAGTGTCCAGCTCCAGCGGGCCAAAACTCAGCGTGGCGGAGGTGGCCGCCTGTGATCGGCGCAGCAGTGCGCGCAGCCGCGCCAGCAGCTCGGGCAGCTCAAACGGTTTGACCATGTAGTCATCGCCGCCCATGTCCAGCCCCTGGACGCGGTCTTGCAAGGCATCGCGTGCTGTCAATATGAGTACGGGCATGGCGTGGCCGGCCTTGCGCAGGGTTTGCGTCAGCACCAGGCCGTCCATGCCGGGCAGGCCGATGTCGATGACCGCCAGGTCGAATGTCTCGGCACGGGTGACCTCCAGCGCGCGCTCGGCGTTGCCCACCCAGTCCACCGCGTAGCCCGCACCCGTGAGCCCCAGTTTGATGCCGCTGGCCACCATCACATCGTCTTCTACCAACAAGAGTCGCATGACAGATTGACCTCCAGCCCTCGCGGAATATGCGTGAGCAGCTATTAAAAAAGTAGCGCGCCTAGTGCGAACGGATCATCGTGCCGAAAGCCTGGTCCGTCAAAATCTCCAACAGCAGCACGTGGGGCACACGCCCGTCGATGATGTGCACCGCATTGACGCCGCTCTTGGCCGCGTCCAGCGCGCCAGCAATCTTGGGCAGCATGCCGCCAGAAATGGTGCCGTCCCCAAACAGCTCGTCGATGCGCCGCGCGGTCAAGTCGGTCAGCAGCTCGCCGTTCTTGTCCAGCACGCCGCTGATATTGGTCAGCATCAGCAGTTTCTCGGCCTTCAGCACAGTGGCCAGCTTGGCGGCCACGACGTCGGCATTGATGTTGTAGCTCTCGTTGTTTTCGCCAAAGCCTATGGGGCTGATGACGGGGATGAAGGCGTCATCTTGCAACGCTTTGACCACGCTGGGGTCGATGCTGACGATGTCGCCGACCTGGCCGACGTCATGCTCGACACTGGGGTCGGTGTTATCCAACATCTTCAATTTTTGCGCACGGATCATGCCGCCGTCGCGCCCGGTCAGGCCCACGGCCTTGCCACCGGCCTGGTTGATCAGGCCTACGATGTCTTGCTGCACCTCGCCGCCCAGCACCCACTCCACCACTTCCATGGTTTCGGCGTCGGTCACGCGCATGCCCTGGATGAATTCGCCCTTCTTGCCCAGGCGCTTGAGCGCGTTCTCGATCTGCGGGCCGCCACCGTGCACCACCACCGGGTTGATGCCGACCAGCTTCAAGAGCACCACGTCTTCGGCAAAGTCAGCCTGCAGCGCAGGGTCGGTCATCGCGTTGCCGCCGTATTTGATGACCATGGTCTTGCCGTGGTACTTGCGGATGTAAGGCAGGGCCTGGGCCAGGATTTCGGCTTTGTCGCGGGGGGCAATGTGGGCGGTGTCGGACATGGTGTGCGTGGGCGGTGGAGCGGAGCGGGATCGCTCGGTGGGTTTGCGGGAGTTGACCGGATTGTGCCGCATCACGGGCACGCCGGGTGGGGGTCGACAGCCATCCGTCAGCCCTTCCTGCACGACAATGGTGCACATGAACCCTGGAATTGTCTACGCCCTGTCCGCCTACATGATCTGGGGCATGTTCCCCCTGTACTTCAAGCAGGTGGCCGACGTGCCCGCGCTGGAGGTGGTGATGCACCGCACCGTGTGGTCGCTACTGTTTGTGATGCTGGTGTTGCTGGTGCGCAGGCAGTGGGCGTGGCTGGCTGTTGTGGTGCGCCAGCCCAAGGTGCTGGGCGCGTTTGCGCTGTCGGCGCTGCTGCTGTCGAGCAACTGGCTGACGTATGTGTGGGCCGTGCAAAACCAGCATGTGCTGGACGCCAGCCTGGGCTACTTCATCCTGCCCTTGGTGAATGTCACCTTCGCCTATGCCTTCCTCGGCGAACGGCCGCGCCGTGGCCAGTGGATGGCGGTGGGCATGGCGGCGCTGGGCGTGGTCTGGCTGACGGTACAGACCGGGCATCTACCCTGGGTGGCCCTAGTGCTGGCGCTGACCTTTGGCTTCTACGGCCTGCTGCGCAAGGTGGCGGTGCTGGGCGCGCTGGAGGGCCTGACACTGGAGACGCTGGTGCTGGCACCGATAGCCGCCGCCTACCTGGCCTATGGCGTGTGGCACGGCGACAGCGTGCTGCTGCAGGGCCCCACGACGACGCTGGCCTGGCTGGTAGTGGGCGGACCGCTGACCGCCATTCCGTTGCTGCTGTTTGCGGCAGGTGCCCGCCGCATACCGATGACAACATTGGGCATCCTGCAATATGTGTCGCCCAGCATCTTGTTTCTGCTCAGTGTGCTGGTGTTCAAGGAGCCGCTGCAACTACCGCGCCTGATCGGCTTTGCGCTGATCTGGGGGGCACTGGTGGTCTATAGCCTGGAAGGGCTGTTCAACAGTCGGCGTGGGCGGCTGGCGCCCGCGGACGGTGTGGCCTGACCCACGCAAGGCGGCGTGGCAGCCACGTGCCTTTTGGGCAAATGGCTTAAGGAAAATTCGCCGCCAGCCCTCGTGAAATATGCATGAGCAGCTATCACTACGATAGCAGACCCTACACAGCCTCCAGCGCAATCAGCTCCGCCACGGTCTGCTTGCGGCGTATCAAACGGGCCTGACCATTGGCCTCCACCAGCACCTCGGGGATCAGCGGCCGGGTGTTGTAGTTGGAGGACATGGACGCGCCATAGGCACCGGTGTCGTGCACCACCAGCAGATTACCTACCTGGGCTGCGGGTAGGTCCCGCTGCAACACCACACCGCCCTCGCCCTGC
>NZ_JANXUQ010000310.1 GCF_025356155.1 Rhodoferax sp. | reverse complement strand
TTTCGGGCTGCACGGGCTCTTGCGCGGCCAGTGAAAACCGTGCGTCCAGCGCCGCGCGGTCTGCCACCGGTTCGCCATTCCACTGCAACTGGTTGGCGCTGGACAATTCAAGGCGAACGACGACGGGCTCGGGCGCATCCGGCGGCGGAACTCCTGCTGGCAAGTCCATATTGACCGAATGCAACTGGATGGGAATGGTGATGATCAGCATGACCAGCAGCACTAGCAGCACGTCGATCAGCGGCGTGGTGTTCATGCTCGGCTCGGCGTGGTCTTCATCCTCACCCGCTTCGTCGTGGAAATCGATGGCCATGGTTATGCTGCGCTCATCAAGGTGACGACGGGGGTTCGGTCAAAAACCCGATACGCGCAATGCCCGCTGTCTGGCACGCCAAGACCACCTTGGCCACGGCCGCGAAATCGGAGCGTGCATCGGCACGGATGTGCACTTCAGGCTGCGGGGTCTGCGCGGCGATTTTGGCCAGGCGTTGTTGCAACAGATCGGGGCCAGCCAGCTTGACGTCGAACCAATAGCTGGCGCCGCTGGCGTCTACCGACACGATGACGGTCTCGGGAAAGATCTGGCGCAGTTGGTTGCTCTCACGCGGCAGCTTCACCGCGACGGCCGCATTGACCACCGGAATCGTGATCAGGAAGATGATCAGCAAGACCAGCATCACGTCCACCAAGGGCGTGGTGTTGATCTCGGACAGCATGCCATCGTCGCCGTCCTCCCCCGCCGAATCAAAGCTGATGGCCATGCTCAGGCCACCGTTTTGCCAGCGCCGCGGCGGCTCTTTTCAATCTCGATCAAAAACAGCGTGTGCAGGTCAGAGCCAAAACCCTTGACACTGTGCAGCGCCAAACGGTTGCGCCGCACCAGCCAGTTGTAGCCCAGCACGGCCGGCACGGCGACAGCCAGGCCCAGCGCCGTCATGATCAATGCCTCACCCACCGGGCCGGCCACCTTGTCGATGGACGCCTGACCGGTGGAACCAATCGTGATCAGCGCGTTGTAAATACCCCAGACCGTACCGAACAGGCCAACAAAGGGAGCAGTAGAGCCCACCGTAGCCAGGATGGACAGCCCCGACTGCATGCGCATTTGCAAAGTGCTGACATTGCGCACAATATCCTGGCTCAACCAGGCGCCGACCTCAACCTGCCCAGCCAGGGCCTCGTATTTGCGCAAGGCGTCCATCGCGGAATCGACCAAAAAGCGGAACTGGCTGTCCTTGCCCAGCGCCGTGGCGCCTTTTTGCAGCGAATCCGCGTTGGCAAAAGCAGCGCGCGCGGACTGCGCTTGGGCCGCTTGGCGCCGTTGCTCCAGCAGTTTGGACACGATCACATACCAGCTCAGCAGCGACATCAAGGCCAGCAGGATCAGGGTTGTGCGGGTCACGATGTCGCCCTGCCCCCAGGCCACGCGCAGGCCATAGGGGTTGGCCCCGCTACTGGCGCTGCCACCCGCGCTGCCCAAGGCCGACATCGCCTGTGCGGCATTGTCCGGCGGTTGCACAGTGCCGACCGGGGTTGGTGCCGTTGCCGTTGGGGTTGCGGACGGTGCCTGCGCCGACGCGGGCATGCCGCACAAACAAGCGGCCGCCATCGTGCACGCAAGAGCGATGCCTGCAAAGGTTCGCGTAATGCGAGGTGCCGTAGCACGATTATTTTTTGAATGCATTGCCAGTGTTCCTGTGAATGTGTCTATTTGCACTTGCCTTGCGCCGCTTGCACTGCTATGCCCGCGCCTGCCAACAAACCGTTCAAACCAATCGGGCCAATGTTGGAATTGCCGGTCTGGTTCTTGCCCAGGCAATCGGGGCGTTCGGCCTCTTCGATACCGGCGACAAACTTGTTCTTGTGACCGTTGGGATTCAACTGCTCGTTGGCCAGCTCGGAGAAGCTTTTTTGGCGCGGTCGCATCTTCATGTAGTCCGGGTAGATGGTTCCCGATCCACTGGGCCCGCCCGTAGCCGCAGGTCCGCCCGCTGGTGTGGCGGTGCCGCCCGGAGCCGCAGCCAACGGACCCGACGCTGCGGCCGGCTTTTCGACCGGCGTGATAGCCAGGGCCCGCGCGGGGGCTGCCGTGGGTGTCGGGGCAGGGGCTGGAGCGGGCGCTGGAGCGGGCGCAGGCGTAGGTACAGGAGCCGGTGTGGGAGCCGGAGCCGGGGCCGGGGCCGGGGCCGGGGCGGGTGCAGGCGTCGGCCCTGGTACCGGGGCTGGTGCAGGCACGGGCACCGGCGCGGGTGCAGGGGTGGGTACCGGCGCCGGAGCGGGGGCCGGGGCTGGCACCGGCGTGGGCGTGGGTGCTGGCGCGGGCTCTAACACCGGTACTGGCACCGGTACGGGGACTGGCTCAGGCACGGGAACGGGCGACGGTGGCAGGGGTGGCGGCGAAACGGGGATGGGCTCCAGCGCAACCTGCACCGGTTTCACCACCGGCACGGCCTCCACAATCTTTTGTGGCTTGTCAGCGGGGCGTTCGATAACCTTGTGCGTCTGAATGGCGTTGGTCGTGGAAACCGGGGCTTTCACGTCCCGGATTTCCCGCACCTCGCGCGGAGCCTTCACGGTCGGGGTAGGCAAGCGCTCCTTGAGTTGGGTGATGGGCGACAGCAGCATTTGGTAGACCACATTGCGCGTTACCTGCATGCTGGGCGCCGCCTGCAACATCATCCACAACAAAGCAATATGGATAGCCCCCACCGTCACGAGCACAGGCAGGGACACGCGTTCCTGCTGCAGCACGGCTTTTGACAGTGGATCGATCATCGGCGGAGGTTTTCCTCGAAACGGGCACGTGGCCAGTGGACTTGTAAGTGACTGAGTTTAATCGGCAGGATTGCGAGAATTGGTCTTATCGATGGGTTTGCGCACGGTGTTGAGGAACTTTTGAACAGCCGTCACCGCGGATCAAACGACTTGCTGTAGTCGTACGTAGGGAATGAATTGGCCTGTAGCTCTCATGAAATGGTTTTGGTGCGCTACAAATTCAGCAGCATCTAGAAAAATTCACATTTTCTTGAATGTAACCACAATCAATAACTTTCGCAGTACCATGTAACCACTTTCAAGAAGGCATGCCCATGCAAGTTTCCATTCGCGAACTCAAAGCCAACCCAGCCCGCGCCATTATGCTGATGCAGCAGGGCGAGCGCGTGCAGATCACATCGCACCGCAAAGTGGTGGCCGAATTGGTCCAACCCATCGACCGCCCTATTTCGCAGTCCCCCATGACCGACGAAGATGCAATGCAGAAGTTGATGGCGTCAGGCTTGGTGGCGGAACCCGCTAAAAGGCCCTTCAAGCTCCCCAAAGCCATCGCTTTCCCACCATCGCCGGACGGCAAGACCCTGAGCGATCTGGTCATAGAACTGCGTGGACCCAAGTGATTGTGTATTGCGATACGTCGGCGTTGGTGAAGCTGTTTGTCGACGAGAAGTCCAGCGATACCGTCCGCAAGGCCTGCAAGGCGGCAAGTCATGTTGCGGTTAGCCAACTCGCCTGGGTGGAAATGTGCGCCGCACTATCGCTCAAGCAGCGCACCGGGCAAATTGATGAAGAGACTTCGACCCGCGCCTTGACCGAGCTCAAGGACGAATGGAACCGATACCAAAAGCTGGGCATTGACCAGGAGTTGATCGCGCAAGCAGGCAACTTCGCTATGCAATTCGGGCTGAGGGCTTACGACAGCGTGCAACTGGCCACAGCCCGATTTGCCCATCTGCAGTTGAGGAGCAATATGGCGATGTGCTGTTTTGACAATCAGCTGAATGTGGCGGCGGGGAAGTTGGGGATACCTGTTTTGGCGACATGACGCTTGAAGATCGGCTCTTCAAAAGTTCAACAACCCGAAACGATCACTTCGCTTCCACCAGGGAATTCAATGATCAAGAAATTCGTACCCGTAGTTCTACTGCTGCTGTCGGCTTCAATGACCGCGTGCTCAAGCAGCACGGACAAAGACGACGTTCCGAAAGTTGATCTACATGGCACCATCGTCACCACGACGGATGCCAAAGCGGTCGAGTTTCAGAAAAAGTGGGGAGGCCGATTGCCGGCCAAACGCATGATTACCGTTGGAAAAGAGCAAATTCCAATAATTGAGTTTGTACTGAAGTATTGCCAAGGCAAAGACTTCAACGAGACTTGCTCCCGCGCAAAAATGATCATCAATGTCGACGCGTCTAGTGGCCCCAAGGAGCTACTACCGAAAGGGCTGTGACTTCAAAAACAACTCGTTTAGAATCCCACCCGTCAGGAGAGAGTTTTCTGCACCAGAAAACCGCCGAAGGCGCAGGACCGCTGATTGCAGCGGTCTGAACGCTCAGGCAAAAGGACTGACAAACGCCTTGACCTAGCGATAGGGCAAGACGATCCCCACTGGAGAGAGGCGGCACACCACACACACGTGATGCCGTCCACCGAAGGAGCAAACCGCAGTCTGCGCACAGGTTTTCAATGTGCGGCAGGCCCGGCGAATCTCTCAGGTAAAGCGGACAGCGGGGGCAAACCACAGCCCATGGCATTGACTAAACAGTTATTGCCGTGGATAGTTCATTGCCCCCGGCGCCCAACGCATTGTTGGCGCTCACCGTCTGGAGACTGCCCTTGTCCGCTCCCACCGAATCCCCTTCGTCGTTGTCGAATACGCCGCTTCAATTGACGCCATTGAACGCCCTGCACATCGAACTGGGTGCGCGCATGGTCCCCTTCGCCGGCTATTCCATGCCGGTGCAATACCCCGCCGGCCTGATGGCCGAACACCACCACACCCGCAAAGCCGCCGGCCTGTTTGACGTGTCGCACATGGGCCAGTTGCGCCTGGTGGGTGCGGATGCTGCAGCGGCGTTTGAGACGCTGATCCCGGTGGACGTTATCGACCTGCCGGTCGGCAAGCAGCGCTACGGCCTGCTGATCAATGACGAAGGCGGCATCATTGATGACCTGATGTTCTTCAACATGGGCAATGACGAGTTGAGCGCCGCCGGGCCGTCCCAAGGCGTGAAGGCCCCCGCGGGGGGCAGCGACCCACACGAAGTGGGGAAGCGTGGGGGCAATATCTTCGTCATCGTCAACGGTGCCTGCAAGGTCGGCGACATCGCCCATATCCAGTTCCGCATCGGCCACCGTTGCGAAGTCATCACCATGCCCGACCATGCGCTGCTGGCGCTGCAAGGCCCGCAGGCTGTGACCGCCCTGTCGCGCCTGGCGCCTGGCGTGGAAAAGCTCGTGTTCATGACTGGCGGCAATTTCACCCTCGACACCGGCACGCAAAAGATCGACGTATTCCTGACCCGCAGTGGTTACACCGGCGAAGATGGCTTCGAAATCTCCGTACACAAGGACCGGGCGGAAGCCCTGGCCCGCGCACTGCTCGCCCAGCCAGAGGTCAAGCCGATTGGCCTGGGTGCGCGCAACTCGCTGCGCCTGGAAGCCGGTCTGTGCCTGTATGGCAACGACATCGA
The DNA here is from genome assembly GCF_025356155.1 of Rhodoferax sp. Classification (GTDB taxonomy): domain Bacteria; phylum Pseudomonadota; class Gammaproteobacteria; order Burkholderiales; family Burkholderiaceae_C; genus Allorhodoferax. Next base: position 647 of record NZ_JANXUQ010000310.1, on the reverse strand, counting down.
CGAAACCACCCACCCGGTGGAAGCCAACCTCAACTGGGCCATACAAAAGGTACGCCGTACCGGCGGTGCGCGCGAAGGTGGATTCCCCGGCGCTACAAAAATACTAGCAGCACTAGCAGATGCCACGAGGGCTAGCGGCTCAAATGCCGTAAGCGGTTCCCGTAAACGCGTCGGTTTGATAGCGCTGGAGCGTGTGCCGGTGCGCGACCACACCGAGCTGCAGGACGGCAACGGCACGCGCATCGGTGAAGTTACCAGCGGCCTGCTCGGCCCCACCATCGACAAGCCGGTGGCCATGGGCTATGTGGACGCGGCATTTAGCGCGCTGGGCACGCAGGTTGTGGCGATTGTGCGCGGCAAGCCGGTGCCCATGGTCGTGAGCGCCATGCCCTTTGTGCCGACCAATTATTTTCGCGGTTAGTCCGTCCTAGCCCCGGTCCATCGATTTCATTTACCCTTCGACAAGCTCAGGGCGAACGGTTCAGAGTTTTACTTTTTTCACATCATTTCTCAGGAGTTTTTTATGTCCATCCAATACACCCCAGACCACGAATGGCTGAACATTGAAGGCGGCATTGCCACCGTCGGCATTACCCACCACGCGCAGGACGCGCTGGGCGACGTGGTGTTTGTAGACCTGCCCGAAG
>NZ_JANXUQ010000308.1 GCF_025356155.1 Rhodoferax sp. | reverse complement strand
GTCACATCGGCCTTGGCGGCGTCACAACCGGCGCGCCGGGCCAGGGCATCGGCGCGGGCCTGTTCATCGCGCGAGCCCGAGACAAAGCCTTGTTTGAACAGCGAGGTCTGCCGCTCGGCTTCGCGCTCGGCGTTGGCGGCCACGGTACAGGCTTCGGTCGTGCGCTTGCGGGCGGTCTCCACCTGGGTCAGCGCCAAGGCGCTTTGCGCCTGTTGGTCATCGTTCCACAGCTTCATCAGCAACTGGCCTTTTTTGACCGTGTCGCCCTCCTCGACCGCCAGCACCTCGATGCGCCCGCCCATGGTTGCAGACAGCTTGGTGCGCATGCAGGCCTCTACCGTGCCAGCCCGTGTATTGGCAATGCTGGATTCGACACGCCCCAGGTCGATCTCGGTCAATAGCACGGCAATCGGCTTGGGCCGCTTGGCCCACCAGACGCCCGCACCCAGCAGGCAAATAGCGACCAAGGCAAGTACGAGGCGGCGAATCAGGGTGGAGGACATGCGGCGATTCTTCGGGCGTGGTGATACGTCCATTCTAGGGGGCACCCCGGCCTGCGGCTTGACCTAGCGCAAACCGCGCGCAGCGGCATGGCGCGCCCGGTCAACTTGAGCCGTCCTACTGAGTGCTATAAAATATGTAGCTACTCACGCAATACCCACGAGGGCTAGCGACACTATTGGCCAATGGTGCTACATCAAACTGATGGTCTTGTCCAACACAATGGCTGCGTCCAGCGCATCCAACAAGGCCTTGCGGACCTTCAGCTTGGTACCTTTGTGCGCACCCATGCTCAGCTTCTTCATCTGCTGCGCCACTTCCACCGCCGCGCTGAGCAACTGCTCGGGCGACACGACCAGATCCAGGAAGCCTGCGCCCACTGCGCCTTGGGGCGTAAACATCTCGGCGTTGATGACGGCGCGCTGAAAGGCAGGGGTGGTCAGCCGGTCACGCGCGATGGCAATGCCCACGTGGTGCATGGTCATGCCAATCTTCACTTCGTTGAGGCCAATGCTGAAGGGGCCATCCACGCCAATACGGTAGTCGGCCGACAACAACACAAACGCGCCCTTGGCTACGGCATGGCCGGGACAGGCCACGATGATGGGCTGCGGATGCGACAACATGCGCCGCGCCAACGTGGAGCCTTCAGCCACCAGGTCAATGGCGGCCTGCGGGCCGGCCATCATTACCTTGAGGTCGTAGCCGCCGCTCAGAATACCGGGCTGTCCCGTGACGATGACCACCGCACCCGCCGCCTCGGCCTCGTCAAGACCGCGGTTGAAGCTGGCGATCAGCTCGTGTGAAAAAGCATTGACCTTGCCGTTGTTCAGGGTGAGGGTGGCGATGCCGTCTTCCAGGCTGTAGGTGACGAGTTCGGTCATGGTGTGGGTCCTGCAAAAGGGATGGAGAGAAAACTATCCGGCCAGTCTACCGCAGGGGCCACGGAACTATCGGTGGGATCTGTATGACGAAGGCCGCCCTTTGGAGCCATTGGTGCCGAGGAATCAGTGTCTTTGTCGAATGGCCCGCGCTCTGTGCACGGCGGACGTGGTGGATTCTTTTATCGGGCTGTTCCAGACGCTTACCGGTCATAAAGATTCCCGGATTGCAGTCATTCGGCGGTGGATAAACCGCCCACTGCGGACCCGCACGGTGGGTGGTGTTGGGGGGCGACGGTTAGAAGCCGTTGCCTACCCGATTAGGCCTAGACACGCCAGAATTTCCACCAGGCCGAAGCCTTCGGGCCAGACAGCCACTTCGCAGTCAGAAGAAGTGGAATCGCAATGACTGCTCCGCACGTGACCATCGCGCCGGTGGCGCGCGCTGCGTCCGAGAACGACAGAGATTCCTTTGTGGCGATGAGCAAGAGAGCTATGGGCGTAGCGGGCATGCCAAAGAAAATAATGCCCCACGACGTTGTGTACATCAGCCCGTGTACGGGAGCCAGGAACCTTTTGATTGCTTCCATCCGTTTAGGCCTAACGTTGGCGCTGTCTGGCGCACAGCACCGGCGCCGCAGCGGCCTCTCTGTGCTGTGTGTCCATGACGAGCAACTGGTTAGTCGGCTTAGGAGAATAGTGCACCGAGAACCACCGAGAGGACGGAAAAGCCCGCGTTCACTGCAAGCTCTGTTCCTAGAGTTGAGTCGTGACGAGCATACTTGCCATGTAGTTTGCTTATTGCTCCGAAGTTAAACCAACTGCCCTGGCAAGTTGGACACCAAGCGAGGGAGATGTCCGCAACGCGTGCAGCACGAAGCTGACCGCATTGTGCTGGGCAAGTCAGGGCGGTGACATGGGAAACACTCTGCGTGACGGTTTCGGTGAACACTCTGTAGTTGAAGTTACCCGAGTATTCCAATGACTGCAAGTACTTCGCCGGCAGCCAACCGCCGTAGCAACCTGAACAACGATAGCCACTGTGACCTTCGATACTACGCAGGTTGAGAAGGCTTTGGTCGCGGGGACATTTCATTGCGAGCCGCCTAACGTCTTATCGAAGTGAAACCTGCTTATGAACAAAGTCGCGTTGAACCATGATGCCTCTCCCAATATTTTTAAGTCGTTGATTTATAACTGAATTTCCAGACGATCCTTGGTGGGGTCGTCAATAAACTAGCGACAAACCCTGCAAGCTTCATCAAATTGGACACGCACCTTGAAAGTCGGCTTACGCCCCGATGCAGCGACGCAGCGACGATATCAGGCACATAGTCGGACTTCACTAAATCCCATGTACTCTAAATTCCCCTGTGATTCAAGGTGCCCCAGTTTGACCAAGTGCACTATCCGCGTAGCGTAGTACCCATCTGGTATTTCGGGAAACGCCTCGTACAACTGCGACATCGCGGTACCCACGACTCGTGCAACCTTTCTCCAAGACGGTGCACAGTCGGCAAGCAATGCTGCGTCGATCTGCTGCACTTGACTAGACGTCAAACGGTTCACGGCCTCCTGCGCATCGCGGTCAATCAACAAATCAGATGGCCCCTCAGGGCGGGTCGTGTCAAGTTCAGGGTATCGACGAACCAAAGGCGCTCTCAATTTGCACAGCACGTCAGTGACAATTGCACCGTAAGCATGAATGTAGTCGTCGCGTTCTGGCCCCTTGGGGAGATCCCAAAGCACAGCTTCGGATTCACTCAGCACACCTAAGACGCGTTCGTAAACTCCGTACAAAAATGCGGCGTCTTCCTGCTTGATATTGACGTTTTTGATTGACACAGCTTTTACTCAATGAGTTGGTGAAATCAGGCACTTGTCTAATCGGGTGGGCGCATCAAATGTCCGCTTCCGCCCCTGACCTGACTTCCCCAGTCGCATCCAAGGCTCATACCTTAGCAGAGTCCGGGCTGTTGGCCCCCGCCGATTTCTGGGCATTTGACAGTATGAGGCGGGAGCCAATAGGCCGAACTCTGCCGCAAAAACTCACCCAGAACAATAGCGGGCTGCCAAATGGATCCCGCTATCGTCAACTTACTCGCAGAATCTCCCACACTATCGTTTTAATAGCGATACAGCGATATCCGACGAGGGCTACAGGCCAATTCTTCATATATGACCTCCCCGCATGGCGCCAGCTACTGCATCACACGCATGCGTTAGACGCTGAGCTGCGGTGCCTGCGATACGCATAACTGGCCAGGCGCCACCACCACTGTCAGCCAACGCACGCTCTATCGCCCAATGCACAGCAGCACGTGCTTCGGGCCCGTCGCGCTGCAGGCCATCGGCGTTCCAGGGAATGTCGGGTTGCAAAAACAGCGTGAGGTCATAACGGGCGTGCAGGCTGCGTGCCTGCGGGTACAGCGATGTATCCGCAAAGACGCAATCACTGTAGACGGCCGTGAGCAGCGGCGCGGTGTCGCAGAACACCACGCTGCGACCCTGCTGGCGGGCCAGGCCCAAGGCATCGGTCTCCATGCGCAGTTGCTCTTGCAAAATCTGCATTTGCTCGGTGCGCAGTGGCGTACGACCGTGCACTTGGGTGAAGCTGCGCAGATACTCCGGCACCCACAGACCACCCATCTGGTGTGCCAATGCCTGGGCCAGTGTTGTCTTGCCGGTGCATTCCGCGCCGATCAGGCAGATGAGGCGGGGCTCCATGTCAATCGCAGTTCTAGATGGTTGGGGTCAGAGCACATCGCTGCGCGAGTGGTCTGACCCCAAGACTTCAGAATTCGAAGGTGACCTTCGCCCGCACCGTGCGCGGCGTGGACGGAAACAGATACGTGCCACCCCAGTACTGGGTGGGGGCCTCGCGCCAGTAGTTGCGGTCGGTCAGGTTCTCTACATTCAGGCTCCACTGCGTGGCCTTGCCGATCCAGCGGTTCTGATAACGCAGACCCGCATCCAGTTGCCAGGCGGCGGGCAGGCTGACCGAGCCATCGGCGGTTACGGTCTTGCCGCTTTCATGCGTGACCAAGCCGCTGATCGACAGGCCGGGCAGCGACGTGAGTTTGTAGTCCGCGAACAGCGACGTCTTGGTCTTGGGCACATTGGTAACCTGCTGCCCCAGCAGCGCGGGGTCGATGGCGTCGGTGTACTTGGCATCAATCACCATCAGGCTGGCCTGCACCGAAAGTCGTTTGCTGGCCTGGCCCACGGCCATCAGCTCAAAGCCCCGATGGCGCGCGGTCTTGCCACCGGCAATGCGCAGCGGCACGCCGCTAGCCGTGGCCTGGTCATCGGCGTAGGGCTTGTTGATGCTGAAGGCAGCGGCCGTGACCAGCATGCGCGGGTGGGCCTGCCACTTCAGACCCAGCTCGGTCTGTTCGCTCTTGAGCGCGGGCAGCACTTCGCCGGCGTTGACAAACTTCGTTGGACGGTTGGGCACGGCCTCCAGCTCGGCGCCTTGGCCCCAGGATGCGTAGAACAGGGTGCTGGCCGTGGGTGACCACGACAGTCCAGCCCAGGGCGTAGTCACGGTCTGGTCGATGGCGATGGCACGCGAACCGTCGCTGCGTTCGCTGCTGCGGTTCAGGCGTGAGGTGCGAAAACCGACAAAGCTGCGCACGCTCTTACTCAGATCGCTGGCCATCGATGCATAGGCGTCCACCGCGCGTTCGCGGCTGTTGGTGTTGAGATCGCCAGCCGTGCCATCACCTGGCAGCGCGATGGGCGTGTTGATGTTGGTCGTGCCGACAAAGTTATAAGCCTGTTTGGGTGCCAGGTCGGTGCGGGCGCTGCGGCCGCTCAGGCCCAGGTTCAGGGTATGCACCACGCCACCCGCGATCAGCTTGCCCTTCATGTTGGCGTCCCACGCCCAGGTGCTGCGCTCTTCGTTTTCGCTGCGGTAGTCGTAGATATCCACATCGCCATTGCCACACAGGCCAGGGTACACGGCGTTCGCGCTGGTGCTGCAGCCATCGGGAAAGGCCAGCCGGTCTTGGATCACGGTACGCTGTGTGCTCAAGCCCAGGTGGGAACTCCAGTACGCCGTGATCTGGTGATCGACCGCGATCTGGGCGTTGGTGCTGGTGGCCTCAAAGGGTTGTGACCAGCTTTGGTTGTTGAGGTTGAGGCGTGAATAGTTGCTGGCGGGCAATGTGTCGGCCACCCCGTCGCCATTGGTGTCCAACAGACCGAGCCCGGGCACTGATGGCTGCTTCTTGTGGTGGAACTCCAAATCGGCAGATATCTTGGTTGTGCTCGATGTTTTGGCGGCCAAGGCGATGCTCGCAAATTCACGCTTGCCTTCGGCGCGGTCAAACACCGTGCGCAGGTCTTCGGCTGCCAGGTTGACACGCACGCCCATAGAGCCCCAGGCGGTGTTGCGGTCCACATGCACCTTGCTGCCGCCATTGCTGTCAACGCCAATCGATGCTGTGGTGAAGCTGCCAGCCTGTGGCGTCTTGGTCACATAGTTGACGAGGCCGCCGGGTGCGGACACGCCCGCCTGCAAGCCGGCCACACCCTTCAGTACCTCGATGCGTTCCTTGTTCTCCAGCGCAACAGGCGCGTAGTTGGATACGGGCAACCCGTTGCGCAGGTAGTTGTTGTTTTGGTCCAGCAGGAAGCCGCGTATGGACAGGCTTTCGATGTAACCGGTGGTGTTGTAGCTGTCGGCCAAAGAGGCATCCAGCTTGATGACCTGCGACAGGCTGCTGGACGCGGTGGCGGCCAGCAGGTCTGCACCCAACACCGTCACGCTTTGCGGTGTCTGTGCGAGCGTCTGGCTCAAGCCACCAACACCGGCGCGGTCAATGTCCAGTACCGGTGCGGCCTTGCCTGTCACCGTCACGCCTTGCAAGTTCTGCGCACTGGTTTGTGCCCACAGCGGCGAGGCAAACAAGACGGCCAGCGCGGCGGCACCTGGGGAGAGTTTCAGATTCAGACGGAGCGCCATCGCATATCCTTATTTTTGTTCGATGGCAGGGATGCGAATAGTAGAGGCATGGGCCACGGTGCTCCACAGACGGAGCAATGTTCGGCATGTTCTCACCACGCTTCCCTGCGCAAGTATTACCTTGATCAAGTTCCAGGGTGTACTCTCAGCCGGCCGCCTCACGACGGCCAGCACCCCTAGCGTTTGCGGGTTGGCACTGGCTGCCGACCCGGTAACTGCATTGTAAACGGCGCGACACATTAGTCTCCGAACTTCCGGTCCCCACTCCCCCCAGCCCCCTCGCCCCGCCGGGCGAGGGGGAGTTAATGCGGACAGCCGATTTGATCGTGTCGCGCCGAATACGCGTTTACAAGCGTGGCGGCGCGGTGCGTGCTGGTGGTACCACGATTGCAGGGTTGGCGGTCATAGTCCCCGACCGCGGGCGGGCGTGCCAACGCTGGCCGCTGCGCGTGCCAGTGGCTCCGCGCTACAGCGTGGGCAATATCTACGACCGTTGGAATAGAGCCTGAGAGCACAAACCCGTACCGCAGCCCCACTGCAGTAATTCCGTATTCGGCGCGACTCCACCAAATCGGCTGTTGAGCTCCCCCTCGCCCGGCGGGGCGAGGGGGTTGGGGGGAGTGGGGACCGGGTGTTCGGAAGCCCGGAAGTTCGGACCCCCAGCAATTCGCTAGCCAGAAG
>NZ_JANXUQ010000307.1 GCF_025356155.1 Rhodoferax sp. | reverse complement strand
TCCAAGAAGGCTGCTGCCAAAAAAGAAGCAGCACCGAAGTAATTCGTAGCCTTCCACAAAAAAGCCCGCAATTGCGGGCTTTTTTGTGGAAGGCTACGAATTACTTCGGTGCTGCTTCTTTTTTGGCAGCAGCCTTCTTGGACTTCTTGGACTTCTTCATGGCCTTTTTTTCTTCCTTAGCAGCGGGGGCAGCAGCTGGAGCAGTAGCGGCTGGTGCAGCGGCCATAGCAGGAGCTGGCTTGGCAGCGGCAGGAGCCGAAGCTGCGTTCATGGCGCCGCCGTGAGAAGCAGCAAATGCACCAGCAGCAAACAAACCGGCGATCAGGGTAGCGAGGACTTTATTCATTTTCAGTAGCCTTTCAAAGCTTGTTGGTCGACTCCAATAACTGGAGACCCTTCCACAACGAGGGGACTTTGCAAGCCGTTGACTGCTTTTTGAAATTTTTTTGGTATTACTCACAATTTGGTATCGGCCACATCCAGCCACTTTTGCCAGGGATTGAAGCCGGTAATCAGCCCGCTGGCCAGCAAAACCAGGGCGCCGCCCGCAAAAATACCGGTGCCGAGCGCCTCGCCCAGGAACACATGGCCCCAAATGACGCCGAATACGGGGATCATGAAGGTCGGGCTCATGGCCGCCACCGATGACACGTGGGCCAGGATGCGGATATGCATCCAGTAGGCGATGCCCGATGTCACCACCCCCATGATGACCACGGCCAGCAAGGCCATGGGTGTGAATTGCGCTGCGGACCAGCTCCAGGCTGCACCGGGAATCAGCATCAGGAACGACATGGCGTGCAGGCCGGCGGCTATCTGCAGCGGCTGCATGCGGCTCAGCGCCCGTTTCATCAAGGGGGTCGAAAAGCCGTAACAAGCCGACGCCACGACACAGGCCAGCGCAGCCACGTAGACATCGGCGGATGGCTCCACCGGCCCCAAGCCCACGATTAGCCCGACACCAGAAAACCCGAAGGCGCAACCCACCAGTTTGCGTACCGTCAGCTTGTCTTCCTTGAACCAGGCCGACGCAAAAATGCCGAAGATGACGGCGGTGGAATTCAACAGCGCGCTGTAGCCAGCGGGCAGTTTGAGGGCGGCCCAGGCGAAGAGCAGAAATGGTGCGGCCACCGACAACAGGCCTATGAGGGCCAGTTCGCGCCAATGCCCGGCCGGCCAGGTGTGGCGCCTGGCGCGCACCAGCACGGCCAGTGTCAATGTGGCCATGCCGATGCGCAGGGCTGCCAGCACATTGGGCCCGAGCAGCGGGCTGGCCATGCGGATCAGCATGAAGGAGGCACCCCACAGTGCAGAAAGTCCTACCAGCTGGGCGAAGTGTTTGGTTTGCACAGTGAGACGATTGTGCCCGTGGCGCGCCGTTTATCGGTCGCCTGGGTGTCTTGGCATGGCGGACTTATCTGCCACGCAAGAAGAGCGCGTCCAGCTCGCGGATAGTGAGCTGGCGCCAGGTCGGGCGGCCGTGGTTGCACTGGTCGCTGCGTTCGGTGGCTTCCATCTGGCGCAGCAGGGCGTTCATCTCTTCAATCGTCAGCTTGCGGTTGGCTCGCACGGCGCCATGGCAGGCCATGGTGGCCAGCAATTCGTTTTGCGCGCGCTGGATGACGGTGCTGGCTTCGTGTTGGGCCAGTTCAGCCAGCACGCTGCGGGCCAGCTCTATCGCGTCGCCCTGGGCCAGAGTGGTGGGTACGGCGCGCACGGCCAGGGTCTTGGGCGAGAAGGGGCTGATCTCCAGGCCTAGCATTTGCAGTGTTGCGAAGTGGGCCTCTGCCGTTGCAACCTCGCCGGGGGTGGCCGCAAAGGTGGCGGGGATTAGCAGGGGCTGGCTGGTCAGTTGCGCAACTGTTGTGCTGGCGCCTTCAGCGGTTTGCTGGGCCAGCTGATTCTTTAGCCGTTCGTAGACGATGCGTTCGTGGGCGGCGTGCATGTCTACGATGACCAGGCCTTGGGTGTTTTCGGCCAGGATGTAGATGCCTTGCAATTGGGCTATGGCTTTGCCCAGTGGCCATGCTTGCTGGGCGTCTTCTTTGTTCGCCGGGTGGCTGGGCGGCAGAGGGTTTTGCTCCGGGTCCCCCGCCCGCGGTGCGGGCTCCTCCTTGACCTGCGCAAAACCCTCTGCCGCCCAGCCACCCAGGGCGGTGGTGCTCGGCTGCCATAGGGCGCCAATGTCGCTGACGCGGTGGCCTATAGGGTCGGTGCGTGCTCCGAAATGCATAGCGCGTTGTGTATATTCCGCGAGGGCTGGGGGCCGATTTGACGTAGAGGCATCGGCCCAAAGTCCTTTTGGGCCACCGGCCTGGCCGCGTGTGCCGTCCGCACCGGTTTCATCCGGGCCACGCTCTTGCGCACCCGTGTTGTCCGCACCGGCGGCGGCTCCTGCGCGGGGGGCGGCCAGCGCGTCTTCGACTGCGTGGCGCACGCCTTGGTGTACCTCGCGGCTGTCGCGAAAGCGGACTTCGATCTTGGTGGGGTGTACGTTGACATCCACGCGCGCCGGGTCCATGGCCAGGTACAGCGCATAGATGGGCTGGCGGTGGCCGTGCAGCACGTCTTCGTATGCGCTGCGGGCGGCGTGGGTCAGCACCTTGTCGCGTACAAAGCGGCCGTTCACGTAGCAAAACTGCTGGTCGGCGCGGGAGCGGGCGGCGTCGGGAATGCCTACGCGGCCCCACACGCGTAGGGCGCTGGGGCCTTGGCTGACTTCAGCCGCAGGCTCACCGCCCTGTGCGCGTGCTGCACTGGCGGGGCGCCAGTCCACAGCAATCGACTGCGCGATGAAATCCGCGCCCAGCACGTCAGCCAGGCGCTGGTTCAGGCTGGCCTCTAAAGAAGGATCTTCGCAGCGGCGCCATTGCTCGACCAGTTTGCCTTCGTGCCAGATCGCAAAACCCACATCGGGGCGAGCCAGCGCATGGCGGCGGACGGACTCTATGCAATGGCCCAATTCGGTGGCATCGGTTTTCAAAAACTTGCGCCGCGCCGGGGTGCTGTAGAACAGCTCTTTCACTTCGACCGTCGTGCCCTGGCTGCGTGCCACGGGTTTGAGTTCACCGGTGCGTCCGTCCAGAAGGTGTGCGGCCGATTGGCCGCTAGCCCTCGACAGTATTGCGCAGTCGGCTATTGAATTGATAGCGGCCAGTGCTTCGCCGCGGAATCCCATGGTGGCGACTGACTCCAGATCTTGCAGGTTGCCGATCTTGCTGGTGGCGTGGCGGCGGAAGGCCAGAGGCAGTTCCTCGGGCAGTATGCCGATGCCATCGTCTTCCACGCTGATCAGGCGCACGCCGCCGGCCAGTAGCCGCACGGTGATCTGCGTGGCGCCCGCGTCCAGCGCGTTATCGACCAGCTCGCGCACGACCGAGGCGGGGCGTTCAACGACTTCTCCAGCGGCGATCTGGCTGATCAGCTCGTCGGGCAGTTCACGGATGGGGCGGCGGGAGGATTGGGGGAGAAGTGGAGCGTTCACCGGGCCATTTTAGGGGCGCGGGTCGCTGCCCCCCGAGGGGGCTCGTTTACCTTGGGGCTACCTTGGGGCGGCCCAGCGGTAAAACGTTGGTGGACGTGCTATTGCAGCTTGCCGTACTGCGTGCCACCGATCATGATGCCGCTGTCCAGCGGCGCCAGGTCGGACTGGTATTCCCATTCGCCAACACGGACAACGGGCGGCGTCAAACCGTTGCGCAGGGCTTCCATGAAGGCCTCTGCCTCATCGTCTGACACGGGTTGGTAGGCGTGGCGGGCCAACGGCGACTCGGCGTGGGCTTGCTCCATGGTGGGGGCAGCGGCGAGGCGTTGGCGCAGGGGGATCGCGGCGGGTGTGCCGTCAACGACCGATTCGGCGCCGTCGGCCGTGCGGGACAGGCGGTCAAACTGGCTCTCGGTTTCACTGACGCGCCAGTAAATGCCTTCGATCAACACGCCAAAACGCTTGTAGGCGTTGGAGCGCATCAACTTTTCAAGTGCGGCAAAACTTTTGGTCTTGGCTTCCCTACCGGTGACGAAAGACTTGGCTACATCGATCATCGCAATAAAGCGGTGGTGCCGCATGTCCACGGGCACGACCTTGAACTTGTACATGCTGCCAATGACTTCCATAGCCAAGAAGCTTTCCCGAATGGATTGGTACAGCATTTCCTGGCGAAACTGCTTGCGCTCCTCCAGATCCATGCGCTTGGCATGGGCCTCTGCGGCCGCGGCAACGTCAGCCGGTGCTTGTTGTTTTTTGGAGCGGAAGAAAGAGAACATGGTTGTAAACGCCATGGTCGGATTCTAGCCGTGGCTTTTTACGGTCTGTGCAGCTTATGCGCAGAGTGTTGTTCCGCAGGGAAAATCCCGGTGTTTGGACCCGCTGGCCTCTGATAGCATGGTGTAGCTATTACTCCCATTGATGTTTGCATTTATCCTCAGGCGGTTGTTCCAGGCTGTGATCGTCATGATTGCAGTGGCATTTTTCGCATTCATGCTGTTCCAATATGTGGGCGACCCCGTGGTCTTCTTGCTGGGGCAAGATGCCAAGCCCGACCAGATCGCCCAGTTGCGCGCTGATTTGGGGCTGGACCAACCCTTTTTCATCCAGTTCGCCCATTTTTTGGGCAATGCTGTGCAGGGGGAGTTTGGCCTCAGCCTGCGCCAGGGTGCCAAGGTGTCGCGCCTGATTGCCGAACGTTTCCCCGCCACGCTGGAATTGTCGATGGTTGCGGCGCTGTTGGCGCTGCTGATCGGGCTGCCAATGGGCGTGTACGCGGCGCTCAAGCGGGGTACCTTTGTCAGCCAACTGTTCATGACCGTTTCCTTGTTGGGCGTGTCGCTGCCTACTTTCCTGATTGGCATTTTACTGATCCTGTTTTTCTCGGTCATGCTGGGCTGGTTCCCCAGTTTTGGGCGTGGCGAAGTGCAAAGCCTGGGTTGGTGGAGCACCGGCCTGTTGACGGTGGACGGCTGGCACCACATCGTACTGCCGGCTGTAACCCTTGCTATCTTCCAACTCACACTGATCATGCGGCTGGTGCGCTCCGAAATGCTGGAAGTGCTGCGCACCGACTACATCAAGTTTGCCCGCGCGCGCGGCCTGAGTAACAACGCCATCCACTTTGGCCATGCGCTCAAAAATACCCTGGTGCCGGTGATCACCATCATCGGTTTGCAGCTGGGCACGCTGATTGCTTTCTCCATCATCACCGAGGCGGTTTTCCAGTGGCCAGGCATGGGCTTGTTGTTTATACAGGCGGTTACGTTTGCCGATGTTCCCGTCATGGCGGCCTACCTGTGCCTGGTGGCGCTGATTTTTGTAGCCATCAACCTGGCGGTCGATTTGTTGTATTTTGTGGTTGATCCGCGCTTGCGCGTGGGCACAGTAGGAGGCCATGGATGATGGGTTCGCAAACAGCGCCAACGCTCAGGGCCAATGGCCGGGCTTTCGCGCAAATTTCCAGGTTCCACCCCGAGCTGACGGCCTTCCGGCGTGACCTTCACGCCCACCCGGAACTGGGTTTTGAAGAGGTCTACACCGCCGCGCGTGTCAAAGAGTCGTTGCAGGTCTGTGGCGTGGACGCCGTGCACACCGGCATCGGCAAGACCGGTTTGGTGGCCACGGTCAAAGGCCGAGGTGGCAATAGCACCAAAATGGTAGGTCTGCGGGCCGACATGGACGCGTTGCCCATGACCGAACTCAACGACTTCGCATGGAAATCTGCCAAGTCCGGCCTGATGCACGGCTGCGGCCACGATGGCCATACCGCCATGCTGGTCGGTGCGGCGCGTTACTTGGCCGAGACCCGTAATTTTGATGGCACGGCAGTATTGATTTTTCAACCGGGCGAAGAGGGTTATGCCGGTGCACGGGTCATGATTGAAGACGGCTTGTTTGACCGCTTTGCGGTGCAATCCGTGTACAGCATGCACAACTGGCCCGCCATGCGCCCCGGCACCGTGGGCATGACGTCCGGCCCGATGATGGCATCTGCCGACCGTGTGACGATTGAGATTTCGGGTCGCGGAGGCCATGGTGCCCACCCCTACCAAACGATTGACCCGGTCATCGTCGCAGCCCACATCATCACGGCGATCCAGAGCATCGTTTCGCGCAATGTGCGGGCCACGGAGAGCGCGGTCATCAGTATTTGTGCGATGCATGCTGGCGACCTGGGCGCCATGAGTGTGGTGCCGGGCAAGGCGACCCTGGTTGGGACTGTGCGCACCTTCAACCCCGCAGTGCAAGACCTGGTGGAGCGCCGGCTCAACGAGTTATGCAGCGCTGTCGCGTTAGGTTTTGGCGCTACCGCTACCGTGAATTACGAGCGCATCTACCCGGCCACCATCAATTCGGCGGCGGAGACCCTTTTTGCCGGCGATGTGGCAGAAAGTTTGGTTGGCCCCGACCATGTGGTGCGCGATCTGGAGCCCAGCATGGGTTCTGAAGATTTTTCCTTCATGTTGCAGGTCAAGCCCGGTGCCTACATGCGCCTTGGGCAGGGTGCCGAGAACGGGGTTGGCAACTGTTTGCTGCACAGCACCCGCTACGATTTCAATGACGATATTTTGCCCTTGGGTGCGGCCCTGTATGCCAGCCTGGTGGAGCAGTCCATGCCCTTATCCGTGCCAGTTTGAGCCGCTTAGTCAGTTGAGGACAGAGCTGAAGGACTGTCACGCAAGTTTTCGCAACAACAACAGGAGATCTTCATGTATTCCAAGCAAAAGTTCGTGTTCGCCTTGGTAGGTACGGCATTGGCGGCCGCGGCCATGTCGGCGTCTGCCGTCACGCTGCGCATTGGCAACCAGGGCGATGCCTTGTCCATGGACCCGCACTCTTTGAACGAGTCACTGCAGATCAGCGTAGACGAAAACGTCTACGAGCCACTGGTAACGCGTGGCCGCGACTACAAGCTGGCCCCAGCCCTGGCCACTGCCTGGAAGCAGACCGCACCGACGGTTTGGCATTTTGATTTGCGAAAGGGCGTGCAGTTTCACGACGGCACCCCGTTCACTGCGGATGATGTAATTTTTAGCTATGAGCGTGCCAAGAGCGATGGCTCGGACATGAAGACCTATGTGGGCCAGATCAAGGAAATCAAGAAGATCGACGACCACTCCATCGACATCGTCACCAACGCACCGTTCCCCATCCTGCCCGAGCTGTTCACGCACTGGAACATCATGAGCAAGAAGTGGTGCGAAGCCAACAACGCGACCAAACCGGTGGACCGCCGCAAGGGCATCGAAAACGCAGCGTCTTTTAAAGCCAACGGCACCGGGCCGTTTCGCCTGCGCGAGCGCCAGCCAAACGTGCGCACTGTGTTTGCCCGCAACAACAACTATTGGGGCAAGATAGAAGGCAATGTGGACGAAGTGGTGTTCAACGTCATCGGCAACGACAGCACCCGTGTGGCGGCCTTGTTGTCCGGCGAAATCGATGTAATGGAGCCGGTGCCGGTGCAAGACGTGGAGCGTATCAAGGCCGCTTCCAGTCTTAAGGTTTTGCAAGGGCCAGAGCTGCGCGTCATCTTTTTGGGCATGGACCAAAAGCGTGATGAACTGCTCTACTCCAACGTGAAAGGCAAGAACCCTTTCAAGGACAAACGTGTGCGCCAGGCCTTTTACCAGGCTATCGACGTGGACGGTATCAAGCGCACGGTGATGCGTGGTGCATCCACCCCCATTGCGCTGATGTTTCCACCCGAGGTGAATGGCTTTGCGCCGGACTTGGCCAAGCGCCTGCCATTTGATGCGGAAGCTTCCAAGAAGCTGCTGGCGGAAGCGGGCTATCCCAATGGATTTGAAGTGTCCATGAATTGTCCCAACGATCGCTACGTTAACGACGGCGCCATCTGCCAGGCGGTAGCGGCCAATCTGGCGCGCGTGGGTGTGAAGATCAAGCTGGAAGTGGAGACCAAGGGCACCTACTTTCCCAAGGTACTGCGTCGCGACACCAGCTTCTACATGCTGGGTTGGACCTCCAGCACGGTGGACGCGCAAAACGTGATGCTGGCCATCATGTCCACACCGGGAGATGGCGGCCGTGGCCAGTTCAACCTGGGTGCGTATAGCAATCCACGCGTGGACGAACTGACCGAGAAAGTAGGCTCCGAGACGGACATGAAAAAGCGCACAGCCATGATCCATGAAGCCCTGAAAATCCACCAGGACGACGTGGGCCATATTCCGCTGCACCAGCAGGGGTTGAACTGGGGTGCCAAGAAAAACGTTGAGCTTGTGCAATGGCCCGACAACGGCATGATGTGGCGCTACATCACCGTCAAGTGACAGGCAAGGCATGACCGCATGGTTTCAGCGTGCCTGGCACAGTGATGTGGCCTACAGCTTTCGCAGCTCTCCGGTTGCGATAGCCGCAGGCCTGATCGCCTTTGTCTGCCTGTTTTGTGCGATTTTTGCCAATTTGGTGGCACCGCACAACCCATTCGATTTGGCCACGCTGGAATTGTCGGATGCCTTCCTGCCACCGCTGTGGTTGCCAGAAGGTAACCCCAAATATTTGCTGGGCACAGACGATCAAGGCCGCGATATTCTGTCCGCGCTGATGTTTGGTGCGCGCATCTCGCTGCTGGTGGGTCTGGCATCGGTTGCGTTGTCGGCATTTGTGGGGGTGAGCCTGGGCCTGTTGGCCGGCTTTGTCGGTGGTGCGCTGGACGCCTTCATCATGCGTGTGTGTGATGTGACGCTGTCTTTCCCCGCTATCCTGATTGCGCTGTTGATTGCGGGCGTTGCGCGGGCGCTGTTTCCCAACGCCCCCTCGGCCATGGTGTTTGGTGTATTGATACTGTCCATTTCGCTGACCAAGTGGGTAGACTATGCGCGCACCGTGCGCGGCTCGACCATGGTGGAGCGCAACAAGGAGTACGTGCAGGCCGCGCGCCTGACCGGCGTGTCACCGCTGCGCATCATGCGCCGCCATGTGCTTCCCAACGTGCTGGGGCCGGTAATGGTGCTGGCCACGATACAGGTTGCCACTGCCATCATCACTGAGGCTACGCTGTCATTTTTGGGCGTCGGCGCACCGCCCAATTCGCCGTCGCTGGGTACTTTGATCCAAGTCGGTAACAAATTTTTGTTTTCCGGCAACTGGTGGATTACCGTGTTTCCGGGAATGATGCTGGTGTTGATTGCGCTGAGCGTGAACCTGCTGGGCGACTGGCTACGCGACGCGTTGAACCCCCGCTTGCGCTGAAGCTAAACCCATGAGTCTCTTACAAGTCAAAAACCTGGTCGTAGAGTTCCCGGGTCGGCGTGGAACCTTGCGCGCGCTGGACGATATTTCGTTCGCCATTGCACCGGGCGAGATACTGGGCATCGTTGGCGAGTCGGGCGCTGGCAAGTCGCTGACCAGCGCGGCCATCATCGGTTTGTTGGAAGCGCCCGGGCGCATCAGCAGTGGCCAGATCTTGCTGGAAGGTGAGCGCATCGACAACCTCAACGAAGCGCAGATGCGCCGCATCCGCGGCAGGCGTATCGGCGCGATTTTCCAGGACCCGCTGACCTCACTCAATCCCCTATACACCGTGGGCAGGCAACTGGTAGAGACCATCCAAACCCACCTGCCGGTCAGCGCCCACGAAGCCCGCCAACGTGCCATCGCGCTGCTGCAAGAGACCGGCATTGCCGCAGCTGAGCAGCGCATGGAGCATTACCCGCACCAGTTTTCCGGTGGCATGCGCCAGCGGGTGGTGATTGCTTTGGCCCTGGCTGGTGAGCCCAAGCTGATCGTGGCGGACGAGCCCACAACCGCGCTGGATGTCTCCATCCAGGCGCAGATCATCACGCTGCTCAAGAGTGTTTGCAAAAAGCATGGTGCAGCCGTGATGCTGATCACCCACGACATGGGTGTCATCGCCGAAACCTGCGACCGCGTGGCCGTGATGTATGCCGGGCGCATTGCCGAGATTGGCCCGGTGCACGACGTCATCAACCGCCCGTCCCATCCCTACACCGAAGGCCTGATGGCCGCCATTCCCGACATTGCCGTTGACCGCGAACGTTTAAACCAGATCGACGGTGCCATGCCGCGGCTGGACGCGATTCCCACGGGCTGCGCCTTCAACCCGCGCTGTCCCAAGGTGTTTGACCGTTGCCGACAAGATCGGCCGGATTTGATGGCGGCACAGGCTACACAGGCGGCCTGCTGGCTGCGCGCGCCGCATGCGGCGCAAACTGGAGTGGCCGCATGAATGCCCCCGCGGTCAAAACCCAAGCGCTGGTCAGTGCACGCGATCTCGCCAAGACCTTCGATGTGTCGCCACCTTGGCTGAATCGCGTGCTGGAGCGCAAACCGCGCCTGCTGTTACACGCGGTGGATGGCGTCAGTTTCGATATCCAAAAGGGTAAGACGCTGGCGCTGGTCGGCGAGTCGGGATGTGGCAAAAGCACAGTGGCGCGTTTGTTGGTGGGCCTGTACGAACCCACACGCGGAAGCTTTCACTTCGATGGCCAGGGCGTGCACGCCACGCTGAAGACGCCCCAGGGCAAACCTTTGCGCCAACGCATACAAATGATTTTTCAGGACCCCTATGCCAGCCTGAACCCGCGCTGGACCGTGGAAGACATCATTGGCGAGCCGCTCAAGGAGCATGGCCTGATCACCGACCGCGACGCGCTGCGTGCGCGGGTGGGTGAGCTGTTGCAGTCGGTCGGCTTGAGCGCCAAGGACATGGTCAAATACCCGCACCAGTTCTCCGGCGGCCAGCGCCAACGCATCTCGATTGCGCGTGCGTTGGGCACCGAGCCCGAATTTTTGGTCTGCGATGAGCCCACGTCGGCGCTGGACGTGAGCGTTCAGGCACAGGTGCTCAACATCATGAAAGACCTGCAACAGGCGCGCGGGCTAACCTACCTGTTCATCTCGCACAACCTGGCCGTGGTGCGCCATGTGGCCGACCAGGTGGGTGTGATGTACCTGGGGCGTCTGGTGGAGCTGGCCGACAAGCACGCTCTGTTCGCCGCGCCGCGCCACCCCTACACACGCATGCTGCTGGACGCCATTCCCAAGATGCATGCCACCGGCCAGGCCCGCACGCCGGTGTCGGGCGAGGTACCCAATCCGTTAAGCCCGCCCAGTGGTTGCGCCTTCCACCCCCGCTGCCCGCATGCCAATGCGCGCTGCGTCACCGAGATACCCAATATGGTGAATTTTCCTACCGTGCGCGTGGCCTGCCACGCGGTAGAAGAGCGAAGAATTTGAAGTATGAGTTCCAACGAAGAGTATTCAATTAAAGAATTTGCAACGCTGGTGGTTAATGCCTTGCGAAAACTCGGGGATACGACCCGATGGCGATTTAACCCACAGTCTTCTTTCCTGTTTCCTCGCCCTGAGGACGGTGATGAACAAGGTCCTGACTGGCGAGTAAATCTGAGCAATTTTCATCGAGAGTGGTTAATGCTCGCAGGGGTCGAAAAAACTGCGCACATTGAAAAAATTGCTGCAAGTATTCACTCAAAAAAATCCAAACCAATAAACAAAATCCCAAGCGTTGAGATTCAGTCAAAACTTTTCGTAGCAGTAAGAAGCACTGCAGACAGGGATGCCGCGATAACGATGTACGGCGCCGATACAGCACAATTGCTCTTTCGAGAAATCGTGGATGGTCTCGAAGCATGCGTCATGGTGGACGGTGAGCAAGATATGCGTCGTCTCATGTCAGGTGATCTTGACGCGTATGGCATGAGCGAAACCGAAGCATTTGAGATTGGCATCGCGAATCTACGCCAGCGGTCAAGCAAACCCATGGTGAACGTGGGCAATGGCCTGTATCTTTCGAGCTGGAATGATGACTACGACAGTTCGCGCCTATTGTTGCCGGAGCTATTGCAGCAATACATAAAGGAGGGGCAAGTCGTGGCATTTGCGCCTAGCCGTACTCGCTTGCTAATTACCAGCGATCAGAGCGAATCTGGCATGGCTGCGATGATGCAGGTCGTGGAAAGTCAGCTTGGCCAACCGCGATCTCTGCCGCCAAGAATGTTGCGTCTCTCAAATGGCCACTGGTCTGATTTTCAGCCTGAAAAGTATGCGATAAAACTGAATCACTGGCGAACCAACTTCGAAGCGGAAGAATATGGGCAACAAAAAACAATGATTGAAGAACGGATGAAAAGCCGTCAAGCCGACATCTTTGTTGCAAGCTTTATGTTGGGACAGGTCCCCATGGATCGTCATCCGGTATCAGCCTGCACATGGTCAAAAGGCGTGACATCCCTCTTGCCGCGCACCCATCTTATTTGCTTTATGGATCCGGCCAAACCGGACGGAGCTGTGGTGACTACCCGGGCCGATGCCCTGCCCATAGTTGGGGCGATGATGAAGTCTACTGAGAATATTTTGCTGAGATTTTATGTCGATGAATTTCCTAATTCAGAACAACTCGCGCAGCTGAAACTGCATGCGTATCGACGCTAAGAATGCGTTCAATAAACGACCACAACTCTGAATGTGACCATGGATTTACACGCCTGTTTTTCTGACAGTTACGCCAGCGCGCGCATCAAGTTTCTGGAAGCGGCTGCCAGCGCCGGCATGGCCATACGCAGTTATGCCCACCCTTTGAAGGGCCGCGATGGTGAAGACCTGGCGATGGATGTCGCGCTGGACGGCGCCCCCGATGCGCAAAACCTGTTTGTCATCAGCAGCGCCTGCCATGGCGTTGAAGGCTTTTGTGGCTCTGGCGTGCAGGTGTTTGCTGCGCACGACGCCGAATGGCGCGAAAGGCAGCGTGCGGCTGGTGTGGCGGTCTTGTATATCCACGCGTTGAACCCACACGGCTTCTCTTTTTTGCGGCGCACTACGCATGAGAACGTGGACTTGAACCGCAATTTCCAGGACTTCAGCCAGCCGCTGCCGGTCAATGCCGCCTACCGCGATCTGCATCCGTTGTTGTTGCCTGTGGAATGGCCGCCCACTGCCGAAAACCAGGCCGCGATAGAAGCCTACATCGCCGCCGAAGGTGTGGTGCGCTACCAGTCTGCAGTTTCCCAAGGTCAGCATGAGTTTGCCGACGGCATGTTCTTTGGTGGGACCGCGGCCACCTGGAGTAACACCACGCTGCGCCAGGTACTGCAAACCTATGGCCGCAAAGCCAAGCGCATCGCCTGGATGGATTTGCACACGGGCCTGGGCCCAAGCGGCCTGGGTGAACGCATCTTTGCCTGCCGGGATGAAGCTGCAGCCCTGTTACGTGCCCGCGCCTGGTGGGATGGTGGTGGTGCCACGCCGATCACGTCGATTTACGACGGATCCTCTAACTCCGCACGCTTGACCGGGCTCATGTGGTGTGCGGTGTACGAGGAATGCCCGCAGGCCGAATACACCGGCATTGCCATGGAATACGGTACCTTGCCGATCCTGGAAATGATTGCCGCCCTGCGCGGCGACCATTGGCTGCACCTGCACCCCAAGGCGCCGCAATCGTTGCATAGGGCCATCGCGCGGCAGGTGTTGGATGCCTTTTATGTGGACACCGACGTATGGCGCGCGCAAATCATCGTGCAGGCCCGCCAGGCCATGTTCCAGGCCGTGGACGGTTTAGTTTCCTAGATCCGCAGCGCGGCTGTCCAGCGGCGTGATAAAGGAGTTTTGCTCCCAGCCCGGTGCCAACTGCTGGCTTTCGCCATATTCCGATGTATTGGGCATGGTCGCATCCAGTTGGGCGATGGCGCTGCTTTTACCACCGCCATTGCTATTGCGCTTGCGGTCCACGATCGCATGCAGGTTCTCCCGCACGTCCTTGAACTGCGACTCCAACTGGCTGTTGACCCCATTGCCGCGGGCCGCATGTTCGCCCAAAAAGGCCGTGCGTATCTGGATCAAATGGGGCAGGTTGGCCGGGTCTACCACCAGGTAGTGCAGGCCGCAGTGTGACAGCAGGTTGTGCTTCAGCGTCTGGTTGCTCATGGACAAGCCCTGGGGGCCGGGTACGTCGATGCAGCCGATGATCTGCCCCTCCATGCTACAAACCGTAAAAGAACAGTAGACACCGTTGAGCAGGTGGTACCAGTGCGCGGCGTCGGTACCGGGTTTGGGTGCGGTGAAGCGGGTGACGGGTAGTTTGACGAGGACTTGCTGGTCAAACATCACCTTGGCCAGCCAGACCCAGACCAGCTTCTCACGGTTGTTGACCAAGGGACGCACGGCCAGCGGCCAATCCCTGGGGATGCGCCGGTGGGCACGGGTTTGCCGACGCTGGTAGCCGTAGAGCAGAGCCACGCCCAATCCCAGGCCGGCAATGAAAAATAAGGCAAAAAACATGGGCTGCACCCTGGGCGTTGGCCATCTGGCGTGGCTTGTATTCGTGAGACCAGTCTACTGCGATTCGCGTGGTCACGCACCTGTTTCCTGGGTGTTGCGGTTAGTCCGAACGGATTACCATTAGCCCCAATTAACAAGAGAAACCATGCAGCTACAGGAAATACTTTATTCACAGGGCTTTGGCACGCGCCGCGTGTGCGCGGGGCTGATACAGCAGGGTTTTGTCCAGGTCTATATGGAAAACGACCCGCTAGCCCTCGTAAACATTAACGACTCCGCTATTGAATTTGTAGCGACCGGTCTGCGTTTCCGGGTCCAGGGCGTGGACTGGGAGTATTTTGAGAAGGCCTATGTGCTGCTGAACAAGCCTGCCGGCACCGAGTGCTCGCAAAAACCGTCCACCTACCCCAGCATCTACACGTTGCTGCCATCACCCTTGCGCCTACGACCCCAGAAGAGTGCGGTGCAGGGCGTACAGGCGGTCGGGCGGCTGGACCAAGACACCACCGGCTTGCTGCTGCTCAGCGATGACGGCCAGTTCATCCACCAGATGAGTTCGCCCAAAAAGCACAGCCCCAAGGTCTACGAAGTGACCGCCAAGCACCCGCTGGACGACAAGCAGGTGCAGCGCCTGCTCGACGGGGTGGTGCTGGATGACGACCCTAAACCCGTGCGCGCTGCGGCCTGCGAGATTGTGGATGCCGACGGCGCATGCCTGCACCTGCGCCTGACGCTGACCGAGGGTAAATACCACCAGGTCAAACGCATGCTCGCCGCCGTGGGCAACAGGGTAGAGGGCTTGCACCGCTCCCGCATTGGCGCGCTGGAGCTGCCCGCAGACCTTGCGCCTGGGCAATGGCGTTGGCTGCGCGCCGAGGATTTACAGAAATTGACGGCGAAAAACCTGTAGATCTTGAGTTTGTGCGCAGTTTTGGGGAATTTCAACGCCAAGTCCTTGATCTAGGTCAGTCGAGAAGGCTTACCCCCGGGAAAACACGGGCTTGGCGTTTAAACTCGGCGGTTACCCAAAAAGTGATCGCTTGTGAAGATTATTGCCCCCTTGTTCGCCGCTGCTCGTCGCAGCATCGCCTCCCAATCATCCCGTTTCGCAGTGCTGGCTGCCTTGAGCGCGTCCTTTGCGCTGCCGGTTGCTGCGTGGGCGCAAGCCAAACCCCTGTTCGTGCTGAACTCGCTGGATGCCAGCGTCAGCGTCGTCGATCCCGTCACTTGGAAAGAGACCAAGCGCATCACGACCGGTAAAGAGCCGCACCACATGTACCTGACGCCGGATCAGAAGTCCATCATCATCGCCAACGCGTTGAGCGACTCGCTGACCTTCATCGACCCGAATACGGCCGAGGTGCAACGTACGGTGCGCGGCATTTTGGACCCTTACCAGCTCAGTTTCTCGCCCGACATGAAATGGTTTGTGACTGCAGCCAACCGCCTTAACCACGTGGACATCTACCGTTGGGACGGCACCGATGTCGTTTTGGCCAAGCGTGTGCTCACCGGCAAGACACCCAGCCATTTGTGGATAGACAGCACCAGCAACACCATCTACTGCACCATGCAGGACAGTGACGAGCTGGTGGCCATTGACTTGCCCACCCAGACCATCAAATGGCGCACCAAAACCGGCCCCATGCCGGCCGATATTTTTGGTTCACCGGACGACAAGCTCGTGCTGGTTGGCCTGACTGGTGGCGATGGCGTGGAGGTTTACGACGTATCCGGCCCACAGCCCAAATTGAAGCAATTGATCAAAACCAGCAAGGGCGCCCACGCTTTCCGCTCTATGGGTGACAAACGCCATGTGTTGGTCAGCAACCGGGTGGCCAACACCATCAGCAAGATCGACCTGCAGACCATGGCCGTGGTCGAAAATTACCCGGCGCCCAGCGGGCCGGACTGTATGGACGTGTCTGCAGATGGGCGCTTCATTTACGTTACGTCACGCTGGGCGGGCAAGCTCACCGTCATAGACACCACAACCCGTCAGGTGGTACGCCAGGTCAAGGTGGGCAAATCGCCACACGGCGTGTGGACGTTGGACCATGTGGCACGCCGCTGACGTTGCATGAGGTCGTCCATGCGGGGGCGCACCATCGCGAAAGCCGCTATTGTTTTAGTAGCTACTTACGCAGTATCTGCGAGGGCTAGCGGTCAAAATGGCTGTGAGCGTCCGGTGTATTTGACGCTGGACACTGGCCACATGGAAG
Source organism: Rhodoferax sp. (assembly GCF_025356155.1). Classification (GTDB taxonomy): domain Bacteria; phylum Pseudomonadota; class Gammaproteobacteria; order Burkholderiales; family Burkholderiaceae_C; genus Allorhodoferax. The sequence goes on along the minus strand of NZ_JANXUQ010000307.1, from coordinate 1,683 downwards.
TGGCCCCCCTGATGGCCGAGGTTATCAAACGCCAGGACGTCAAAGTCACATTTTTTGCCGCCAACGAGCGCACCAAGACTGGCGATGGCACGCTGGGTAATGACTGGGCGCCGTGGTGGAAAGCACGTGCCGCCGAAGGCCACGACTTTGCATCCCACACCTTTGACCATGTCTACTGGCGCGCGGACTTACCCGGTGACCCTGAAAGCTTTCGTATGCGCCCGTCGGCCGGTGCCAAGGATGGCCAAGAGTCCACATGGGATGCCGCCCAATACTGCGCGCAGTTAGACCAAGCCGGCCAACGCCTGCAAGCCATCACCGGCAAGAAACCCTTGCCGCTGTTCCGCGCACCGGGCGGCAAGACCTCGCCCAAGCTGCTGGCCGCGGCGAAAGCGTGTGGCTATGCGCATGTGGGCTGGGCCGCAGCCGGTTTTTTGGGCGATGAGCTGCCCAGTGAGGCGTACAGCAACGACGCCTTATTGGCCAAGGCGCTGCGCAATATCCGCAGCGGCGATATCCTCATGGCGCATCTGGGCATCTGGTCCCGCAAAGACCCGTGGGCACCTGCGGCGCTGGAGCCTTTGATCGTCGGGCTCAAGGCCAAGGGCTTTTGTTTTCAGACGCTGCGGGAGCACCCGGCTTTCAAGAGCTGGATCGCATCGCACGAACGTTGAACCGCTGAATCCTAGATTGGCGACCTTGCAGTGAACTCTTTCGTAGACAATTTTGTAGACCTCTTCACCACCGCGCAACTCTGGCTGTTTGAGTCGGTGATCCAGCCTGCAATGTTTGAGCTCGGCCTGGCCAGCGTGCTGGAAGATGGCTATGACGCGACGGGTTGGCTTCTGGTCGGGCTGCTCCAGATTGGAGTGCTGATCACCGTCATCGGCCCGCTGCAGCGCTGGCGGCCCGTCGAGCCGGTGACGGACCGCGCCACGGTACGCACCGACATGCTCTACACCGTGCTGCACCGCCTGGGGCTGTTCCGTCTTGTGCTGTTCTTCTCCACTGCCCCGTTGTTTGACGAATTGTTTGGCCGGTTGCGGGTGGCGGGTTGGGAAACCTTTCACCTGGATGCGGTCTGGCCGGGCGTCAGCGACGTGCCCATCGTCAGTTTTTTGCTGTATCTGGTGGTTATCGATTTCTTCAACTACTGGGTACACCGCGGGCAGCACCAGTGGGAGTGGTGGTGGCGCTTGCATTCGCTGCACCACGCGCAGCGACAAATGACGATGTGGAGCGACAACCGTAACCACCTGTTGGACGACCTGTTGCGCGACGCGCTGATGGTGTTGCTGGCGCAGCTCATCGGCATTGCGCCGGGGCAGTTTGTGGCCGTCAGCGCGTTCACCCAGCTCAGCGAGAGCTTTCAGCATGCCAATCTGCGGGTCTGGTTTGGTCGCATCGGCGAACGTATTTGGGTCAGTCCGCGCTTTCACCGCATGCACCACGCAATTGGCATTGGGCATGAATCTGCAGGTAGAAACACGCTGGGTGGTGCTAACTTTGGCGTGCTGCTGCCGTGGTGGGACGTGCTGTTTGGCACTGCCAATTTCGAGCATCGCTTTGACCCTACCGGTGTGCGTGACCAGGTAGAGCAGGGCAGGGACTATGGGCGGGGATTCTGGAGTCAGCAGTGGCTGGGCGTCAAGCGTCTGATCGGTCGGGGGTAGGCGTCTGGGC
>NZ_JANXUQ010000289.1 GCF_025356155.1 Rhodoferax sp. | reverse complement strand
GGCCGTCATCGTTTGGCCTAAAGCCGCCTCAATTTGCTGGGCTGTGAAAATCACCGCCGCATCGACCGGCAAGGCCGTGGTCAGCACCCCCCAGGCCCCTACCTGGCCGGTCGTGCCATCAATGCGGGCCACCAAAACAGGAGTACTGACACCGCCGTTGTTGATCACACGCACAGAACTCACGTAGCCTGCGGGCTCAGTAGCCGCTGGGACATAGGTGCGCATGTCCAGAGTGGAGCTCAGGTTGGTACCTACAACCACACTGGCGCTCACGGTCGGCGAGCTGCCCCCTGCGTTAGTGCCGGACACTGAGTACATGGTTGTCGATGAGGGCGACACCGTACCACTGCTGGTTGAGGTGCCAAAGCCCGTGTTGGTCCAGGTATAGGAGCTGGCCGCTGGTGTACAGCTTGCGGTCAGCGTGGAAGACGCGCCCGGTGTGATGTAAGCAGGCGACGCAGTCAGGGTGCATACGGGTGGACCCGTAACGGCTTTGGTGGTTACTGAAATATAACCATTGGAAGATTCACCGGCGCTGTTATACGCAGAGACATAATATGAGTACGTAGTACTCGGACTCAGACCTGAGTCCACATAGGTGGCTATACCGACCCCCAGTGTGGCAATCCTGGCATATCGCCCCATATAGCGGTATACATAGAAACCGTTTGTATTGTTGGAACTTCCGGTCCACGAGAGATTGATGCTGCTACTGGATAAAGGGGTACCCACCAAATTCGTCGGAGGCGGCGGTAGTATGACGGTCGACGAGAAGTTGGCAGACACACTTGTGTCGGCATTCATGCTGATCGTGCAGGTGCTCGCTGTCCCTGAGCATGCGCCACCCCAGTTCAAAAACGAGTTGCCCGAAGTGGGGGTTGCGGTCAACGTCACGCTGGTGCCGCTGCTGTAGCTGGCAGAGCATGTTGTACCGCAACTGATGCCCGCCGGACTACTGGTGACTGTTCCGGTTCCCGCGGGTGTGGGCGAGACCGACAAGGTGTAAGGTACTGCACCGACACGGTAGTTGGAGACAGCGTAAATAGACGCTCTCAATGCGTCGTTGTTACGGGCAGTGGCAGAGTCACCGAGGACATACTGTCCGTTATAGAGTCTATCTGTTGCGGACCACTGGTTCACGCGGGTGCAGTTAAACCCATTCGCTTGGCAAGCGTTGTTGTAGGCCATGATTGACCGAATGCGATCAGCTTGATTCACGTACCCGTGGCCAAAAGCGTAGGGCACGGTTGACGTGTCGACATACGTATCGTGGTTAGCGCCTAAATTGTGTCCGATTTCATGGCCAAATGAGTAGTTCCCTGTGGCACAGGAGTAAGCAACTACAGAAAAACCATATTGCGAATTACTTGACGAGACAGTATCGGGGCGCCAGGCTATGCCGCACGATTGAGCGTTGGAAATCAGCAGCACAACCAAGTCGGCTTTATAAGTGTCTCTGAGACCATGGACTTCGTCCATATATCCGTCGGAAGTACCTGTAATTGCATTAAGTGCGGCACTAAACCCGTCTGATTCGTCATAGCTGACTTTTGCCGTATATACGAGCTTGAGCTTCGTTGGAATTGCGCTGGCGGCGAAGCCTGTATTGCTCTCGGAAATGGCCGTAGCGATTAGACTGGAAACGCCAGATGCACCACCAAGCGCAGCGTCTACCGCCTGGGTATAAGCGACGAGCACGGTGATTTCAGACCCGTCATCAGCCTGCTGGCCATTTAAGCCGACAGGGTCACTTTTTTTTGGAGCGACGGGCAAATTTATCGCGGCACTTCCGCTTTCGGGTGCATCTTCAGGGAATTTCGATTGGTCTAGCTCTTCAACTCTGTGTATCCCATTGCCGATGGGCATGATCCGATAAATTTTGTGATCACTAGTAGTGACAGTGGCGGTGATGGCTGACCCGTTATTGGATATCACCGCAGTACCACCTTTGTCGCCCACAATATCGAAATTTGCGACCAGGCCGCCTGCGGAGAGGGTGTCTCTTTTTGTTTCAATTAAATCGAGTTGGACGTCTGAGAATAGATCTAGATGCAGCGACATCTTCCCTGGCATTTGCGCGGCATCTCCGGCACTCGAAGATAGTTGCACAATTTGTTGCCGCTTAACCCACCCTCCGTTAGCCGGAGCACCAAGGGCCGGCGTGTTGGCAGATCGGCTCAGCAAGTTCACAGGTTGCGCCGGAGTGGCTGTTACCCACAGAAGCAAAATCAGAGCGGCAAGAATTTGACTAATCTTGTTCATTGTTTTCTCCCTTCAAAATGTCGAGGATCGAGTCCGATACTATGACAACTATTATTGTCCATAGCCGCGTGATGCCAGAACTATCTCGCTATTCCAGGCCCATGCAATTCGCGTAATACGTCACCGTGGCAGGCCAGTCGGAGAAGACGCCGATGACGCCAACCTCTCGGGCCAGCACGTCCAGCGCCTGCAGCGTGTCGCCTTCGCGGTTCATGGCTGTGTTGACGCCCTGGTAGTACCAGCCGCCGTGGCCGCTGGCAATCACCCCGGCGCGCTCCAGACTCCAGGTGATGATGTTCAGGCCGGCGGCCTTGGCGTTCTTGGCATAGGGGGATGCCGTCAGCTTACCGTCCGGGGTGACGTCTAGCAGCGCAAAGATGGGTGGCGCCACGATGCGGATCCCGTCCTTCTTGTAGCGCTGCAGTGTTGCCAGGTCGGGCAGGGCGGCCGGTGTGTTGGCCTCGTCCAGGAACACGGCTTGCTTGGCAAAGTCCGGCTCGTGTTTGACCCAGTAAAGGATGTCGGCCTTGCTGAACGATTGGGCAAACACATTGCTGGCGGACACCTTTGCGCTCTTGTAGGCGTCAATCATCTTCTGCGCATAGGCCTCCTGGCTGAAGCCATCAAACGGCATAGCCACGACCGGGGCCTTCAGCTCGGGCGTCATCTTCACACCCAGTTGGGTGAACAGCGCAATGCTCTCCTGGTGCGTCATCAGCGTGCCGCTGGTGGGGCCGGCGTACAAGTCGGTGCGCCAGTTGGCGGTGCCGCCCAAAAACTCTTGCGCCGTGGCGGCCTTGGGGTTGAACGCGTCCATCTTGCCGCGCAGGGTTTTGAACTCGGCCAAGGTGATGTCGCTGGTGCGGCACTCGGCCGATGCGGGCGTGTTTTTAGTCGCATCAAATGGCGTGAAAGGCTTGGTGCATTTGGCCGCCAGCGGCGTCACCAGAATATTGGTCGTGGTGTGCAAATCGTTTTGTGCGTGGCGGCAGACCAGCTCTTTGTCCTTGGTGAAGGTCACATCGCATTCGACAATGCCGGCTCCCATGCGCGCCGCAGCCTCATACGACTCCTTGGTGTGCTCGGGGAACATCAGCGCCGCACCGCGGTGGCCTATGGAAAAGGCTGTGCGCTGGAACGGGCCGTTGCCGCAGCTTTGCAGCTTGGTCTTGAGCGGGCCATCGGCCATGTCATTCACCAAGAAGTAAGGCCGTGGTCCGAGCTGGATGTTGGTGATGCTGCTCCGGTTGTTGTCTTGCGCGGTGGCGGTCAGGCCGCAGGCCAGTAACACAGTGGCGGTGCAAATCTTGAAAAGGAGGGGTGAGTGGTGCATGGGGATGGGTCTACCTGTCGTCGGAGTCTTAGAGTAAAAAGGGCTCTAGCCCTCGCTGAATAAACACAAGCAGCTATCAAAAAAATAGTGCCATCAGTTGCTCTTGGGCAGTGACTTGGCCGCGATGCGATCGGGCAGAACGCGGGCGATCAGCTCAGTGTCGCAATACTCTTCGTATCGCGCGATCTTGCCGTCCCTGAAGTGGATTACGAAGACATAGTCGTTGTCATATCGCTGGCCGTCGTGCGTGAGGTTGCTGCCTCTGGCCTGCAATACGATGACATCGCCACCATCAATCACGCGGGTTGGAATGGTGGCACGCTCAACGAGGGCGCGATTCAGCGGGCGGAAGATTTCTTCGATGATGGTCTGCTTGCCGGAGAACTCGCCGCTCCACGAGCCCGAGCCAATGGTGCGCCAGATCACGTCGTCATGGCACGCCTCCCAGAAGGGGGTTCCATTGCCCTTGGCGACTTCATCGAAGATGGTGGATACGAGCTGAGCGTTGGGCGAGGGGGTCATCATTTTCCTTTCCAGCAGAATCGGTTTTTGGTGGGCATCGTGTTCAATCTACCCGCCTGCTGGGTCCGCCGCGAGAGTGTGTTTGGCATCTTCACTACAGCGGCCAGGCACCATGAGGCAGGCCAAGCATCGTAGCCGCGCATGCGCCTCCCCATCCCACTGTACCGGCAACTGACTCTTGGCGCGAAGGTAATGGTGGGTGAACACATCCAGATATGCCTCCAGCGTCTGCGCGGCGTGGGGCTCGCCCGCCAGCTCCAGGCACAAGGCCGCTACCTCAGAGGTGCAGAAATGGTCATCGCGCCGCGAGCGGCGCAGCTTGTAGCGCGATATCTGGTCTGACGCCAGGCTCAGCACCGGCAGTTTGTCCAGATACGGGCTCTTGCGGAACATCTTGCGCGCCTCGGGCCAGGTGGCGTCCAGCAATATGAACAATGGACGCCCCCACGCTCCACCGCTGCGCGGGTCGCTGCCCCAATCCGGGGAAGGGGCGCCGGATTTTCCGTCGCATGGGGCTAATTCCCCTTGGGGCGGCCCGGCGGCAAATTGCGACACTGCGTTGTGCGATATCAATTGCGTCACCACGCGCTGCGCTTCCACAAACTCCCCAGGAAAGACGACATACGGCTGCCACTGCGGATCGGCCAGCAGCGCCAGCAGCGCAGGGTCGACCTCGGTGCGCGCCCAGCCGAAGGCAAACGTGTCGGCCACCACATCGGCAATCAGCCAGCCGGTGTTGCTGGGCTTGAGCGCTTCTATGTCCGCCATGATCAGGCACACCCCGGCGTTTGTTGCCACCACCGGGCGCACGGCGCACAGGCAGTGGCTCGCCACCAAGCGGCAGCCCGCGCAGCGCGGCACATCCGACCCGCCGCGGGCGCGGAAGGGCTTGCTGCTGCGCGCCAAACGCGCGGTGCGCAAGCGGGCAACGGCG
>NZ_JANXUQ010000288.1 GCF_025356155.1 Rhodoferax sp. | reverse complement strand
TTCAGCACGCGCATGTTTTCACCATAGCCGGGCCAGACGAACTTGCCATCGTCACCCTTGCGGAACCAGTTGACGGCGTACATTTTGGGCAGCTCGGCGCCCGACTTAGCCAGCTTCTCGCCCATGTTGAGCCAGTGCTGGAAGTAGTCGCTCATGTTGTAACCCATGAAGGGCAGCATCGCAAACGGATCGCGGCGCACGATGCCAGCTTGGCCGGTGGCTGCAGCCGTGGTCTCGGAACCCATGGTGGCGGCCATGTAAACACCTTCGACCCAATTGCGGGCTTCGGTGATCAAAGGCACGGTCGTGGAGCGGCGGCCGCCGAACATGAACGCGTCGATGGCCACGCCGTTGGCGTCGTTCCACTGCGCGTCCAGCGCGGGGTTGTTGGTCGCGGCCACGGTGAAACGCGCGTTGGGGTGGGCGGCCTTGGCGCCGGTTTCCTTGGCGATGGCCGGTGTCCAGTCCTTGCCTTGCCAGTCGATCAGGTGGGCGGGCATGTTGCCGGCGTCCTTCTCCATGCCTTCCCACCAGACGTCGCCGTCATCGGTCAGCGCCACATTGGTGAAGATCACGTTCTGGTTCAGGCTGGCCATGCAATTGGGGTTGGTCAGCGTGTTGGTGCCGGGGGCCACGCCGAAGTAGCCGGCTTCGGGGTTGATAGCGTACAGCTTGCCGTCTGGCCCGGGTTTGAGCCAGGCGATGTCGTCACCGATGGTGGTGACTTTCCAGCCCTAAAAACCTTCTGGGGGCACCAGCATCGAGAAGTTGGTCTTGCCGCAGGCACTGGGGAAAGCCGCAGCCACGTGGTACTTCTTGCCCTGGGGATTGGTCACGCCCAAGATCAGCATGTGCTCGGCCAGCCAGCCCTGGTCGCGGCCCATGGTCGATGCAATACGCAGTGCAAAACACTTCTTGCCCAGCAGCGCGTTGCCGCCGTAGCCGGAGCCGTAGGACCAGATTTCGCGCGTCTCGGGGTAATGGACGATGTACTTGGTCTTGTTGCAAGGCCACTTCACATCGGCCTGACCGGGTTGCAGCGGTGCGCCGGTGGTGTGCATGCAGGGCACAAATTCGCCTTCCACGCCCAGCACGTCGTACACGGCCTTGCCCATGCGGGTCATGATGCGCTGGTTGACGGCTACATAGGGGCTGTCGGACAGTTCAATGCCGATGTGGGCAATGTGCGAACCCAAGGGGCCCATCGAGAACGGCACCACGTACATGGTGCGGCCCTTCATGCAGCCGTCGAACAGGGCCTTCTCGTGGCCGCCCTTGCCATCGGCTTGGCCCGATTCGAGCAGCTTGCGCATCTCGGCTGGGGCCATCCAGTTGTTGGTGGGACCGGCGTTCTCTTTTTGCGCGCTGCAGATGTAGGTGCGGTCTTCGACACGGGCCACGTCGGTGGGGTCGGAGCAGGCGAGGAAACTGTTGGGGCGCTTGGCGGGATTGAGCTTTTTGAAGGTACCGGCATCGACCAGTTGCTGGCACAGGCGTTGGTATTCCTCTTCGGAACCGTCGCACCAGTAGATGGCGTTGGGTTTGGTCAGTGCGGCCATGTCGGCCACCCAGGCAATAAGCCTGGGGTTTTTGACATAACTGGGCGTGTTCAGCTTCAAGCCCTGCATCATGGGTGCGTTCATACGGTAGCTCCTAGTTTGAAAATCGTCTTTTCAAAACAAAGGCTGAGCCTTTGACTTTGAGAAAACGTTTTGCAAAAACTTGTGGGTACAACCGTCCCCCTGTCCCACGCAGACTCCAGGAACGGGTTATCCATTTTAAGAACTGGTACCGCGGTTACATGTAGGTTACCGGCAATATTTATGCAAAACTTGCATGATGTTATGCATGAATACTGATGGTGCGCAGTGTTTGACGCGCGCACAACGATGCCGCGCTGCGGTGCGCATGCTGGGCGACGACGGGGGAAGACGGGAAAAAAGGGCTTGGTTGGGGCGCTGCGGGCTAGGCCGCAGGCCCATCAAACCAGACTGTCATTTCAGGCGCTAAGGCGGCCTGAAGCGGCCTTAGGCCATGACTACGGCGATGAAGGCCAGCAAGAAGATCAGCACGCCGCCGACTGCGGGCAATACAAAGGGAATCAACGGAACAATGGCTTCAACCGCATCGGGTTCGTGGCCGGGCGCTGGGGTAGAGGGAGCAGCAGACATGGGATTCCTTCAAAGCTTCAGTAGAAATTCCGGCGATTTTACCAACACACTGACCGACAAGCGTGGGGTTGCAAATCCGCGCCGGGCCGCCCCAAGCGGATTTAGCCCCCTCAGGGGGCAGCGACCCGCGCAGCGGTGGAGCGTGGGGGCCGACAAATCCGCGCCGGGCCGCCCCAAGCGGATTTAGCCCCCTCAGGGGGCAGCGACCCGCGCAGCGGTGGAGCGTGGGGG
>NZ_JANXUQ010000277.1 GCF_025356155.1 Rhodoferax sp. | reverse complement strand
CCCCAAGCTCGGCCGCCCACACTGCATGCTGGCACAGTGAAACGCACAATTCTCCAGCTACTTTGAAGCAACAGGAGTAGCGGCTTCCACCACCACCGGCCCCAGCGACTTCAAAATATCCCGCACCATCTGCGCCCGGTCCTTGGCTTCGGGCAACTCCCGCTCAATCCGCAGCTTCTCATTCCCCGCCAGCTTAATGTGTTTGTGCTTCTGGATCAGGTGGATGATCTTCATCGGGTCGATCGGCGGGTTTTTCATGAAGGTGATGGTGATCACTCCCGGTGCCGCGTCGACCTTGACCACGCCATAGGGCTTGGCCAGCACACGCAGGCGGTGCACGTCGATCAGGGTCTGCGCCTGGTGGGGTAGTTTGCCGAAGCGGTCCACGATTTCCTCCAGCAGTGTGTCCACCTGGTCCGTGGTCTTGGCGGTAGCCAGTTTTTTGTAGAAGCTCAGGCGCAGGTGCACATCGCCGCAGTAGTCGTCGGGCAGCAGTGCCGGGGCGTGCAGGTTGATGTCGGTGGTGACATTCAAGGGGCTCAGCAGATCGGGCTCGATGCCGGCCTTCAGGCAGCGCACGGCCTCGCTCAGCATCTCGTTGTAGAGTTGAAAACCCACCTCCAGCATATTGCCACTCTGGTTTTCGCCCAGCACCTCGCCGGCGCCGCGGATTTCCAGGTCGTGCATGGCCAGATAAAAGCCTGAACCCAGTTCTTCCATTGCCTGGATGGCGTCCAGGCGTTGCGTGGCTTGTTTGGTCAGGCCTTCGATATCGGGCACCATCAGGTACGCATACGCTTGGTGGTGGCTGCGGCCCACGCGGCCGCGCAACTGGTGCAACTGCGCCAAGCCAAACTTGTCGGCGCGACTCATCACAATCGTGTTGGCGGTGGGTACGTCGATACCGGTCTCGATGATGGTGGAGCACAGCAGCAGGTTGTAACGCTGGGCGATGAAGTCGCGCATCACGCGCTCCAGTTCGCGCTCGGGCATCTGGCCGTGGGCGACAGCTATGCGGGCCTCGGGCAGCAGTTCTTCCAGCTTGGCGCGGCGGTTCTCAATCGTCTCCACCTCGTTGTGCAAAAAGTAGACCTGGCCACCGCGTTTGAGCTCGCGCAACACGGCCTCGCGGATGACGCCATTGCCTTCGGTGCGCACAAAGGTCTTGATGGCCAAACGGCGCTGTGGCGCAGTGGCGATGACGCTCAAATCGCGCAGCCCTTCCAGCGCCATGCCCATGGTGCGGGGGATGGGCGTGGCGGTCAGCGTCAGCACATCGACCTCGGCGCGCAGGGCTTTCATCTGCTCCTTGTGGCGCACGCCAAAGCGGTGCTCCTCGTCGATGATGAGCAGGCCCAAATTCTTGAAGTGGGTATCTTGCGACAGCAGCTTGTGTGTGCCCACCACGATATCCACCGTGCCATCGGCCAAGCCTTTTAGCGCCAGGTTGATCTCTTTTGTGGAGCGAAAGCGGCTCATTTCCGCTACCTTGACCGGCCATTTGGAGAAACGGTCCGAGATGGTCTGGAAATGCTGCTCGGCCAGCAGCGTGGTCGGCGCCAGAATCGCCACCTGCTTGCCACCCGTCACGGCGATAAAGGCAGCGCGCAAGGCCACCTCGGTCTTGCCAAAACCCACATCGCCGCAGACCAAGCGGTCCATGGGCCGGGGGCTGACCATGTCCTGTATCACGCAGTGGATGGCGGCCTTCTGGTCGGCGGTTTCTTCAAAGCCGAAGTCGTTGGCAAAGGTCTCGTAGTCGTTGGCTGAGTAGCGGAAGGCGTGGCCCTCGCGCGCGGCGCGGCGGGCATAGATGTTGAGCAGTTCGGCGGCCGAATCGCGCACCTGCTCGGCGGCGCGGCGCTTGGCTTTTTCCCACTGACCGCTGCCCAGCTTGTGCAGGGGGGCTTCGTCGGCGCTGACACCCGTGTAGCGGCTGATCAGCTGCAACTGGCTGACCGGCACATACAGCGTGGCCTTGTCGGCATATTCCAGGTGCAAGAACTCCTGCATCTCCGGCTCGCCATTCGCCAGCTTGTTGCCCAGGTCCAGGTTGATCAGCCCGCGGTAGCGGCCAATGCCGTGTTGGGAGTGCACCACCGGGTCGCCGACATTCAGCTCGCTCAGGTCCTTGATCAGCGCTTCTACGTCACTGACCTGTTCCTGCTTCTTGCGGCGGCGTGTGGTGGGGGCGCTGGCGAAGAGTTCGGTCTCTGTGACGAGGTCTATGCCGTATTCCAGCCAGCTGAAACCTACACTCAACGCGGCGGTGGCAATGCCGTATTTCTCGTCGCTGGTCTGGAAGTCCAGCAGCGAATCAAAGGCCGGCGGGTTGACGCCGCTGGCGCGTAAAAAGTCTAGCAGGCTTTCGCGGCGGCCATCGCTCTCGGCCAGCACCAGGATGCGGTGCTGGGTGTTGCGGGCGTGGGCTTTCAGGCGGGCCAGCGGGTCTTCGCTGCCGCGCTCGGCTGCCATGGGGGGCAGGGTGTCCAGCTCAGTGTAGGGCGAGGCCGGGACGCCATTTCCTATTTCGGCTGTAGCCCTCGTGGAATCTACGAGTGGAGCTACGGATTTGATAGCAAGCTGCGCGTAGGCATTGGCCCGCGCATAGAACTGCTCGGTGCCCAAAAACAGCGACTCAGGCGGCAGTGCAGGACGCTCCGGGTCACCCTGCACCAGGCGGTAGCGGTCCTTGGTGTCCTGCCAGAAGCGCTGGAAGGCAGGCTCCAGGTCACCGTGCAAAACCACCGTCGCGTCCGGCCCCAGGTAGTCAAACACGGTGGCAGTTTCTTCAAAGAACAGCGGCAGGTAGTACTCGATACCGGCCGTGGCCACACCGGCGCCCATGTCCTTGTAGATGCGGCTCTTGGTCGGGTCGCCCTCCAGCAGCTCGCGCCAGCGGCTGCGAAAGCGCGCGCGGGCGTCGTCGTCCATCGGGAACTCGCGCCCCGGCAGCAGGCGCACCTCGGGCACCGGGTACAGGCTGCGCTGGCTGTCGGGGTCAAAGGTGCGGATGGTGTCGATTTCGTCGTCGAACAGGTCGACGCGGAAGGGCACCAAGCTACCCATCGGGAACAGGTCAATCAGGCCGCCGCGCACCGCATATTCACCGGGGCTGACCACCTGAGTCACATGGCTGTAGCCAGCCAGCGTGAGTTGGGCCTTGAGCTTGGCCTCGTTGAGCTTTTGCTTGACCTTGAATTCAAACGTGTAGCCGGCCAGAAAACTGGGCGGCGCCAGCCGGTACAGGGCCGTGGTGGCGGGCACGATGACGACATCGGCGCCCGTGTCCTTGTCGCGCTGGGAGATTCTCCAAAGGGTCGCCAGCCGCTCGCTGATCAGGTCCTGGTGGGGCGAAAACGTGTCGTAGGGCAGGGTTTCCCAGTCGGGGAACAGGGCGCAGCGCAGCGTGGGGGCGAAGAAGCTGATTTCGTCCAGCAGGCGCTGGGCGTCATTGGCATTGGCCGTGACCACGGTCATAGGCTTGCCGGCTGCCTTTTCGCGTTCGCCCAGGCGGGCCAGCAACATCGCGTCGGCAGAGCCTGCGGGGCGGGGCAGGGTAAAGCGTTTGCCGACGGTGAGTTTGGGAAGTTGCATGTGGGCGTACAAATACAAAACACCCCCCGCTCGACGAGCAGGGGGTGTGTAAACGGGATGATGGGCCTGATTTTAGCGAGACGCAGCGAAGTAGCGAAGGTGTTTCCGCACGGCGGTAGAACAACCAGCCCCGCGCGCTTGTCGAGTGTTAGCATTCAAACGAATTTTCAGACTCAGTAAGAGAAACACCATGTTGGCGAAGTGCGTTGTTGTGTTGTTTGCTGCGCTATCTTTGGTGCCGAGCTTGGCCGGTGCGCCGGGTGACGCGGTGCCCGGTGTGAACCACCCCACGGCAGAGTTGACGCGAGAGGCGCTGGGCCAATGCCTGTTGCAGGAGGTAGAGTTGGGCAAGGCCATGAACGAACTGAAAGCGGTACGCACCGGCCTCGATGCGGCAGTCAAGGCGTTGGATGCCCAAGAAGCGCATATGAAGAGCATTCGCGCCAAACTGGACCGAACCAATCAGAGTTTGGTGGATAGCTATAACGCGCAAGTCAAGGCGCATCGCGAGCGCATAGCCATACACAACCACTCGCAGCAGGCGTTTAATGTCAAAGCGTCTGCCTATCAGGCCAACCTGTTGCGCTACCAGTCCCATTGCGCAGGCAAGTCCTTTCGAGGAAGCGATCGGGAGGCTGTTCAACCTCCGAAACCATGAACCCATCAGTCGTCGATCACACCGTGGGTTTAGCAGACCGCCTGTGGGCGCTAATCCCCTGCGCTGGCACGGGCTCCCGCGCGGGCTCCGATGGTCCCAAGCAATACCAGCCGGTGGCGGGCAAGCCCATGGTGCTGCACACGCTCGCCGCCTTTGCCGGGGTGCCGCGCCTGAGCGGAGTTCTGGTCGTGGTGTCCCAGGGCGACAACTTCTTTGACAACCAGGTTGCTACTCTATTTGTAGCAGACTGTGGAGGTTCCACGAGGGCTAGCAGCGTTTTTAATGGATTGTCTACCCTGCTGGAGCGCGGTGCTGCCCCTGGCGACTGGGTACTGGTACATGACGCGGCCCGCTGCCTGATCACCCCAGGGCAAATCAACGCGCTGATCGATGCCTGCCAGAGTGACGCGGTGGGCGGCCTGCTGGCACTCAAGCTGCCCGATACGCTGAAGCGCGCAGTCGGCGGGCGCGTGGCGCAAACCGTGGAGCGCGCCGACAAATGGTTGGCGCAGACCCCGCAGATGTTCCGCATCGCCGACCTGCAACAGGCCCTGCAGGCCGCCGGTGACACCGTCACCGATGAAGCCAGCGCGCTGGAGTTTGTTGGCAAGGCGCCGCTGCTGGTGGAGGGCAGCGCGCAGAACTTCAAGGTCACCTATCCGCAGGACTTTGCACTGGCGCAGGCGGTGTTGCAAGCGCGATTACTTTGACTGTAGGCAAAGCAAGTACATCGTGGCAATCTTCACTATTTGCTATCTATTTGACGTTTCCGTCGAAAAAAACGTACCGTTTAGCTGATGGTGAAAAATCACTTTACGGAGTACGAAAAGAGTGAAACGAAACGACGGGCCGAGTACAGGTTGGAATTCAAGCTAAAAGCTAGCGCCTGGACCCACCAAATATCCCACCCAGCACCCCGCGGATGATCTGCCGCCCCACTTCACGCCCAATGGAGCTGGCGGCGCTGCGCGCCAACTGCTCGCCGACACTGGTGCGGGTGCGGCGGGTGCCACCACCCAGCATGTCACCGATACTGTCAAAAATGCTTTTTTCGGGCGCAGATGGGGTGGAAGCCGGCACGCCGTTGGGCGCAGTCGCAACGGTGCCCGCAGGTTGCCGAGCCTGGGTACGCCCCTTGATCGCCTCAAACGCAGAATCCCGGTCCACTTTTTTCTCGTACACCCCCGCGACCAGAGATTCGGCCAGCAAAGTCTTGCGCCGCTCGGCTGTGATGGGGCCAATCTGGCTGCATGGTGGCAACACAAACACGCGCTCCGTCACACAGGGCCGGCCCTTGTCGTCCAGAAAACTGATCAATGCCTCGCCCACGGCCAGCTCGGTAATGGCCGTGCCGATGTCCAACCCCGGATTTGCGCGCATCGTGTCAGCCGCCGATTTGACCGCCTTTTGGTCACGTGGCGTGAAGGCGCGCAGCGCGTGCTGCACGCGGTTGCCCAGCTGGGCCAGCACGGTGTCGGGGATATCCAGCGGGTTTTGCGTTACAAAGTACACGCCGACACCCTTGCTGCGCACCAGGCGTACCACCAGTTCGATGCGCTCCAGCAGCACCTTGGGCGCGTCGTTGAACAGCAAATGCGCTTCGTCGAAGAAGAACACCATCTTCGGCTGGTCCAGGTCGCCGACCTCGGGCAGGGTCTCGAACAATTCGCTGAGCATCCACAGCAAAAAAGTGGCGTACAGGCGGGGCGCGTTCATCAGCTTGTCGGCAGCCAGGATGTTGACGACGCCCTGTCCCTTGGCGTCAGTCTGCATGAAATCGGCAATATTCAGCATGGGTTCGCCAAAGAACTTTTCGCCGCCTTGGGCTTCAATCTGCATCAGCCCGCGCTGGATGGCGCCTATGCTGGCCGCGCTGATGTTGCCGTATTCGGTGGTGTACTGG
>NZ_JANXUQ010000253.1 GCF_025356155.1 Rhodoferax sp. | reverse complement strand
GCAGGTGCACTATGGCTGGTAGGCACGCCCACTACCAGTGGTAACCGCACACCGGGGAAGGCATATTTGGCTCCGTGTAGGGCAAACTCGGCCAGGTTGTGGGAATGGGGGCGCACCGGGTTGTCAGCCATGGCCTCGCTTTCGGCATCAGCCGCGCGGCGCACACGCTTGCGCGTAACACGGTAGATGCCTTGCGGCTCTTGCACCGATGGGGCTGCGTCGGAACCGCCAGCCTCCGGCAGCGAAACCGCTGGCCGGTTTTGCAAAAGCAACCCAGCTTCCAGTCCCCGCTTTACTGCTCCATGCGCCTCCGACACACTAATGCCCAGCTCCTGCGCCAACCGTGCATACGTCCAGCGCTGCTCACCCCAAGCTACCAGCTTGAGGGCTACCAGGAAGTCTTGCGGTTTTAGCTGCATTTACATTCAATATTCGTGAATCGCGAATATTGAATGTAAATGAATTGCCATCCAAAGGCAAGTCATGAATGAAATAGGCCTCTAGCCTCGTATTCATTGCACAAGTAGCTATCAAAATCGCAGCAAAAATCAGCTCCACGCCCGCACCACCAGCTCGTCAAAGCCGGTTTGTGCGTCCGGCTCCCGGGTGAACTGCCAGTCGGGCAGCAGGGCCAGCAGCACCTCGGCCGTGGTGCGCACGATGCAGCCCGGCGCCACATGCCCGCCCAACACCTGCACAGCGGCGGTGGAAATGGCCATGTGCAGGTGCGAACTGGTCTTGTCGCCGTCTACGGCCACGGTGCCCGACAACGTGAGGATCGCCCTCGCCCACGTAGAGCATGTCGCCCTCACCGTCTGGGCGCGGACCCAGCAGCAGGTACACCCCGGTCTGCGTCAGTTCGGGCCGGGCCTTGACCTGCGGCAGCAGCGCTCGCGGGAACACGAGTGCCTTGCCGATCCAGTTGGACTTGTCGACGATGCGCAGGCCGTCGGGGTCGCCGTCTGCGACGAAGATGCGGAGGGAGAAAGGAGTTTGCTTGGCTAAGTTAAACGCTTTGTTTAGCCTTTGTTAAACAAAGCGTTTATCAAAGACTAAACAAAGCCTAAGTCGTTGAATTTGAAAGACTTTCTTCGTGAGCACTTTAAGAGAGCATTGTTAGGCAAGCCTAATCATTGCTTTTCTGGTGGCATCAAAACCCATTTGGAAGCCTGCCGGGTTCCGACGTTCTGAATGCGCTTGCCAGACAAGGACGTCAGCAAGTTATGAACCCTGGATGCTTTTTGATCGGCGCTCAAAACCTCCGGGAGCTTGCTCAAAAGTAGCTTATCAATGTCCTCCCGCGATACCGGCTGATGCTCGCGAACCAAGTCCACGATCAGGTCACGGTAGTACCGATTGTCAAAACCACGATTGCGAATGTGCTGCGCTTTGTCCCCCGTGGCCGCGGCCACGCTACCAGCGACCAGCAAATTGGGATAGCGTCCTTCCACCAACTTGGCCGCCTTCAGGCGCTTGGCCTCGTCAGCGTCAATCCGCTGCCCCTTTTGCACCTTGTCCAGCAGCATGATGGTGCCCAAGTCCAACTCTCCCTGCGCCATCAGCAACCGGGTGTAGCGCACGTCCAAAATACGCCCACGTAGCGTCACCATCACCCGCTCAGGCTGCGTCAAGTCGTAATCTGGCATGGGGAAGAAGCGGCGGCGTTGGGTCTGGAACATGCGCTTGATGCCACCGCCTTGGGTGTCGATCATGTTCAGACTCACCATGGCCTCGGCCAAATAGGGGTTGCGGTAGATTTCCAGCGGCGCGTCCTGGTCAATCACCGTCTCCACCCGTCCTGGCAAGAAGCCACCCACGTTGGTCAACAGCAGCGCCTGCGGTGTCTCTACCACCTGAATGCGACCACGCAAGCCGTAGTCCTGGTGGGCAATGCAGTTGTGCAAGGCCTCACGAATAACCCAGGGGTCGTACTGCGTCAGCTCCACCGGAAACAGCGTGCCGTCCGGCAACTCACGCACTGTCAGGTTGCGGATGCGGGCCAGCACCTTGTTCACGTTCAGCAGCATGGGTGGGCCGAAGTGTTCGTAGTCCAGCTCTTCGTTGCGCTCGTTCTTCAAAATCCAGCTGATGCGTGCCACCGCAGGGGCCAGCAGCGATGTCGATTCTTCACGCCCCAGCAAAAGCAAGGCCGCACGGGTCACAGAGCCACGCACTGTTAACTTGGCCTTGTTCAAAAAGGTGGCGTCGTCCCACTCGGCCAGCTCAGCCAAACGGTCGGGCTTGGTTTTGTTCTTTTCCGCAAACTGGCGGCGCGCCTCTGCAACGGCCAATGGATCCAGATCAGCCAACGTGGCCTGCTCGCACACCTGCGCGCTCCAGTCCACACGGCGCGTCCAGATGGCACGCTCCTTGTCCGGGTAACCGGCCAACGCCGTTTTGCTGCTGCCATTGCGGACAAAGGCCTTGCCGTAAAACTCCACGGGCCGGTCAAACGCCGGATGCACTTCAAACACAACCACGCGCTGGCCGTGGTACTGGCAGGAGTGGACATCAAATCCTAGCTTGGGCTTCAAACCCAGCGCAAGCCACAGCGGCAACAACTGGTTGCCCTGCCCCACCTCAGCCTGCGGGTCAAAACTGGTGCCCACCACCGCATGGGTGCCATCTTCAATGCCAAACACCAAGTAGCCACGCGGCTTGCCCAGCAGACAGGCGGAATTGGCCAGCGAGGAAAGGTATTCGCCGATGGCCTGTGGCTCGTAGCGGTTGGCCTTGAATTCCAGCCACTCCGATTCACGCGGCTCGGCGCGCAGGCGGTCTAGGAGTGCAGAGAGATCGGCAGTGTTCATATTTGCACTTCAGTTCCGGCGTCGCTAACTAGACCAATTTGAAGGAGCGTCTCTTCCAAGTTTTCAGTGGAACCTGGCGGCCTAGCTCTGGCAACCGAAACAGACCTGTTTCCCATCAACGCATCCCTAACGATTTGCGCAATCTTTTCGGACGAAACGCCACGGGTACCAATCCAACCTTCACGCAGCAACTCAGCAAAAAGCATGTTTGTCAAATGGCGCCCTGCATTTTCAAACGTCAAGATCCGGCCACCTCGTTGGCCTCTCGACTTGGGGTCAGCCAAAACAGACACCATGAACTCACGTGGTAAGTACATCCCTGGCAACAACGCATCTGACAGTACCTCAAGTTGAATCCTCGAACAAAACTTGAAGAAAAAACCATCACCACTCAGGCGATAAGCGTTTGGGCCATCCGCCGACAACCAAGCGTCAGGTGTCTGCTGGCGGAAGTCGACCATGCGTTGAAGTTCACTATCAAAGGTCGAATCTGGTCGGTATACAGCGCGCTTATCTAGCGCCGCGTCGTCACGCTCCATTGACTTGTACTGAACAAGCGTCCAAGCATTGCACTGCTCGTGGAAATACAGCAGATCCGCACCCGTCGCGTGTTCCACGCGGGTTCGATTCAAATTGAAAACCTCCAATGTTCGCCCACCCACATGGAACACAGCGCCGACCGTCGTCAGCCTACGCTCATCAGCGTTTGGAAAGGTTGCGGCATCCCTCGCAATGAGCTGATCTTCTATAGTGCGGACACCTGTTAGTCCATCCAAAAAAGAGGTCAGCACGTTACCTTCGGGTGCGACCCAACTTTGAAGTGTCTTTTTCCGCAACTGGCCCGTTTGGTCAAACGCATCCAACGCTACACCTAGAGCATCGCGTTGTTGTGCTACCACTTCAACACCAGGTCGGACTATGTGATTTCGACTCTGCACCCTCATTCGTTCAAGGCGCTCTAGCACGGCCAAAGAATCTTCGTCCATTTGGCCAATGGCCTCCTTCAAGCTATTCCATGTTGGTTCTCCAATTGCTCCACCGATTCCAGACCGGGCGCTGACAATTTTGACCTGTGACGCGTTCGCCATTAGCGATTTGACGGAATCGATTTGAATGGACGTAGGCGTGACTTCCGTAAACTCAACGCGAACCTTCCCGGTGGCTACCCTGTTGCCCTTGCGCGCTAATGCCCAATGAGTAATCTTTCCGGGCTCAAAAAGTAAGCCACAGACTTCCCAGCGCCGAACAGGCCAGTCATCACTACTCAGCGCATCTGTGAAACCGTTCTTTAAATCGCGTACTTCTTTTAAAAACGCATTTCGCTGAGACTCGTCAAAAGAGATTAAGAAACCACCAATGGGTGAAGACATCTAGCAGTCCTAACAATCAAGGAATTGAAAAAGCCTTCGCTAAGGTCGCCTGCCGCAGCGACTGCGCGCGGTGAAGGTTGGTATCAACCTCGGCCTCGACTTCGCGGACGATGGATAGTTGACGGTCGATTTCTGTCACTAACGCCAACTGCGTAGCCAAATCGGGGACGAATATCGGTGTGGCCCGGACGTCTTTCTGATTAATGCTGGCTTGGTTCACTGCCCATTTGGCATTTCCTGTGAGTCGTTTCTTACCAAGTCGAGATGCCAAATAGTGCTCAACGTACTTTGGAGAAGCAGCCGTGGTCAATCGCATACGCATCATGTTTGACTCGAAGACCGTTCCCGCAAGCGATTTTGGAATCCGCACGCATTTACCCAAATGAGTCATGCTATTCACGCGGTTGACTACTAGATCGTCTTCGCACAGGGCCCAAGTTGAAATTTGCTCCTTAGTGGCTTTGACTCGACGCAGTTCTTGCACAGGTCGAATCCACGCCGTTTGGTAATCGTCGATTCGGAGAATCGGAACACCATCGCCGTACAGATCCTTTGGAAGGTAGAGTCCATTCTGAGGACCCGCTTCGATCAATTCACCCAGAGTACTGTTCGGGCCTTTGCTAAAGGCTTCGGAATAAACGCTGTCTTTGTAGCGTTTGAGGTTGGCTTTGACGCGCTGGAGGTTGGCGACGGCTTCGTCGAGGCGGGAGAACTGTTTTTCGAGTTCGGCGACGATCTCGCGCTGCCCATCCAATGAGGGCAGGGGCACTTCAAAAGCAAGAATTTTTTCCTTCGTCAGTGCCTGTCGAGTCGCGCCGGACTCCATTGAATTAATGAGCCGCTGTTGATGGGGAGACGCAAGAAACCAGCGCAGAAATGAAGGCTCAAGCCGATCGTCTGGCCGAATGATGCAAACGTGTTGGTTGACGCGCGCACCGTCCATATGTGGCGGCGCGATGGTGACTCGCCCAATCGATGCACCTGTGATGTTGAGCAGCACGTCGCGTGCTCGTACTTCGACGTTTCGCAGAGCAGCGGCTTGGTCATCGTCTATGTGGGCCAAGCCATCTTCGCGGAAACCGCCGAAGTGCACATTCATGGAGCGAATAAGGGGCGTGCCGGTTGACTTGTATGCAGCCTCACCGCCTCGCGGTGTCGAGCCGCTGCCGACCTTGGTTGTCACTTCGCCTAGCTGGATCGTAGGGAACCCACTCACGCCGCCAACTCCCGATTCAATTCCTCAATCACCATGGGCAGTTCCGCGCCAAAGAGCTGGTGCACCTTGCCCAGGCCGCCTTGGGCGTTGAAGGGGGCGTATTCGAAGTCGTCTATTTCAAGCCGCAAGTTGGCGGCGATGTGGTCGCGGATCATTTCTAGCCAGTGGATTTGTTCATTAGTAAAAGGGGCTGACTGCCCTTCGACAGGCTCAGGGCGAACGGCATTGTGTTGGGCCAACCAGGCTTTGAAGTTGGCCTGCACGCGCTCGGGGTAAGGCACCAGTTCGTTGGTCTGCTGCATGGCAAAGCGCACCAGGCTGACCAAATCCGTCAGCAGACGGCGCTCCTTGGCGCCTTTGACCTTGTCTTTGCGCAGGGTCGCGTAGGCCTGCCACAGGGCGCCTTCGTCTATGTTGAGCGGCGGGGCGTGCAGGGCGTCTGCCAAGGCTTTTACGTCTTCAAACTTCAGTGGGGCACGCGTGGGCCTGCTGTACAAGATTTGCAGGGCGGTGATTTCGTCTTTGTGCTGGGTGATGAACTGCTCAAAGCTCTGCACCAGCGCAGTGGCCCTGTCGCTGCCCTCGCTAAAGCCAGCGTGCAGCAGGCTGTCTTGCGTGACCACGTCGATCACCAGGTCAGCCTTCTGCTTCATTTTTAATAGCTGCTCGCGCAAGGCGGGAAAGGCAAAGGGCTTGGTTGCTTCGCGTAGTTGCCCTTCGACAAGCTCAGGGCGAACGGAGTTGTCGGCGTCGTTCGCAAAATTCAGGGCGTCCACAATGCCGCGCGCCAGGTCGCGCAGGGTTTTGCCGCCACTCAGTTCCACCACCTTGGCGCGGTCGGCATCGCTGGCGTCTTTGTCCAGCCGGGCCAACCTGGCGGCGATGCTGCTCAGCACCTCGTCTTCCACATTGCCCAGGCTCACGGCTTGCAGCAGTTTGTCCAGGGGCACGCTCTTTTTGGCGTCCATGGGGCGGCTGTCGGTTTTGTCACGCTCGCACACGCCCACGCAGTCGACGATGACGAAGTGGTCTTTCTTGATGTGTTCGCCGGGGTTGACGGCGGCCAGGTCGGTGGGGTTGCACACGCGCACGCCACGGCCTTTCATCTGCTCGAAGAAGCTGCGGCTTTTCACACTGCGCATGAAGACGACGATTTCCACGGGCTTGATGTCTGTGCCGGTAGCGATCATGTCCACGGTCACCGCCACGCGGGGGTAGTAGCCGGTGCGGAAGTCTTTGATCAGCTGCTCGGGGCTGGTGCCGCCGCCCTGGGCGCTGCGGTAGGTGATCTTTTGCGCGAACTCGTTGCCGCGGCCAAACTCTTCGCGCAGTATCTCCACAATCTTTTCGGCGTGGTTGTCGTCTTTGGCGAAGACGAGGGTCTTGGGCAGCTCGGTGCGGGCGGGGAACATGTCGGCCTGCCAGCGGTCCCGCAGGGTGCGCACCACAGTGCGGATCTGGTCGGGCGTTTGCACGGCGCGGTCTAGCTCTTCGGGTTGGTATTCAAAGTCGTCGTCGAGTTGCCAGGCGGTCTTGCGGCGGGTGGCTTTGTCTTGCGTTTCCAACCAGAAGCCTTTGTCTACCTTGGCGCCCTGCTCGCTCACCTCGGTTTTGATGCGGTAGACGTCGTAGTTCACATTCACGCCGTCGGCCACGGCCTGGGCGTGGCCGTATTCCATGACCAGGTTTTGGTTGAAGAAGCCGAAAGTTTGCTTGTTGGGCGTGGCGGTCAGGCCAATGAGGTAGGCGTCAAAGTACTCCAGCACCCGGCGCCACAAGTTGTAGATGCTGCGGTGGGCCTCGTCGGTGACGACGATGTCAAAGCTCTCGATGGGGATGGCCGGGTTGTAGCCAATGGGCTCGGGGTCTTTGAACAGGGTCTCAATCTTCTCGGTGGATTCTTCGTCGGCCTCCTCGGCCAGTTCGCGACCTTTGAGCATGCTGAACATGCGCTGGATGGTGCAAATCACCACGCGGGCGCTGGTGTCGAGCTGGTTGCTTTGCAGATGCTGGACGATGTATTCCTCGCCAAACTTGTAGTTGTTGTAGGGCGATGCGTAGGCGTCAAACTCTTTTTTGGTCTGGCGGGCCAGGTTGCCACGGTCTACCAAGAAGAGCACCCGGCGCGCGCCGCCGAACTTGATGAGGCGGTAGATGAAGCCGATGCTGGTGAAGGTCTTGCCGCTGCCGGTGGCCATCTGGATCAGGGCCTTGGGCTTGTTGGCGGCGAGGGATTTCTCCAGGTTGGTGATGGCGCTGATTTGGGCGGGCCACAGTGCATAGTGCGCGCCGCCGCTGCCCCACTCAGTGAGCAGCTGGGGCATGGTGCGCATGCGGGTGAGGAAAGTGCCTGCGGTTTCTTGTGCGCCGGTGGAACCCGCCAGCGCCGGCAAATAGGCCAGCCACTGCACCAGCAGCTCGGGGCGGAAGAAGGCAAAGACGGCTCTAGCACGCGGCTCAGGGTCCAGCCCGTTGGTGAAGTGGGTTTCTACGCCCGTGGATTCCCACACAAAGGGCAGCGGGCGGCTCCAGGCGGGCAAGCTCTTAGGCAGGCCTTGGGCATAGCGGCTGCTTTGCAGCTCCACACCACTGAGCGTGGCACCTTGCTTCTTGGCCTCGATCACGCCGCAGGCCTTGCCGTTTACATAGAGCAGGTAGTCGGCAAACCCAAAACCGGTATTAAGGGGGAATTCGCGAATGGCGACGCCGGTGGCGGCATGGATATTTGCGTCAAAAACGTTGCAGACGTGCCAACCGGCCTGCACGAGCAGTGCGTCGATGCTGACTCTGGCTTTCTGCTCTGGCGTCATGGCTCCCCCTTGCTACCCATTCTAGGGTACGCCCGTGCAGCCACTGGGGTTTATAGCTCGGTGTACTTGGCACTGTTGCCGCGTGCCGTGGCCACAGGATACTTCTGCGCGTTGACCAGCATCTTGGCCTTCGCCGCGGCGATCAGGTCTATGTCCAGCTTGTCGCACAGCTGCAGCAGGTAAAGGAACACATCCGCCGCCTCGGCAGCTACCTCTTGCTGCTTGTCGGGCGCCAGCGACTGGCTTTGCGCATCGGTCAGCCACTGGAAATGCTCCAGCAATTCAGACGCCTCCACCGACAGCGCGCAGGCCAGGTTCTTGGGAGTGTGGAATTGCTCCCAGTCACGCGCGTGGGCGAAGGCGCGCAAGGCGTCCACCAGCGGAGGCAGCGGGTTGACCTCTGAAATACCCAAATCAGGTTTTTTAGAAGCCGAAATACCTTCTTCACCCGAGTCTTTAGATGAAATCATGCTATAGCCCTCGTGAAATATTCGTGAGCAGCTTCTGTTTTGATAGCAATCATCAACAACCCTAGCGCGCCAGCACCGCCGCCAACGCCACGCCGGTGTGTGTACCCAGCTTGACCACGGCCTCCGGTGTGGCCGCAGCCACCACCTGCCCGCCCGCGTTGCCACCATCCGGCCCGAGGTCAATGACCCAGTCGGCCTCGGCAATCACATCCAGGTCATGCTCAATGACGACCACGCTGTGGCCCGCATTGACCAACCGATGCAACACCTGGATTAGCTTCTCCACATCCGCCATGTGCAGGCCCACCGTGGGTTCGTCCAACACGTACAGCGTGTGCGGCGCCTTGTTGCCGCGTTTGCCAATATCGTCGCGCACCTTGCTCAGCTCGGTCACCAGCTTGATGCGCTGCGCCTCGCCGCCGCTGAGTGTGGGTGATGGCTGGCCCAGGGTCAGGTAGCCCAGGCCCACGTCCTTCAGCAACTGCAATGGATGGGCAATCGACGGCATGGCGGCGAAGAACTCCACCGCCTCGTCCACTTCCATCTGCAGCACATCGCCGATGTTCTTGCCGCGCCAAGTCACCGCTTGCGTCTCGGGGTTGAAGCGCGCACCTTTGCAGGTTTCGCACAGCACTTTCACGTCGGGCAAAAAGCTCATGCCAATGGTGCGTATGCCTTGGCCTTCGCAACCGGGGCAGCGGCCTTCGCCGGTGTTGAAGCTGAAGCGGTTGGCCGCGTAGCCGCGGGCCTTGGCTTCCAGCGTGTCGGCGAAGAGTTTTCGGATGGTGTCCCAGAAGCCGATGTAGGTAGCGGGGCAACTGCGCGGGGTCTTGCCGATGGGGGTCTGGTCCACTTCCAGCACGCGGTCGATGGTCTCGAATCCGGTCACGCCTGTGCAGCCGGTCCAATGGATTTTTTCACCGGCGTCCAAGGCGTCTCTGCCTGCTTTGGTGCTGCGCTTCTGCACGCCGACCTGCACATTGGCGAGCAGTACATCGCGTGCCAATGTGGACTTGCCGGAGCCCGACACACCAGTCACTGCGACCAGGCGCTTCAACGGGATGTTTGCCGTGACGTTTTGCAAATTGTGGAGGTTGGCGCCTTTGACGGTCAGCCAGTCGATCTTTGGCTTTGTTACTTGTGCTTCTGCTGTGCCCGCATCGGGAAGCCCGGGGGTGGGTTCCTTAGACGCGTAGCTGATGTCGTCACCCGCCCCCGGGCTTCCCGATGCTGCGACGGAGAGGCGGGCTGTGCGGCGGTCAGCGAGCGCGGCATATTCGGCAGCGACGCGTGCGCGGTCTGCCAGCTCGGCATTCGCGGTGGCACTGTCCATGGCGCGTGCGGCTTCCACGGCCGCCTTCGCGGCCTTCGCACTGAGCTTCTTCGCAGGCTTGCCAACATTCGCGGTGGAGGTTGTTTCGCCGGGTGACGATTTCGTGTACCCGTATGAGGAGCCCGGCGAAACGGCCTCCGCCGCGTCGAGCACCAAAGACTCCGCAAACGAAACCATCCCCCGGCGCACGGCCAAGGGATGTTTCATCGCATGCAACAAATACCGCCCGGTCTGCGACTCAGAAGCCGCCTGCAAATCCGCAACCGACCCTTCGGCCACCAACCGCCCACCGCGCTTACCAGCGCTAGGCCCAATGTCGATGATGTGGTCCGCATGGCGGATGGTGTCCTCGTCGTGCTCCACCACCACCAGCGTGTTGCCCTTGTCGCTCAACGAGCGCAAGGCACCCAGCAGGATTTTGTTGTCCCGCGCATGCAGGCCAATCGTGGGCTCGTCCAGCACATAACAAACGCCCTGCAGATTGCTGCCCAGTTGTGCCGCCAGGCGGATGCGCTGCGCCTCGCCGCCACTGAGCGTGGGTGCGCCGCGGTCCAGCGTCAGATAACCCAAGCCCACCTCTTCCAAAAACTCCAGGCGGCTCTTGATTTCGGGCACCAGGTCACGTGCAATATCGCCTTCACGCGTCGTCATGCCGCCAATCACCTGCAGCGTCTGCACCCACTTGCGCACGTCGGTCACGCTCAAGCGCGCGATGTCGGTAATGCCCACGCCGTTGAACAACACAGCGCGTGCGGTTGCGTTCAGGCGCGTGCCTTCGCAGGTCGGGCAAGTCGCGTCGTGCAAGTCTTCGATATCGGCCTCGGCAAAGGTTTGTTCGCGGCCCTTGTTGTCGTCGTCCTTCACCGAATCGTCAAACACCTTGCGCTGGTCTTTGGTTAGCGCGACACCGGTGCCTACGCAATCGGGGCACCAGCCGTGCTTGCTGTTGTAACTAAACAGTCGCGGGTCCAACTCCACATAGGAGGTGGAGCACACCGGGCAGGCGCGCTTGGTGGAGAACACCTGCACCTTGCCGATGCCGGCGGCGGGAGTACCTGCCAGCATGGCCTCCTTCAAGCCGTCCATGCCCGACAGCACATGCACCACACCTTTGCCGTGCACCAGTGCCGTGGCCAGAGCCTCGCGCAGTTGCGCCTCGTGCGCAGGGTTCACGTCCAGGCTGGCGACAGGCAGCTCGATGTTGTGCTCCTTGAAGCGGTCAATGCGCGGAAAGCCGGTTGTGGGCAAGAAGTTGCCATCGACCCGCAGATGCGTAAAGCCGCGCGGCCGTGCCCAATCGGCCAGTTCGGTGTAGACGCCTTTGCGGCCCGACACCAGTGGCGCCAGCAGGCCGATGTGTTGGCCACGGAAGTTTTTCAGCAACTGCGCCGCAATGCTGTCTGCCGACTGCGGCTCGACCGCTGCGCCGTCAAAGATGCAGTGTTGTGTGCCGAGCTTGACGTACAACAGACGCAGGAAGTGCCAGACCTCGGTGGTGGTGCCGACCGTACTCTTGCGGCCACCGCGGGACAGGCGCTGTTCGATCGCCACTGTTGGTGGAATGCCATAGACCGCGTCCACTTCCGGGCGGCCTGCGGGTTGGACGATGCTGCGGGCGTAGGCGTTCAGTGATTCCAGATAACGGCGTTGGCCTTCGTTGAAGAGGATGTCGAAGGCTAGTGTGGATTTGCCGGAGCCGGAGACGCCGGTGACGACGTTGAACTTGCCGCGGGGGATGTCAACACTCAACGACTTCAGGTTGTGTTCTTTGGCGTTGACGATGCGGATGCAGTTTTCTCCGGCTGCACCGGATTGGGGGTCAGAGCCCAATTTCGTTCGGCGCACTTGGTCTCCGTCATTGTTGATGTCCTGAATTGGGATCTGACCCCCATTCCTCGCTGCCACGCCCAGACCCGCAGCTAAACCGGGTTCGCCGGGTGACGATTTCGTGTACCCGTATGAGGAGCCCGGCGAACCCGGTTTGGCTGCCGCGAGCGCCAAGTACGCCGTTCGAACCTCTTGCACCTCATGCACCACACCCATGGCCGCCGCATACTCCCGCAGCGCCTTGCCGGTGTGCGACGTCGCGTGCAGCAACAAATCTTCTGGCGTGCCATAAGCCACCACTTCACCCCCGGCATCCCCACCCTCGGGGCCGAGATCAATCAACCAATCCGACGCACGGATCACGTCCAGGTTGTGTTCGATGACCAAGAGCGAATGCCCCGCATCGAGCAGCTTGCGCAGCGCGCGCATCAGCTTGGCGATGTCGTCGAAATGCAGGCCGGTGGTCGGCTCGTCCAGCATGAACAGCGTGCCGCGCTTGGCCAGAGCCTGACGACTGGCGGTGCTGCTCTTGGCGGCCTCGGCCAGGAAGCCGGCCAGTTTCAAACGCTGTGCCTCGCCACCCGACAACGTGGGCACAGGCTGGCCCAGCTTCACATACTCCAGCCCCACATCGACGATGGGTTGCAGCGCGCGGATCACGTCACGGTCGTTGGCAAAAAGGTCCGCTGCTTCGGTAACGGTCAGGTTCAGCACATCGGCCACATTGACGCGCCGCAGACTGGTAGCGCCCTTGGCGCGGCGCTCGATGGTCACCTCCAAAATCTCCGGCCGGTAACGCTTGCCATCGCAATCCGGGCAACGCAGATACACGTCGCTCAAGAACTGCATCTCGATGTGCTCAAAGCCCGAGCCGCCGCAGGTGGGACAACGGCCATCACCGCCGTTGAAACTGAACTTGCTGGCGGTGTAACCCCGCTCGCGCGACAAGTCGGCACCGGCGAACAGTTCGCGGATCGCGTCCCATGCGCCCACATAACTCACCGGGTTGGAGCGTGCGGTTTTGCCGATCGGCGACTGGTCCACAAACACCACTTCGCTCAACTGCTCGGCACCCAGCAGGCGTGCATGGGCGCCCGGCGTTTCGGTTGCCTTGCCAAAGTGGCGCAACAGGGCGGGGGCCAGCACGTCTTGTATCAGCGTGGACTTGCCCGAGCCACTGACGCCGGTGACGCACACCAGGTGCTGCAGCGGAATATCTACCGAGATGTTCTTCAGGTTGTGCTCGGTCACGCCTTCCAAAATCAGGCGCGGGGTGTTCTCGGCCACCCTGCGCTTGAAGCCCATGCCGACCTGTTTGCGGCCGCCCAAGTAAGCGCCGGTCAAAGTGTCAGCACTGCGCAGGTCTTCGGTACTGCCATCAAACACAATCTGGCCGCCCTTCTCTCCCGGGCCGGGGCCCATGTCGATCATGCGGTCCGCAGCCAGCATCACCGCCGGGTCGTGTTCCACCACCACCAGCGTGTTGCCCGCATCGCGCAGGCGCTGCATGGCCACGATGATGCGGTGCATGTCGCGCGGGTGCAGGCCGATGCTCGGCTCGTCCAAAACGAAGAGGGTGTTGACCAGGGAAGTACCGAGGGCGGTGGTCAGGTTGATGCGTTGCACTTCGCCGCCGCTCAGCGTTCTGCTTTGGCGGTCTAGCGTGAGGTAGCCAATGCCTACGTCGCACAGGTACTTCAGTCGGGTGCAGACTTCTTCCAGCAACAGCTTTAATGTCTTGGCTTCGGCCTCCGAGGTGGCTGGGGCCGGGGGGGCCGAAGACAGGGGTACGCGGGCTTCCTCGTCGCGTAGCTCAATATCGTCAGCCCGCGCACCCCTGCCTTCGGCTTCGCGCTCGAAAGGTGAAGACAAGTCAGCCGGAGACACGGCTGTGCTGGGTGGAGTGGGGTTGCCGGGCGACGATTTCGTGTACCCGTATGAGGAGCCCGGCAACCCCGCTTCGCCCAGCACCGCTTGCAGCGAATCAAAGAACCGTCGTAACTTGTCGATAGGCATCAACATCAAATCGTGCAGACACAGACCCGGCAAGCCTTCGAGTTGCTCACGCGACCACGTAACCCCGCGCGGCATAAACCGCTTGGCAGGCGGCAACACAGCATCTGCCTGCGCCTTGGTTCCAATGCGCCACAGCAAACTCTCGGTCTTCAGCCGCGCACCACCACAGGTGCCGCAAGGCGTATAACTCCTGTACTTGGACAGCAGCACGCGAATGTGCATCTTGTAGGCCTTGGTCTCCAGGTAGGCGAAGAAGCGGTTGATGCCGAACCAGTGCTGGCTCCATTTGCCGTTCCAGTTGGGTGAGCCATTGATGACCCAGCCCTGCTGCTCGGGCGTCAGCTTGTACCAGGGTGTGTCGCGCGGGATGCCGGCCGCCTCGGCGTGGCGCATCAGGTCGTCTTGGGCTTCTTTCCATGCAGGCGTCTGCATGGGCTTGATGGCGCCGGCGCGCAGCGTGAGCTTCTCGTTGGGGATGACCAACCCTAGGTCCACGCCGACCACGCGGCCAAAGCCGCGACAGGCCTCGCAGGCGCCGACGGCCGAGT
>NZ_JANXUQ010000246.1 GCF_025356155.1 Rhodoferax sp. | reverse complement strand
AAAAATGGTTCTTTGTCGCGCTGGCAATCAGCGTTTGCGCTTGGCTGATTTTCATGCTGCGCCAACACACCACCGAGCGATTATTGTCCGTAGCACTGGCACTCATTTTGGGTGGCGCGGCGGGCAATCTAATTGACCGCTTGCGTTTCGATGCGGTCGTCGACTTCCTCGATTTCCATTACGCTGGGCATCATTTTCCCGCCTTCAATGTCGCCGATTCTGCGATTACCGTCGGTGTTGCATTGATGGTGTTGCACGAATTTCGCCGCCCGAAAATCACGCCCGTATGAACACCGAAATCATCACCGCGAACAGCCTCATCACACTGCATTACCGCGTCACCAATAGCGACGGTTTTGAATTCATCAGCACGTTCGATCATCGTCCAGCAACCTTGCAACTCGGTACTGGCGAGCTTGCGACGCCCCTCGAGCAATGTCTCATCGGCCTGCCGACTGACACCTGTCGCAGTTTTGATTTGCCGCCCGATGCCGCATTCGGTGCGCACAACCCTGATCTCGTGCAGCGTATTCGTCGCAGTGATTTGCCGGATGACGCAATGCCAGAACTGCACGCCAACATCACCATGCAAAACACCGCAGGACAACAATTTACTGGCATCGTGCGCGAGCGTGATGAAGATGGGCTACTGGTAGACTTCAACCATCCACTCGCCGGCAAATCGCTACGCTTTGAAGTGGATATCAAGGGAATTTTGTAATGCAAACTCAAGCGAAAGCGCCAATGCAAATACTGCTCGCCAACCCTCGCGGTTTCTGCGCCGGTGTCGAACGTGCCATCACCATCGTTGAACGCGCACTCGAAAAATTCGGCGCGCCAATTTACGTACGCCACGAAGTCGTGCACAACAAATATGTGGTCGACGATCTCAAAGCCAAAGGCGCAATTTTTATCGAAGAATTGGAAGATGTGCCCGACAACGCCACGCTAATTTTCAGCGCGCACGGCGTGCCGCAGTCCGTACGCATTGAAGCCGCGCGGCGCGGTCTGAATATTTTCGATGCGACTTGCCCGCTGGTGACCAAAGTTCACATCGAAGTTTCGCGCCTCGCCAAACAAGGCTTTGAGATCATCATGATCGGCCACAAAGGCCACCCCGAGGTGGAGGGTACCGTCGGGCAGTTGGACGACGGCAGCATCCACCTGGTGGAAGACGTGGCCGATGTGGCCCGCATCCAGCCGCGACAAACCGAAAAGCTGGCCGTTGTCACGCAGACCACTCTCAGCGTGGACGATGCGGCCGAGATTGCCGCCGCCGTGAAAGCACGGTTTCCCAACGTGCAATCACCCAAACAGCAGGACATCTGCTACGCCACGCAAAACCGCCAGGACGCGATCAAGATCATGTCGCCGCAGGTGGACATCATGATTGTGGTGGGCAGCCCCACCAGTTCCAACAGCAACCGCCTGGCCGAACTGGCGCGCAAGCTGGGTGTCGACAGCTATATGGTGGACAGCGCAGCAGAATTGCAGACCCACTGGTTCGAAGGCAAGAGCCGCGTCGGTCTGACCGCCGGTGCCTCGGCACCCGAGATTTTGGTGCGCGAGGTGATCGACCGCATCCGCGCTTTAGGCGCCGTGTCGGTGCGCAAGATGGATGGCATTGAAGAAACCGTCAAGTTCCCGTTGCCCAAGGGGCTGCGGATAGATGGATGATATTTTTAGAGATGCTATATTGTTGATAGCGTGCTATGTAATGTATTCGAGGGCTATAGCCCCATTTGACTAAAGAAAATCGGCAAAACCATGTTAGACATCACCCTTCTGCGTAAAGACCTGGATTCGGTCGTAGCCCGCCTGCAAACCCGCAAGAACCCCCAGGCATTCTTGGATGTGGACGCCTTCACGGCGCTGGAAGCCGAGCGCAAGACCATCCAGATGCGCACCGAAGAGTTGCAAAGCAAGCGTAACACGCTGTCCAAGCAGATTGGCATGCTCAAGGCCAAGGGCACGCCGGCCGAAGTCGATGCCGTGATGGCCGAGGTAGCCGGCCTGAAAACCGAACTAGAAACGTCTGCCACACGCCTGGACGTGATCCAGACCGACATGCAAACGCTGCTGCTGGCCGTGCCCAATCTGCCGCACGAATCTGTGCCGGTGGGTGCTGACGAAAGCAGCAATGTGGAAGTGCGCCGCTGGGGCACGCCGGTTGCGATGGCGTTCGACATCAAGGACCACGTGGACATCGGCACGCCGCTGGGCCTGGACTTTGAGATGGGCGTCAAACTGTCGGGCTCACGTTTCACGGTCATGAAAGGCCCGGTCGCCCGCATGCACCGCGCCTTGAGCCAGTTCATGCTGGACGTGCAGACGCTGGAGCATGGCTACACCGAGTGCTATGTGCCCTACGCCGTCAATGGAGAATCGCTGAAAGGCACGGGCCAGTTGCCCAAGTTTGAAGGCGACCTGTTTGCCGCCAAAAAGGGCGGCCAGGAGGGCGAAGCGCAGCCCGACCACACGGCGCTGTATTTGATCCCCACCAGCGAAGTGCCGCTGACCAATTTTGTGCGCGACACGGTGGTGGCCGAGGCTGAGTTGCCCATCAAGCTGACGGCGCACACCCCATGCTTCCGTTCCGAGGCTGGCAGCGCCGGGCGCGATACCCGAGGCCTGATCCGCCAGCACCAGTTCGACAAGGTGGAAATGGTGCAAATCGTGCACCCAGACAAGAGCCATGAAGCACTGGACGCCATGGTGGTGCACGCCGAAGTTATTTTGCAAAAGCTTGGGTTACCGTATCGCGTGATGAGCCTGTGCACCGGCGACATGGGTTTTGGCGCCAGCAAGACGTTTGACCTGGAAGTCTGGCTGCCCGCGCAAAACACCTTCCGCGAAATCAGCTCGGTGTCCAACATGGATGCTTTCCAGGCCCGCCGTATGCAGGCCCGCTTCAAAAACGCCCAAGGCAAGAACGAACTGCTGCACACTTTGAACGGATCTGGCCTGGCCGTGGGCCGCACGCTGGTCGCCGTGCTGGAGAACTACCAGAACGCCGACGGTTCGGTCACCGTGCCTGAAGCGCTGCGCCCGTATCTGGGTGGAATGGAGACGCTGCGAGCCTGATAGAATCTCGGCTTCGTCCAACCGAAGCAACTAATTAGGAAGAGTGGCAGAGTGGTCGAATGTACCTGACTCGAAATCAGGCGTACCGCAAGGTACCGAGGGTTCGAATCCCTCCTCTTCCTCCAGTGACGACGGTCTGTAGCTATCTAATCAATAGCACAGGCCGTTTTCTTTGGTGTGGAATCAACTGGCGAATGCGTAACCTGATTTATTGCGTTTCGCGGCGTACATGGCTGTATCGGCACTTTTGAGGAGCGCACTGCAGGACGTTCCATCCCTGGGGAAAATTGCGATGCCAATACTGGGCTTGATGACGAGTGCGCCCACGCTCAGCTGACACGGGAGTTGGATCGCTTCCGCGATCTTTTGCGCAACCAGTGCGGCATCTTGGTCGTCATCAATTTCCGTTAACAGATACACGAACTCGTCTCCACCGAATCGGCTGACGGTGTCGTCGTCGCGGGCTTGCCCGCGCAGGCGATCGGCGATGGTTTGCAGGATGGCGTCACCCACGTCGTGACCATGTACATCGTTGATTTGCTTGAAGCCGTCCAGATCGAGAAACATGACCGCCAGGGTTCTGTCGTGGCGTTTGGCCTGGGCCAGCCCGTGCTCCAGGCGATTCTCAAGCAATGTGCGATTGGGCAAACCAGTCAACGCGTCGTGCATGGCCGCGTGGCGTGCCGCCTGCTCATCATGGGTGACGGTGGCCAGTTGCTCTTCCAGAATATGGCGTGCGTTGACCTCGGCCTGTAGTGCCTGGTTCACTCTGGACAACTTGTCTGCCGCGTCTTGTACCTTGCCTTCGACCGCCTGGCTCTTTTCCAGCGCTGTACGTACACCGGGGGGCTCGCTGTGCTGTTCTACCTCTTGCGCCAGGCCTGTGTTGACAGATGAAAGCTCTCGTGCGCTCTGCTCTACCAAATCCCGAACGTGTTCGGACTGATCCAGAACCTCAGTGAGGCCCTTGCCTGACTGCGTTTTTTCGGGCAAGCCGGAATCCCCGGTGGCTTGGGTTGAACGATTTTCTTCCATATGTTTTAGCGTATAGGCAAGGTTGCAGCAAGTCGGTGCGCTAGTTCACGTCCAACGCAATCTGCACCACATTGCAAAAGCCGTTCAGCCTGCCCTGGTCGCAAATCACTTTGTCGGCGCCCATGAGGTAGGCGTTGCCGTTTTTGGTGCCCACATAGGTTTTGGTACCGGGGTAGTAGCGGTAGTAGTAGCCGTCGAACGTGCCCGCCGCAGCCGGATGCGGCGTCAGCAATTGCGGGTAGGTTTGCTCCGCCCAATTCAGTGCGCGGTTGGATTCCGCATTGGCCGAAGCGCCGTACAAGGCCGCGCAGCCGTTGGCATCATCCCCGCGCAGGGTGCGCTGGTGGACGTGCTACGCACGTTGGGTGGGACGGTTGTGGTGCCCATGTAGGTGAAGCTCAGATTGCACATGCCTACCCAACGCGCAGAGGCATTCTTGATCGCGTTGATGACATCAACCGTGGTGAGGTTGCCCGGCTGATTGGCCGGGTTGTAATACCAGGCGATTTGCCCGCCAGTCCATCGCTCCCGTACGGACCCCAGCATGTAAACCGGGGTTTCCTTGTCAGACCGCAGAGCGTTACGGAAAAAATCCTGTGCGTGGGCTGACAGAGTGACCAGAACTGCCAAAGGCAATAGAAATGTAGCTTTCATGGCGCAGGGTTCAGCTCTAAATAAGGGGAGCGGTGCCTGAGATGCATCGCGCAGCCGCTCGGCAGGCACTTTATTCGGGCGGGCACGGCAGTTTAGCCAGGCATGGGAGGATCAAAGTGGTTGCTTGGGGCGTTTTCTAGAAATCCCGAGCTGCCAGCGCATCATTTGTAACATCTGCTTGCAAATGTGCTTTGGCGCGGCTAATATTCAAATTAGTGGCAATGTTTTGAGACATGAAACATTGCATCTCGCAGCCAGCGAGGCGGCTCGAAAGAGCAAATCTGGCAAGGGCAAACTTGACGAAAGTCAAGGACGCAAAGCTTCCGGGCTACATGACCAAGGTCATTTGCCAGCGGGGTTGCCATCGAAAGTGG
The DNA here is from genome assembly GCF_025356155.1 of Rhodoferax sp. Taxonomy (GTDB): domain Bacteria; phylum Pseudomonadota; class Gammaproteobacteria; order Burkholderiales; family Burkholderiaceae_C; genus Allorhodoferax. Next base: position 39,000 of record NZ_JANXUQ010000246.1, on the reverse strand, counting down.
TCCAAATTTTCGATGTTGCGTCGCCCTTTATTTGTTAACGCAAACTAAAGGCGGCTGTATGACTAAGCACTCCAACCGAAACATCCCCGTCGAGCAATGGCCCGAATCTTTGGAGATTTTGCGTCACCTTGCAACACTGTCAGAACCCATTCCGATCAAGGATGTTGCGCACTACGTGAGCGCACCCGAAATTTCTACCCGCAACCGCTTGGCCAAGCTGGAAGCCCAGGGCACGGTGCGCGCCCTGCGGGCTGCTGCCAACCTAGGGCCTGGCAAACAAGTGACCTGCACGCACTACGTTATCACCCAATACGGCAAGGACTGCGCTGGCACGTGCGGGCAAAACCAGAGCACCGCGTTCAGGGTGTCTGCCAACAGCGTGTTTTCGTGGGCGGCGGCTATGGGCGCCAGCCATTAAAGCGGCGGCGGATGGTCCGTTTGCGGATTAGCGTTCGATGCCGAGCAACTCGACGTCGAAGATTAGTGTTGCGTTCGGTGGAACCAAGCGACCCGCACCGCGTTCACCATAGGCGGTAGCACTAGGGCATGTCAGCTTGGCCTTGCCGCCAACCTTGATTCGTTGTAGACCCTGCGTCCAGCATGGCACGACGCCGTTCAACGGAAACACGGCCGGTTGGTTGCGCGCATAGGAGCTGTCGAATTCCGTACCGTCCACCAAAGTCCCCCGGTAGTGCACCTTGACCCGATCGGTCGCCGTGGGCATGGTGCCTGTGCCGACGATGGTGTGCGCAATAGTTACCCCTGAGGCCAGGGTTTCGATTTCGGTGTCAGCCGCTGCGTGTACGCCGCAAGCGGCCAAAGACAAGAGGGCAGGGATCAACAGTGAGCGTGGTGTCATAACTTTTTTAGTAGCGTGAATAGAGGTGATGAGAGCGCCGGTGCAACTCGCGCACGGAGGCACCCATGTGAGCCGGTGTTGCGCTTTTAAGTTCCCGCCCCAGCCAGCAGCTCCAACGCCGCACCCACTGCTGATGCGTCTACCGCTAGAGGTTCCAATTGGCCAGACAAAGCAGCCAATGCAGTCGCACCGTCGCGCTGCAAATGCGCAATCGCCTGGCCCGCATCTTTGGGCGACGCAAAGCCCAGGCTTTGCAATAGCAAGCGCCCCTGTGCATCGACAAACTTGAAGCGAAATTGGCCATCGGCTTCGCGGTATTGTTTGAAGCTGGGCAGTGCTGCTTTGTTCGCTTTCGCGGTTGCAGTCTGCGTCTGGTCCGCGAGCTTGCGCAAACCCACCGCATGGCGTAGCGTGGCCATGAAGGGCGTGGCCTGTTTGCGGGCCTTGGCGGCGCCAACCAGCAAAATGGCTTCGATCTTGGCTGGGTTGTCCATCAGGTTCTGGTAAGTCGCGCGCATGGGTGCTATTTCCCGGTCGATGCGTTCCAGCAATAGTTGTTTTGCGTCACCCCAGGCGATGCCGTCAGCATAGGCCCGGCGCAAGACTTCGGTCTCTTCTTCGCTAGCAAAGGCCTGGTAAATCTGGAACAGGGCCGAGCCTTCGGTGTCTTTCGTCACACCCGGAGCGCGTGAGTCGGTGACGATGCCGGCTATCAGTTTTTTGAGCTGTTCACGCGTCGCAAACAGCGGAATGGTGTTGTCGTAACTTTTGCTCATCTTGCGGCCGTCCAGGCCGGGCAAGGTGGCAACCGATTCTTCAATCTCGGCCTGCGGCGGCACAAAGTGCTCCCCATAGCGGTGGTTGAAGCTGTTGGCCATGTCACGCGCCATCTCGATGTGCTGGATCTGGTCACGCCCCACCGGCACCTTGTGGGCGTTGAACATCAAAATATCGGCACCCATCAACACCGGGTACATGAACAAGCCAGCGGTCACGTCCATATCCGCGTCCTGGTTAGCCGCCATGTTTTTGTCTACGGAGGCCTTGTAGGCATGGGCGCGGTTGAGCACGCCCTTGCCGGTGACGCAGGTCAGGAACCAGGTGAGCTCGGGAATTTCAGGAATGTCGGACTGGCGGTAAAACGTGACACGTTCGGGGTCCAGGCCCGCTGCCAACCAGCTCGCCGCAATTTCCAGCGTGGAGCGCTGGATACGCGCGGGCTCATCAACTTTGATCAGCGCGTGGTAGTCGGCCAGAAAGTAAAAACTCTCAACATCTGCTGTCAGGCTGGCCCGCACGGATGGGCGAATGGAGCCGACGTAATTGCCCAGATGGGGTGTTCCGGAGGTGGTGATGCCGGTGAGAAAGCGGGTAGATGCCATAGGGAATACGGGAGTAAGTAGCGGTGTTTTTTATGACACCAGCGCAGCAAAAGGAGACAGCAAGATATTCAGCAGACCGAAGGTGAGCGCCATGACCGGCTGCATCCACAGCGTGCTGATCACATTCATGATGACTAGCGCCATGACGATAAAGAATCCCCAGGGCTCAATGCGCGAAACCAACTCTGCTTGGCGGTAGGGCAACAACCCTACCAAAATGCGGCCTCCATCAAGAGGTGGTACGGGGAACAGGTTGAAAGCAAACATCACGACATTGACCAACACACCGCCTTGGCACATTTTGAGGAAAAAGGGCTCGGTGATATTCGCTCCGCGCAACAGGTAGAGTGCTATGCCCCACAACAAGGCCATCAACAGATTGGCACCAGGTCCGGCTAACGCAACCCAGATCATGTCGCGCTTGGGGTTGCGCAAATTGCCAAAGCGTACAGGCACTGGCTTTGCATATCCAAACAGAAATGCGCCTGATGTGGCAAAGTACAACAACAGCGGCATCAGGATCGTGCCGATGGGGTCGATATGTTGCATCGGGTTCAGCGAGACGCGGCCCATTTTCCAGGCCGTGTCGTCACCAAAATACCGTGCGGCATAACCATGCGCTGCCTCGTGCAAGGTGATGGCAAAAAGCACCGGCAGCGCGTACAGGGCTACGGTTTGAATCAGGTCGGCAATATCCACAGGATGGAGTTTCCAGGTTGGTTTTAAAGGCCCAGGCGGCCCAGATCGCCGCGGCCTTGGCGTATCAGTTGAGGCTCGGAGCCGGTCAAATCAATGACCGTGGTGGGTTCCAGCGCGCAGGCACCTGCGTCTATGACGCCAGCGATAACTTTCTCAAAGCGCTCGCGGATTTCATTCGCATCGTTCATCGGATCGGTGTCACCCGGCGCGATCAGCGTTGTAGCCAGGAGTGCGCCCTCGTGCATCGCCAGCAGCGCCTGCAGCGCTGTATGTGCGGGCACGCGCAGGCCGATGGTTTTGCGCGAGGGGTGGCTCACACGGCGTGGCACTTCCTTGCTGGCTTCCAGGATGAAGGTGTAGGGACCGGGTGTCGCTGACTTGAGCAGGCGGTACTGGGTGTTGTCTACGCGGGCATAGCTGGCCAGTTCGCTCAGGTCGCGGCACAACAGGGTCAGGTGGTGTTTGTCGTCCACACCGCGGATGCGGCGCAGGTTGTCGACTGCGGCCTTGTCGTCCAGATGGCAGACCAGCGCGTAGCTGGAATCGGTGGGAACCGCCAAGACGCCACCCTTTTCCAGCAGGGCCACCGCTTGTTTCAAGAGCCGCGTTTGGGGATTTTCAGGGTGAACTTCGAAATATTGCGCCATGCCAAGCAGTGACCTACTGAATGCGCGAAGCCAGCAGTTCCCACACTGGCGTCAGGTTGGCTGGCAAAAAGGGCAGGGTGCCGAGCTCCGTGTGGCTCTCGTCCGGGCTGTGGAAATCGCTACCACGTGAGGCGGCCAGCCCGAACTCGCGCGCTGTGTCGGCATAAGTGGCGTACTCGGGCACCGAATGGCTACCGGTCACCACTTCCACCCCTTTGCCGCCATGGGCCTTGAATTCGGTGAACAGCGCAAACTCTTCATTGGGCGTGAACTTGTAGCGCGCAGGGTGAGCGATGACCGCCAAGCCGCCGGCACCGGTGATCCAGGTCACTGCGTCTTTAAGCGATGCCCAGCGGTGCGGCACAAAACCCGGTTTGCCTTCGATCAGGAACTTTCGGAACACCTCATTCGTGTCGCGGCAGACGCCGGATTCGATCAAAAAGCGCGCGAAATGTGTGCGCGAAATCAGTTCCGGGTTGCCGACAAATTTGAGGGCGCCCTCGTACGCCCCCTTGATACCGACCTTGGCCAGGCCTTCAGACATTTCCATGGCCCGGTTGTCACGGCCGCCGCGCGTGCGGCGCAGGCCTTCAACCAGGTCAGTGTTGGTGGCGTCAAAGCCCAGACCCACAATGTGGACCGTCTTGTTGATAAAGGTGATGGAAATCTCGGTACCCGTCAGGTAGCGCATGCCGCAGGCCTTGGCGGCTGCCGCAGCCCGGGTTTGGCCGCCGATCTCGTCGTGGTCGGTCAGCGCCCACAGCTCCACACCGTTGGCGCTGGCGCGTTCGGCCAGGGCTTCTGGCGCGAGCGTGCCATCGGAAACCGTGGAATGGCAGTGGAGATCGGCGTTTTGTATGGGGGTCACTCCACTATTTTAGGCGTTGGTCAGTGCGGAGAGGCTAAATTCCATGGCAACACCGCTGACCGGGTGGGCAAAGCCCAACACACAGGCGTGCAGCATCAACCGTGGAGCCATGGCAATAACCTCGGCGGGTGCATACAGCGCGTCACCCAAAATGGGATGCCCAATGGCCTTTAGGTGCAACCGCAACTGGTGGGTGCGACCGGTCAGAGGCTCTAACAGCACATGGCTCAAGTGGCGCTGCGCATCAAAATGGCTGCGTTGTAAACGGGTGACACTCGGCTTGCCGGTCTCGTGGTTGATGACACGCAGCGGCCGATTCGGCCAATCCACGGCAATGGGTAAGTCGATCACGCGCCAACCGTCCCCGGTGGCGGCGATTTCGCCTTGGACAACGGCCTCGTAACGCTTGGTAACGGTTCGGTTGGCAAAGGCCTCACTCAGCAGGCGCTGCACCACTGCGCCACGCGCCATGACGATGAGCCCGGACGTTGCCATGTCCAGCCGGTGCACCACCAGCGCATCGGCAAACCGGGCCTGCACCCGGACACTCAAACAATCCTGCTTGTCAGGCCCACGGCCAGGCACCGACAGCAAGCCAGAAGGCTTGTCCAATACGACGATGGCCTCGTCGGCATAGACCACGCAAATTGCCGGTTCTTTGGGCGCCATGCCCGCAAAGGCCTCAATGGCCTCAGGTGGCATCGTTGCCGGCAATCAGGCGTTGCACGGTCTCACAAAATTCGCTGACATCATTGGGCTTGTAGATCAGCGCACTGGCACCTTCGCGGATGGCGCTCTGCTCCAACTCCGGCGTCACATAGCCTGAAGCCAGCGCCACCGGCAAGTCGGGGCGTATCAGCTTGGCTTGGCGCAGCAGGTCTATGCCGCTGTAGCCAGGCATGTTGTAGTCGGTCACCAGGATGTCAAAGGCCTGCGCATCGGCGCGCAGGGCAACCTGGGCCTCCTGCGGGTCTGTGAACGTGGTGACGGTAAATCCCTTGCGCTTGAGTACGCGGGCAATCAAAAACACCAGGGCCTGGTCGTCGTCCACATACATCACGTGGCGGCCTTTGCCGACGATGGGCTCTGGGGCGATCACTTCTTCTGCGGCGGGCGCAACGGCGATTTCTTGCGTGGGCGGAAAGTACAAGGTGAACACACTACCTTCGCCCGGCACGCTTTGCACGTCGATGGCGCCCTGGTGGGCTTGCATGATGCCGTGCACCACCGACAGTCCCAGGCCTGTGCCCTGGCCGACCTCGCGCGTGGTAAAGAAGGGCTCGAAAATCCGCGCTAGGGTTTGCGGCGTCATGCCGTTACCGGTGTCCCGCACGGCAACGGTCACGTACTGGCCGTTGGCCAGGCCCAGGCGCCCGCTTAGCGGCTGGATCAGCTTTGCGCTGCCCAGTTCTATAGTCAACGATCCCTTCTTGTTACCAATGGCCAACAGGGCGTTGGTGCACAGGTTGAGCAGGGCTTGCTCCACCTGCGTGGTGTCGGCCAGTACGGCCGTGGTTTGCGGCGCCATCACCACCTGCAGTGTCACCAAAGGCGGCAGCGCGACGCGCACCAGGCGTGCGGCCTCGCGCACCACATCGTCCATGGAAATGGGCAGGCGCTTGGGGACCTCGTTGCGGCTGAAGGTCAGAATCTGGCGCACCAGGTCGCGCGCGCGCCGCCCGGCCTTTTCGATTTCCTGCAAGCTGGTTAGCGCTGGCGAGTTGGACGCCGTGTCCTGCTTGGCAAGATCCACATTGCCCAGAATGGCGCTCAGAATGTTATTGAAATCGTGCGCAATGCCGCCGGCCATGGTGCCCATGGCCTGCATCTTTTGCGATTCGCGCAACTGGGTTTCCAGCGTCACACGGCGTGCCTCGGCCAGCTTGGCTGCCGTCAGGTCGCGCGCAAAAATAGTGGTGACCTCGCCATGCGGCCCCTGCATGCCCCGGCGGGCAATCAGCTCCGATGCGGGCTTGTCCGAGGGCGGGCGTGATGTCAGGCGCCGTTCCAGTGATACGCTGATTTCGACAAAGATTTCGCGCCCCAACAACGTAGTGGCGGCAAACTCACCCAGTGTGGCCTGGGTAGACACACCACCGCTGGCCAGCGTGGCCTCTACTTGTGGCAAAAATCGCCCCAGCTTGCTGCCCAGCGCCTGGTCGGCAGCGCATTGGAATAGTGCAGTAGCAGCCGGGTTGAACACCGTGATGCGCCGTTCTTCGTCGATGCACAAAATGGCATCCAGCGATGAGTTGATGATGGCCGCCATGCGGTTTTCGCTGAGCAGCAAATCCTCATTGCGCTGTTGCAAAACCGACGCGCTCTTCTGCAGCGCATGGCGCTGGGCCAGCAAGGGGCCCTGGTCGATGATGGCGCAGATAAAGTGCGCCAGATCGCCCTGCGGGTTCTCGATGCGCGCCATGTGCAGGTCGCCGGTAAACGTACCCTGCGAGCCTGCCAAAAATACGACCTCACTGACCTCGCTGGTGCTGCTGGCTTTGGCGTTCAAAAAGGCGACCGCTACTTCGTCGGTGTGTTGTGGGCCGACAAAAGGCAGCAAAAAATTCAACGCCGGATCACTCTCCAGCGGTTGGAAAAGGCGCAGGGCCATGGCATTGCTGGCCATGACTAGGCCCTCTTCGTCTACCACCATCAGCGCCAGTGGCACGTTGGAGAACAGCGTGGCAAAACGCTCCGACGCACCCTCTGCCTCTTGCTGGCTGTAGCGCAGAGCTTTGTTCTGCACCTCCAGTTCGGCCTGGTATTTGCGCAGATCCTCGATCATTTGTGACGGCGCGTAGCCTTCGACGATCAGGCCCTGCTCGGCGCGCAGCGACACGTCCAGCCGTTGCGCGGGTCGTGTGACCACGCGGAATTTCTTGCGGCGAGAAGGTGTGGTCATGCGCCCGTTGCTGCTGTTGTCGCGTGGGGTGTTATTGTTCAATTGGGAGCCGTGTAGATAACGTGGTTGCCCGGTGCAAAACGGGCGGTCTGCACCGGGCTGTTGGCGGCTATGAAGTCGCGCAGCACTTCGGCGTCCACATAACCGGTGTCCACATAGCCCGCGCGCGCCGTCACGTTGGGGTAGCCATCGCCGCCCACCGCGACAAAATTGTTGATGGCCATCTGGTAGGTCTTGGCCAGCTCCAGCGGCATCCCCCCGATGTGGACTTGGCCGACCTTGCCTGCAGTGATCACCAGGTCCACGCCGTAGAAGTGCGGAAAACCACCTGCGCCCTGGCTCATGGCGGCCGCGATGTTGAGGTAGTCCAGCACCTCGGCGCCGGTCAGCTTCAGCGTGGCCAGCGTGTTGCCAAAGGGTTGTACCTTGAGGATGTCCTTGTAGGTGATGGCACCTGCGGGCAACGAGTCGCGCACGCCACCCGAGTTGACCACGGCAAAGTCGGAATGGGTCTTCTCCGCCATGGCACGTCCTATCAACACGCCCAGGTTGGTGGCGGCCTTGCGCACACCCGAGCGGTCGCCGTCCAGCTTGGCATCGCTGCTGCCCACGGGTATGGACAGCTTGCGCTGCCCGAACTCCTGGTAGGGCTTGAGCAGGGCCAGCATCTCGGGGTTTTCGGGGATTGGGGGCGTGTTCTTGAGGTTGATAGGAATCAACGCGTATTTGACCAAGGTGAATGTGCCATTGCGGTACTGAAAATCGGCACGCCCCAAGTACTTGCCCCACTCGTTGGCCTGCACGATCCAGGTGCCGTTTTGCTGGTCGGGCTGGCAGGGCGCGCCCGGCGCGTGGTCGGTCTCTACCTGGTTCTCGGCGCGCATGCAGACAGGGTCGTGTGAATGGCCGCCCACTACCAGGTCCAACCCGTTGACCGCGCGTGCCATCTCCACATCGCCGGGTGCCTGTATGCCGTGGCGGCCGTTCTCGTAGTGGCCCATGTGGGTGGTGGCAAACACCAGGTCAGCCCGCGCGCGCAACTCGGGCACCAGCTTGGCGGCCTCCTGTATGGGGCTGCGAAACTCCATGTCTTGCATATGGGCGGGGTTGCCCAGCTTTTGTGTGTCGTCCGTGGTTAGCCCCATCACCGCGACCCGGACACCCCCCAGGTTGAAGATTTGGTAGGGGGCGAACATGCGCTCACCCTTGCGGTAGATATTGGCCGACAACATGGGAAAGTTGGCGAGCTTGCGCTGCATGGCTAGCGTGGCCGGACTCTTGTCAAACTCGTGGTTGCCCACGGCCATGGCGTCATAGCCCAGCAGGTTCATGCCCCTGAAGTCGGGAACTGCCTCTTGCAGGTCAGACTCCGGCACGCCGGTGTTGACATCGCCCCCGTCGAGCAGCAGGCTGTAGCCACCGGCCGCAGCCACCTCGGTGCGTATGGCATCGACCACGGTTTTGCGGGCCGCCATGCCGTGTTCACCACTGCCGTTTTGCCAGAAACGGCCATGGTGGTCGTTGGTGTGCAGGATAGTGATTGCGTAGGTCTTGTCCTTGGTCGGGCCTGCGGGCTGCAGGTTGGCGCAGGCCGCCAGTGTCAGTACGACACCGGCAGTGAGGGTAGTTGACAAAGGCTTGGGTGTTCGCATGGGTCCATATTAGCGGACCGCAGTAGCACAGCGGCAGGGGCCGCAAAAACCGCTTGCATAGTGGCAATGGGCGGCGCAATACTGCGGCTCAGAGTGCCGCTGAACGCATCGCTTCTTACCAGTCCGCGAGGCCAGCATGTTCAAAATCCTGTATCTCCCTCTCTTGGTGTGGGTCACGGCGACTGGCATTGCCAGCGCACAGGGTAGCAACCAGCAGGACGCCCAGATTCGCCAGGTGCTGACCGCAAACGCCTGGTGCTCCTTCAGCTACAACAAGGTCAGTAGTGCGTCGCACACGCGCAGGGTGGTCTTCAAAGCCGATGGAATGGTTTACACGACGGGCGGGGGTGAGACCTATAGCTCAGGCAGGAACGGCACGGTCTCAAGCCAGTCCAGCTCCCGCCAGGCGGCACGCTGGAAGGTCTACGAGCAACGCGTCTATGCAGATCCCATGGATGGCACGGGCTTTCAGGACCTGGAGGTAACGGCTACCCGCAACTCCAATGGTTACCTGATACTCAAGTCCGACGGACGCGAATATTCCATGTGCAATTGACCAGCGTGGGGGTCGGCAGTTCACAGGCGCAGGAACAGCTTGTGCTGGTACAACCAGCGCAGCGCCAGCAGCTGCAGCAACAGCAGACCCAAGGCCAGGAGCAGGGGTTGCAGGTTGGCGGGGCTGACGGCTATCCAGCCACCAAACAGACTCTTCACGCTGAATTCCCACATTGCCAGGCTGGTTCCCAGGTAAATCAGGATGGCGTTCTGGCCCAACCAGTACAGAGGCTTGGACAGGCGCGCCGGGCGCTGGCCCAGCAGCAGGTCAAAACCCAGCAAGAGCAGCACGCTGAAGCCGCTGGTCAGCAAGGTGAACGAGCCGGTCCACAGCGACTTGTTCAGCGGGTAAAACGGGTGCAACAGGCAGGCCGCCAGCACTAGGCCACCACCCATGCCCAGCAGCTTCAGCAGGCGGCGGCGCGGGGCCGCAGCTTCCGTGCGCCAGATGACGCCGACAAAAGCACCCATCAGGCAGTTGCCGATCGCACCGATTTGTGAGTACAGCCCCTCGGGATCAAAGGGGGCGTTGCGATAGGTGATGCCGGGCAACCAAGCCTGGTCCAGCAGGGCATTGAGCGAGCCCGCCTCGGTCAACGGCCATCGCAACTGCACCGCCGAATACGCGACCAGCACGACCGCGGCCAGTACCACCACGGTTGGTGTGCGCAAATGCCACAACAGCATGGCCGCCACAAACCAGGCGATGCCGATGCGCCCCAGCACGCTGGCATAGCGTACGGCCGCCGGGTCGGCCGGAATGCCGGTGCCCCAGCCGTGGTTGTAGACCACGCCCAGCAGCATCAACAAAAACAGCCGCCGCAGTGCACGCGCGTACTGCGGCCGGCGCGCGGCCAGCGGCAGCCCGGACAGCGAGTGGCCCTGCAGACCCAGGCTGACGCCGGAGATAAAGATGAACAGCGGGAAGATCAGGTCGTAAAACGTGAAGCCGTGCCAGGCGCTGTGCTCAAACTGCTGCGCCAGCACCTGCCACACGGGCCAACCGGTCCATGCGAACAGCGCCGCAGGCAACAGCTCACCGCCAATCAGCCAGAACATGTCAAAACCGCGCAACGCGTCCAGTGCGGGGAGGCGGGTGTTGGATTGGGTAGGCCGGGTTGTAGGCGACTTGCTGGTCATGGCGTCAGGATGCTCACACTGAGCAAGTATTTTGGGCAGGGGCCAGATTATTGACACAAAGGCCGTTATCCCGGCGGGTCGCGGCTCTGCGCATGCAGAATCATGGCTTTTATTCATTGCCATCGCCTTATGCACTCCATCTTTTCCAGAATATCTCGTCCCGGTCTACCGTGCGCCGCGCTGTTGCTTGCCTTCTGTGCCCAGACCGCGTCCGCAGAAACGCCAACGCGACCCTATAAGGTGGAGGTGTGGGCACGTGTGCTGTTCGACACCCAGGGCCGGGTGGCCGAGTACGCGCTGGTGGATGAAGCGCAGTACCCGGCGCAGTTCGCTGAGAACGTCAAGGAGCGGGTGGCCAAAGCCAAGATCGATCCGCCGCAGGAGGACGGCAAGCCCGCCACGCTGCGCACCGGCGTGCGGCTGGACTTTCGGGTGACACCCAAGGAGGAGGACGGTGGATCGGTCAAGATGGTGGGCCTGTCCATGGGGCCAATGCCCACCAAGCGGTATTTCCCCAAGTTCCCCAAAGACATCCACAAGTCGGGTGGTTGGGAAGGTGAAGTCCAGGCGCTCTGCACCGTGGGCAGTGAGGGCCTGTGTACGACGATCGCCGTGACCGCGCTACCCGGCATACCCGAGAGTGTTCGCCGCTATGCGAAGGTCTCGCTGGAGGGCTGGACCTTTGAGCCCCAGCGGCTCAATGACAAGCCGATCGAGGGGGAGTACCAATTCCGTCTGCACATGAACACCATGCACAGCAAGCCCGAAGATTTCAGGCAGGACAAGTTCCAGAAGATACTGAACAGCCGCTGAGTTCAATTGACCGCTGAGCGCCAATTGCTTATGGAAAATTGGCCGCTAGCCCTCGTGAATTATGAATATATCGCTACTATTTTCATAGCATTTCAGAAGCCGAACCACCTGGGTGACAACGGCAGGCGCGGCGTGCGACCTGCGACCCGTGTGAGTTGGGCCAGTGCTGCACCGGCGTCTGCCTGAGGGTTGGCCAGTGCCTGCACGTAGTCCAGTGTGGCACCGGCCGGATGACCGCTGGGGTAGCGTTCGGCCATCGTACTGCGTGCCTGGTCTACCAGGGCGCGGGCACGCTCGGTTTGGCCGCTCAGCGCCAACAGGTAGGCATGCATTGCACGCGGCATGAAGAGCCTGGCGTACATCGGCGATGCTATCAAGGCCTCCATGCGCTGCAGGGCTTGCGGCAGCTTGCCGGCCTGCAGGTCAGCATTGGCGATGGACGCCGCCAGGAGAAACGCCTCTGGCGTTTCAAGCGGCAGCTTCAGCGCGTCGACCAGGCCCTGGCTGCGGGTCAATGACTGCTGCGCCTGGCCTAGAGTGTCCAGTTCTATCAGGGCCAATACGCCCAGCGTGCGCAACACGGTTCGCTGGGGCGGGGTGTCGTTTGCCGACAGGTTTTGTCTGGCCTTCTCCAGCCACGCCGCCGCTTGCACAGGCTTACCTGCAAGGTGGTAGCACAGCGCTGCCCGGGCCATGGCGTCCACCGTTTGCACATGCTGGATACCGCTGGTCCGCTGGCGCGCTTGCGCCAGCAGGTCATACTGGCTGGCACAAGCTTCGTATTGGCCACTTTGACGGGCGAGGTCGCCCAGAAAGTAGCGGGTTTGCAGGGTGCGTTCTGCGTCCGGGCCCAAATGCGCCGCCAGTTCCGTCGCCACCTGTTGCAGCCTCGGTATGGCCTGTTCCAATTTCCCGGATCGGGCCAGATTGATGGCCAGATTGGCGCGGATGGTCAGCACATCCGTCAGCTTTCCGGGCAGCTGCGGCAGCAGCGGTTCGATCCCTAGCAGTATTTCCAGTTCTTTGGCAGATTTGCCCTGCGCGCCAGCGGCGATGGCTCGGATGTTCTCCACCTCGACAAACATCCACCCGGTGGTGCCCCGCGCGGCGATCACTTCGGCACGCAGCGGCGTGAGGATCGCATCCGCTTCTGCATGCTGCCCCTGCTTCTGGAGCACGTAGGCAATGTGGCTGCGCCCGAGGATGACCGTGTCTGACATCGCTCCTTCCGCACGGCTGATGGCTGGCAGCGCTTCGCGGAAATGGCGCTCGGCTTCAGGGTACTTTTCGGCATCCATCTCGGCATAGGCCAGGGCGAGCGCCAGGCGCGCATATTCCAGGGACTGCACGCCCTTGTGTTTTGCACTGGCGGCTGCGGCCTGGCTCAGCAGCTCAACCGCGCGTTGGGGTTGTGACAACGATCCGTAGGTGCGCCCCAGCACGCCTTGGAGTTCGCCCAGCGTGGCGGGGTCATGCGCAAATTCCTGGCTCAGCTTTTTGGCGCCGGCGTCCAGCACATCTCTCACCAGCAGCTTTTCCCCTCGGGTGCGTTCGGGGTCGGCCGATTCAAATAGCGTGACCAAAAACTGGCTGACCGCCTTGGCCTTGGTCGCCTCTTGCACCGCAAGCTTGCCCGAGTTTTCGGCCCGTGCGGCACTGCCCACAGCATCCAGTCGCGCATGTGTTTCTGCGGCCTTGGCTTCTTCGCTGCGCGCCAATGCCTGTGCGGTTTGTGCGGTCGCCTGCTCGGCCCGCGTACGCGCATCCTGCGCTGCCAGGCGTTGCTGTTCGGCGTACTGAGCGGCCATATTGGCCCGCTGTGCCTGCGATAACGCAGCCACCAGGCCGGCCCCCACCGCCACAAATGCCACCACCGTGACGGCGGCTACCGTGCGGTTGCGTCGCAGCCACAGGCCCGATGTGTAGCGCCAGTTGCCCCTGCGGGCGTGCACCGGCAGATGCTGCAACCAGCGCTCCAAGTCTGCGGCCAACGCGCCTACCGAGGGGTAGCGGTCGGCCGGATTCTTGCGCAGGGCCTTGGCCACAATGGCATCCAGATCGCCGCGTGCCAGCGCTGCGTCTGCAGGCTGTGCGGGGTTGGTAGTGCCCAACGCTTTGGTCAGCGTCGGAGCCGTGGTGTGCACAATGGCATGCTCCAGTGCGGCGCGGCCCTCACCCGCAAACGGCAGCACACCTGTCAGCAGTTCATACAGCACCACCCCCAGCGAAAACACGTCGGCCGCCACGCCAGCAGGCTCTCCGGTGATTTGCTCCGGCGCGCAATAGCCCAGCGTAAAACCCCGCCCTGTCAGGCGCGTGAGCGCAGTGGAAAAGCCTTGTGCATCGGTCTCGTCGATCAGTTTGGCGATACCAAAATCCAGCAGCGATGGCTCACCCGAAGCGCCCACCACCACATTGGATGGTTTGATGTCGCGGTGCACCACCAGTTGGCTGTGCGCGTATTCCGTGGCGCGGCACACCTTGAGCAGCAGGGCAACCCGTTGCGCCACGCGTGGCGCGTGTGCACGCGCCCAATGGTTGATGGGTTGACCGTCGATGTATTCCATCACCAGGTAGGGCTCGCCCTGGTGGGCACCGGCGTCCAGCAGGCGCGCAATGCCTGGGTGGGTCAGGCGGGCCAGCAGGCGGCGCTCGCGCAGGAAGCGCTCGACCAGTTCGGTCTTGTGGAGGCCGGTGCGCAGAAACTTGATGGCCGCATGGCCTTCGAAATGGCCGTCGCGCCGGGCCGCCAGCCACACGGCGCCCATGCCGCCCTCGCCAATCTTGCGTTCCAGCTGCCAGGGACCGACCGCGTCGCCCGCGTCCACCGATGCGCTCGTGTCGGGTTCTGCCGCCAGATCCACCTGGGCCTCAAAGGCCCGCGCGCTGACTCCGGCCAAGCTGGGTGCCAGCTCCGGGCGCGATGCGGATTGGTCCAGCTCGTCCAGCATGGCTTGCACGGCTGCGGCGTGTTCCGGCTCGCGGGCTTGCAGGGCCGACAACCAGGCCGCGCGCTCAGCGGGTGGCAGATCGGCCACTTCGTCAAACAGGGCGAAACGCCGCTTCAGGTCTGTGGGGTGGATGCTCATGGGTGTAGGTGTGCAATAGTCCCGTAGGCTAACGCAATCTGTGTGGTTCTTTGGGATAAGACGCAAACTCGGCAATGAATACGACTTTGCAACGGTCCTGCAAAATCTTTCGTACAGAATGGCGCAATCGGCGCAGGCAGCGCGTCTTATTCATGCAGGCCTGTTCGTCAGCTTTAAGCCCGCTTTGATTCCGACAAACCCATCCCTTCAAAAGGAGCACTATGCACATCCCATCCGTACCACGCTATGCCTGCGCGTTGACCTTGGCCGTAGCCGCCATCGGCTTGACCCTGCCGCTGGCTGCCCAGGCTGACAACACTCCCCAGCGCCTAAGCGCCACCATCGACGGCAAGCTGTTCGAGAGCGATGACAGCGGCATCATGTACCTGGTGCCACGCAAGGGCGTGCTCAACCTGATGGCCAGTACCAAGGGCGGAGGGGCCTACCCGCCCCCAAGTAGGCCGGAGGACAAGCTGAACATCAACTGCAGCGACTACGACGGCAAACCGGTCAAGTTCACATTTGCCAAGTCGGGCAGCCGCAGCTGCGAGATCAGCTTCAACAAGGGTGTCAGCAAGAAGCCCTTTGGTGACCCGGAAGCGGAGTACCGCATGGTGGATGGCAAAAACCAGCTGGAAATCACCTCCGTCAAGGGCAAGGTCATCGAAGGCACGTTCAGCTTTGAGCTGGTGGAAATCAAAACCAAGGCCAAGATGACCATCACCGGCGGAACCTTCAAGGCCGAAGACCGTCAGTTGTAACGACTGGTTACAAGCCCCGGGCTGAGGGCTATTTCGTTGTGGCTTAAACTGCCGCGCAAGGGTGTGCAATGGTTCGCAATGTTGCGATGGCGCCCCGCGCGCCCACAACGAGGACCAGCCCTTGACACCCACGGAATCTGTCGACGAGATCACCCCTCTGCTTCAGGCCTTGCGTGCCGGCGACCAGAACGCTGCGGCCCGGCTCTACGCGCTGCTGTACCCCGAAATCAAACGCCTAGCCCATTCCCGCCTGTATGCGGTGGGCGGCGTCACCAGCCTCAACACGACCGGCCTCGTGCACGAAGGCTTTCTGCGCATGGTGGACCGCGTGGGCATGGCAGGTGAATCGCGCGCGCAGTTCTTTGCCTATGTGGGCAAAGTGCTGCGCTCGGTGGTGCTGGACCACCTGCGCGCCAACCAGGCCGAAAAACGTGGCGGCGACATGGTGCAGGTAACCTTGTCGCAGGCCGAGTCCATTGCGATGGATGGACGCGACAACTGGTTTCTGCTGGACACGGCCCTGGAACAATTGCGCGTGCTGGACCTGGGTCTGTATGAACTGGTAGAGCTGCGCTACTTTGCCGGCCTGACCGTGGCCGATATCGCCAAGCTGCTGGGTGTCTCGACCCGCACGGTGGATCGTGACTGGGTCAAGGCCAAGGCCTGGCTGGAAAGCCTGATCGAGAGCACAGCCTAAGTCTTTACTTGGTGCAGTCGCCCAACCGCTTGGCTGTCAGGGCCGTTTTGACCACGCTGCCACCCATCTCATGCTGGGTTACCCGCATGTCCATGGTGAAAGTTTCATCGGTGACCGTGCCTTTGCCTTCACCCGTCATTTTGGGTTTGGTACACGCGTACTTGATGGTGATCTCGCTTCCGGCGCGTTTGACCTCTGGCGGCGTGCAGTCCTCCATGCCCTGCTGGTTTACATAGGCCTTCTGCGACGCGACATCCTGTGCGGTCACGCATTGCTTGAAGCTGATGGGGATGGTCATACCAAACATTTCTGTTTTGGTGGTGTATTCGTACTGGCCGGGTTTGAGGTTTTGCGCCTGGGCGGTGGGTGCGGCCAGGCATGCCAGCAGGGCGGTGAAGGCAAGCTGCGTGGCAGTGGTGGTTGTGTGTGTTGTGAACTTCATTTTTGCCTCTGCGTGTTATTTGATGCGGCTGATTTCGCAGGATTGGAAGACATACGTTCCGCTATTGTTTAGTGTGGCTCTGATCATCGAGCCTTTGGAAGCTTGGTCAACGATAGTCACAGTATTTTCGCCCTTGTGCACGATAGCTATAGCTTGATTGCTCCCATCATCGCCTAGCGAATTCAGGAGCATGCTGGCCGTGAGTTTGACGGGTTCTGCGGATTCGTTGACTATCGTAAAAAAGGCCATGTAGTAGCCGTCTTCGGGCGCTGTGAAGACGCAAGTTGCCAATCCGGGGTGGCTCTTCTCAAAAGTCAGACGATCTCCTACAAAATTCACTACACCGGGACTCAGCAAATGCAGTGAGGCTGCCCAAGTGGGTGACCTGGGGCTCAGCAGAGACAACGTTGGACCACTGGCAAGGCTGACATTGCTTTGCATTTGCGACAAGGTTTGCTGTTTGGCATTGTCTTGCTGTTCCTTCGCTTGTTTTAGCAACTCTGCTAACGCTGCCGACGCCACCGCCACTTTCTGCGTCGCGTTGAGCGTTGCACCCTGCACCACCTGGGCTTTCAGCACATACTTTTTTGCCCCCGCTACGGGAATGGCGCCTCGCACATTGGCCATGCCGTTGGCGGGGGTGATGCCTGTTTGCCCCAACGGCGCCGCAAGGGGCGCAGCAACGGGAGCCGCAAGCGATGACGAAGGCGTATTGCCAACGTTCAGGCCTGTTCTGGGCGCAACCCTTTGGGCGGATGCGGGTGCCTGAAAGGCGCTGGTCTGCGCCACGGCTGCTGTGCTGCCAGCGCCTGCTGTCACCAACATGGCTGCCAGCGCCATGGCCGACAGCGCTCCACCCCATTTGCATTCAAGATTGGTTGTCATGTTTTTCTCCCAAAAAATGATGATTGATAGTCCGTTGATCGGGTCAATGCCCAAGTAGGCATTCACCCGTTAAGACGCGGTGCGCACCGAAAACACGACATGGTTCACACAACAACTAGCGCTGACCTTCGCGCTTGTAGACCTGCTGCTGTCCCGTCTGGCGGCAGGTCTTGAGCTTGCCGTTGTCCACCTGCTGTTTGCAGGCGTTGAAATCGGCAGGGTCACTGCACAGCATTTCGTCGGAGCGGCCCAGAAAACTCTTGCAGCTGGCAAGCTGTGGCGTTGGCGTTGGCAAGGTCACAGCAGGTGCGGTGGGCGCAGAGAGTTTGGTGCCCGGCGAGCCGCCTAGCTGGCCTCCCGTAGTCGAGCCCCCAAAGCCGCTTCCCAAGGTCCCTCCGGTCCCCATGCTTGAAAGTGCACCCACATTTGCACCTGGCGTGGGACGGAGCGTGCCCAGCGTACCCAACGCACCGCCGGTAACGGCAGACTGTTTGAAATGCACGTTCAACAGTGCTGCGAACTGTGGCTCCAGCGTTTTCTCGTAGGCCACCACACGGTTGTAAGAACTGCCGATCTGAGTCAGTTTTTCAATCGCCTCATCCCGCAACTGCTGGAACTGCTGGGTCGCCGCGGCCTGCTGCGTTTCTGCATCTTTGGCAGACACGCGCTTTGCCTCTGCATCAAGATGCTCCTCTATCTTGCCCTTCGCGGCGGATATCCGGTACAACACTGCGTAGGCTTGTGTACAGCCCTTTTGAATACTCATGGGGCCAGAGGCATCGCCACGGTCATCGGGCTCGCCACTGGTTTTTCCGCAGGCCTGGTACATGCGTGTGATGTCGGTGCCGCAGCGGATGTCCGAGCATGCGGCCTTCAGTTGGGTCATGGCTGCCAAGGCCTGAGCGGATTCTTTCGCCTGCCACTCTGCGCCAGTTTTCTTGGCCCCATCCTCTTCTTTCTTGCGCTGATTCTCTGCAGCAATATTTCCCATTACGACTTTGGTCACGCCGTAGTCCATGAATGATGAGATCTTCTGGGCAATCAGTGCATTCGTCTGCTTCACCAGCGGGCGATTGGTCGAATAGAAGATGCTGTAGACCGAGTCGGTTGGTTTGGCATTGGCTGCCATGGCCTGGATTTTTTGGATGTACTTTTGTGGCTCGACCAGTGCAGCCGGCGTGTAGGAATAGAAGTCGTCAAACTGCCCCATGCTTTTGGGCTCGGCAACCGTCTGGCTGAAGCCATACACATCACGCAGCACGGTAGATGCGCAGGAATAGTGCGCTGAGCCCAGCAGCGCCAATGTTTTGTACCGCCTGGAGACACCGTCGGTTTCCCCGCCCATGTATTTCTCGGGTGGCACGGATTTGCCAGCCTGGGTTACGGCCTTGGCACAGGCCATCACCAATGGGTCACCGCGTTTCCAGCTGGGCAGATCCAGCGGGTCACCACGACGTGACAGCAGCCAGCCCAATTGCGACTTCAGCAACTTGGTTGCCGCTTCGGTCGGGTCGGCCGCAATGCCTTTGACCAGTCGAACCTGGTCTTGCAGATTAGCCCACTTGGTAAATTCCTGGTTGTAGGAATTGCGGAAGCTATTGCAGGTCTTCTCCGCATTTTCTGGTTTCATGCGGTGTGCGTCGAAGTAGCCCTGGCACTTCTTGGTCACCCCGTCGATATAGCCACCCTGGCGCAGGAGGGGCGTGTGCAGCTTGGCGTACGGCAACATCAATGCCACGGCCTGGTTGTACTCCGCTTCTTTCTGGTTGGCAAAGTAGATGCGGTAGTAGGTTTCCTGCGGCATGGACTCACCCTGGTAAATCGACTCCAAGGTGTTTTCCACCGCCGTAGCGCCAGACTCTATGCCCACCAGCCCGCCTTTGATCAATTCGGTCACCAGGCCGCCGCATTGCTTGGCACCGGCGCCTACCGCGTTCATGACTTTCTTGACCACTTCCGGGCCGCCCACGTCGGCCACGGCACAGCCACAAGAGAGCGCACCGGTAATGGTGCTGATGCCCGGAACGCTGCTGAGCGCACTGCTGGCCGCGCCAGAGACAATGTCTTCCAGCATATCGGTGCCCGTGGTTCCCAGTAATGACGGCAGCCCCGGCACCTCCAGCAGGGCGTCGGCAATCAAGCCGCTGGCCTGACCAGTGATAAACCCGCGGCATTGGCCCAGGTCTTTGGGTATGACGCTTTTTTGCTGCAGGGCCACTACCATGACCGAGCTGATGATGGTGGCCGGGTCGAACGCCATGACGCGTGCAATGCACTGCGGGTCATCCACGGCCAACTGCAATACCTTTTCGCCCGTCGATGCGGCGACCGCGACCAATTTGAACGGTGCCGTCAGGCAACCCGCCGCGTCCTTGACCACATTGGCGTGCGCAGGCGCCGTGCAGAGCAGCAGCGGTGTCAGACCTGCCAGCAGCAGTAGCAGTCGGCGTGTGTAGCCGCGTGGGTAGAAGGCCATCTTGTTCATCATCATTGCATCCCCTGGTCGATTGGTTGACTCCCCATAGGACGCAAAGCCCCCAGTCTTTGCGACATTCGTGTGCGAGATTTATTTTTCAGGAAGTTGTCGCAGTCTTCGCTTTCACTGCGTCTTAACCAAGGAGCAGGCCCTTTCAAGGGCCATCCACAACCCACCGATCAGGAGCTTCCATGCTTGCCAACACTTCGCCAGCCATTGCCTTCATCCTGCTAACCCTGTGTTGCCTGGGCAGCACCGCCGCGTATGCCGAAGGCAAGGATCCCGAGTCTGACCGTTCGTCCACCACCCAAAAGCTCGAAAGCTTGCCTACCGTCGCGCTGGCGGCGCGGCCCATGGTGACGGTCTATGAGGTCACATCCAATGTGACGGAGATTGAAGCCCGCGCGGCCACTGCCATGTTCACCACCGCCCTGGTCAAAAGCAAACAGTTTCGGGTGCTGGAGCGCAGCAAGATCGCCAATGGCGTGGCCCGCGAGCGTGAGATGAACCAGACCGGTGTGACCTCTGGCACCAGCGCCACAAAGCAGATCAAGGGCGCCAATGTAATTTTTGAGGCCACCATCTCCGAGGCCACGGCTTCCAAGTCCAGCGGCTCGGGCGGTTTTTCGATCGGCGGCATGCAACTGGGCGGCGGGAGCACCAAGGACGAAGTGGGCATGGACGTGCGGGTGCTGTCCGTGGGAACGGGCGAGGTGCTGGACTCGATCAACGTGCGCAAGGAGGTGGCAGGCAGCCAGAGCAGCGTCAGCGGCATTGGCAACCTGTTGGGCACCCTTGCCGCCAACAGCGGTCAGGACCTGCGTGGCATGAACCCGGATGCATCCTTTCAATCGGCCCACAAGGAAGGCATGGAC
Source organism: Rhodoferax sp. (assembly GCF_025356155.1). GTDB lineage: Bacteria > Pseudomonadota > Gammaproteobacteria > Burkholderiales > Burkholderiaceae_C > Allorhodoferax. Next base: position 18,258 of record NZ_JANXUQ010000246.1, on the reverse strand, counting down.
CGTGCCGTTCGCGCTGTGATGGAGCAAGCCATTTTTGAGCTGGCGCAGCGATCCAGTCAATGGGTGGATGAGTAACCCGCAGCGGGGTTGCACCATGCGCCACTGCCTACCGTTCATTGCACTGGCTGCCGTCGCCATAGGTGCGGTGCCCGTGTTGGCTGCAGAGCGCGACGGGTCGCAGTCGCCCGCATACCGCGACGACGCGCAACGCCGCTCACCCCACGAGGGCAGACCCCTGCGCTTCAGGGCACCACCCAGCCAATTGTCGGACGCATGGCGCTGCAGCGGGGGTGATGTCTATGCACGCCCACCATCCGCCGCGTCGTGTGCGTACGATCCCCGGCTGGCGTCCGACTATTTGCTGGACTACCCGTATGCCGGTCTGCGCTTGATGCCACCGCTGCGCCCTGCGCCGTTGCCCAGTCTGGCCGGTGAACCCGCTGCGGGAGATCCCGTTCCGGGTGCGCCACCGTCTCAACTGCCAAGAACCCCTGAACCCTCTTACCCGCTTTATTTTTTTGAAAGGTGAACACTATGCTGTATCCCCCATTGCAATCGCTCACGGGTGCCCGCAGTCTCGTCGGCGCCGTGCTGCTGGCCGCCTGCGCACTGGCCCAGGCTGCCAACCCGATGCCCACCAAAGACTTGAAAGGGTTAACCGACCCTGATGGGCTCAAGCGCTACACCGGTTCGGTACTGACCTACCGCGATGACGCGGCCTATGACGAGTTGAAATTTCCTTTGGGCAAGGTAGTCGCCAAGGATGACCAGGCCGTGGCCGCGCGCAGCCTGGATCGCTCCGGCCAGCGCATCATGTTGCAATACCTGACCCCGGCGGGCCGGTCTTCGCTGGAAGTGGTGCGCAACTACCAGCAAGACCTCAAGTCTGCGGGCTACAAGCCCACATTCGAATGTGCGGGCGATGCCTGCGGCAGTGCGGACTGGATTCGCCAAGGCTACTTTGTATCCACGCTGGTGTCAGGTGCGTACTGGAGCAATATCGGCGACAACAGCCCGGCGGCTTGCGGCGGTGGCGCCAACATCGGCGACTTCCGCTACGCGCTGCTGGACAACCCCGCGACGGGTTCCACCGTTGCGGTGGCGGCCTGGAAGCCCGGCATTCTGTCGGTGTATTGCGACGAGCCGGAGTACCAGAAGCGCACCAGTGTCATCGTGGTCAAGGTCGACGCCAAGGCGCGCGAGCAGGCCATGGAAGCGCTCTCTGCCAATGAGATGGGCAAGAGCCTGGATTCGAGTGGAAAAGTTGCCGTGTACGGCATCCTGTTTGACACCAACAAGGCCGACATCAAGCCCGAAAGCAAAGCGTCGCTGGAGCAGATCGGCGCGCTGCTCAAACAGCAAACCGGCTTGAAACTACACGTCGTGGGCCACACCGACAACGTGGGCACGCTTCCCGCCAACATGGACCTCAGCAAACGCCGCGCCGAAGCGGTGGTGGGCGCCTTGGTTGGCAGCTACGGCATTGCGCGCGAACGCCTGACGGGCAATGGCGTGGCCAGCCTGGCACCGGTGGCCAGCAACCGTGACGAGGCGGGCAGGGCCAAAAACCGCAGGGTGGAGTTGGTGCTGCAGTAGTCCGCAAAGAAAAACACCATGACCTCGCACCTTTTGCTAACCAAGCTGTTGCCCTGCGTATTGCTGGGCACAGCGCTATTGACCAGCCCCGCGCAAGCCCAGTTGTCAGGTGGATCGCAGAGCCAACTGCGGCCACCCAATGGGGCACCAATTGCTCCGCGGACCACGCTGGCGCCGCAGCTCAAGAACGAGGGTTTGGCCGTCCAAGCAAATACGGCCAAACCGCACAAGATGGTTCAGGTCGATCTTCCCGTCACAGACTTCGGTTTGCTCGGTCCCCAAAAGGAGGCTCAAATGATGGTGGCCGTCCGCAACAAGTACATAGATGTCATGGCCGGCGATCTCAGCAACGCAAGTGTGCCTAAGCTCACGGTGCCGGACATCAAGTTCAGCGGTCCCCAGGCCGCCTCGTTCGCTGCTGGAGTGCCCGAGTGCGGTGGCAGTTTTGGCACAGATCCGAACAGCGGAAGCTCCAACACGGTTTGGGTCATCACTTGCTTCACGGTTGTCACGTTCCGCCCCGCGGCCTATGGCGAACATACAGCGTTGCTCGTAGCCAGCTTTCCCGATGGAGACCGCTTCAAAGGCCAACTCAAAGGCATGCACCTGCAGAAACCTGTAACCATGCCCTTGCCTGGCAACAACATGGGCAGTGGCTTGCGCAGGCAGCCTTAGATAAGCAGCGCCAAGAACGGCAGGGTGGAGCCGGACTGCGGTTGTACCTAGCCCACGCTGTAAGCGTTAGCGAATCCAATGGTTGCTGGTGCGCACCCGCGCACCCAGCGTTTTGAGCAGTTGCGTCAGGCCCAGATAGGCCCGGTCAAAGTAGGGCAGGTCGGGCGGCACAGCTTGCAGAAACTGTACGGCCATGCGCTGATGTTCGGGCTTGGTACCCGGGTAGGGCGGGTGCCGCGAAAAATCGTAAACCGGCACCGTGAATGGCAAGCGCTGCCAGGCCTGCATGTCCGCCAGCGCAGGTAACAACTGGGTGCAGAAGTCATCCACGCTCAGGGTCGGACTGATCAGCCCTAGTTCCCGGTAGGCCTGTTGCAAGGTGGCCGTGTCCATGGGGGTGTGCAGTAGCGCCGACCACACCGTGGATACGGCTGCGCAAAAGCTGGGGTCCAGCGCGCGCGTGCAACCAAAATCCAGCAAACCCAATTGCCCGTCGGCCATGAACAGGTAGTTGCCGGGGTGCGGGTCTGCCTGCACGCGGTGCAGCACAAAAGCGCAGTGCAGAAAGGTGTCGAACAACAACTGGCCATACCGGTCGCGCTGTTCCTGGCTGGGCTGGGTCAACAGCCATTCGTTGACGTGCTGGCCGGCCAAGTGCTGCATGGTCAGCACGCGTTTCGTCGTGCGCTCCATCACCGGTTGTGGGATGACCAGGCCGGGCAGCGTCAGGTGTTGGGCAAACCACTGCAAAGCCTCTGCCTCATGCAGATAGTCCAACTCTTCGGCCAGCTTCAATTCGATGTCAGCCATCACGCGGTCAATGATGTCTGTGTTCGGTAGTGTCTTCGAATGGCCGCCCAGTGTTCGCAGCAGGCTGCGCAACATGCGCATGTCACTGCCGATCGACGCTGCCATGCCCGGGTATTGCAGCTTGACCGCCACGGCGTCTCCACTGGCCAGCGTTGCGGCGTGCACCTGGCCCAGGCTGGCGGCGGCAAAGGCCTGGGGCTCGAAGTGCTGGAACAGTGCATGCGGGTCCTGATCAAACTCCTGGCGCAAGACTTTGATGACCAGCGCGCGGTTCAGCGGTGTGACCTGGTAGTGGGCGCGGGCCAGCTCCTGGCGCATGCCTTCAGGTAAAAAGCCCAGCTCCATGCTCATCAGTTGTGATGCCTTAAGCGCCGTGCCCTTGAGCTGGTTTAACGCGGCAAACAGGATGCGCCCCAACTCGGCCTCGTGTGCGGTACGAGCTTGTGCCTCTTGCGCCGCATCACGGGTCAGGGATTGCGCTTTGTGGCCCAAGTGCGCCAGGCCAGCACGTGCCACGGCCATGCCGGCAATGGCACCGCGCGACAAGCGCCCGGTACGGGGCAGCCCGGCTTTGCCGTCGCTCTTTTCAGGCATGGGCCACTTGCGCCAGCATACGTGGCACGATGAAGCTGTGCGCCGGCCCGACGATGGCCATATAGAAACGTCCCAGACGGTTGTGGATGTGGACCACGGTGCTTAGCGACACCATGGGTTTGCCGTTGACTTTGTGTTTGACCACGGACAGCTGCACCAGCAAATGCTTGTCGTCGTCAAACAGGATCACTTCGTCGCTGTGCAGATGTTTGAGGCTGAAGATGCCGACACGGTCGCCCACCTGGTAGTCGTCGGCTTGCTTGCTCCCGACGGTGGTGGACAAATTGCCTAGGTGCTTGAGCCCCACCAGGCGCACGATCCGGTTGCGCATCGCCATCAGCGCATTCATCCAGCCCGGCGTGCGGGCCATCAGTAAGATATAGGTTTCCAGCGCGTTCTTGTCGGGCCACAGGTCGTCGAACTGGTAGCAGTCGGCAAAGTCGTTATTCGGCAGGGCCTGGGCGATACGGCTGCCGGCCGGCATGTTGCAGAGCATGGGTTTCACTTGCGTGTACCTCCCAGGCCGCGGCGGGCTAATTGCAGTAGATCCAGCAGGCCGGTTCCATCGTGCATCAGCCGCGCCATCTGGCTGCGTACCATGAAGCCGCCCAGCTCCAACAGCTTGTCCACCAAGCCGCTTCGCAGCGCCAGCACCAGCACGCCCAGGCTCAGGTCCACCATTTGCGTGGTGTTGGCGAGCTGCTCGGACTCGTCGCGCAGCCAGTAGGCCATGACACCGTACACATAGTCCGCAAGCAACCCGGCCAGGCCGGGTTTGAAGCCGCAGGGCGCGATTTCCTTTGAAGTCTCGGCTTGCTCCAGCATTTGGATAAAGGCAGCCTTCAACAGCGGTTTACCCGGCAATTGTTCACCCAACAACAGCATGGGTGCATGCTCGATCAGGCCACGGGCCAGCGCTACAAATTCGCGGTCGGCCAGCAAAATCTCCAGCAGGCTGTCGATCAGCAATTGCATGCGCTCGTGCAGCAAAAAGTCCTTGAGCCCCGGTGTCTTGTCCGCCTGTGCCAGCGCGTCGGCAATGGCCTGCTCGAAGTAGGCGGTGACCAATTTCTCCTTCGTGGGGAAGTATTTGTAGATGGTCGCGTCACCCATGTCGGCGGCGCGCGCGATCTGCTTCATCGTGGTGCCTTCAAATCCGTGCTGGGTCATCAGGTCCACGGCAGTTTTGATGATGAGCCGGTGGCTCTTGGCTTGTTGGGCTTTGGTGGTGCGCATGGGTATCCTAAGGAAAAGTGGGGCGGGTCACGCCGGCTGTGCGGACTGTGCGTCGGCCTTCAACGCATAGTGCATCCAGATACCACCCAGCAGGTCTGCCACGCCAAACAGCATGATCATCGGATGACCGAGACCCAGGGCAGCAAACACCACGAAAACTACGAACACCATGACGCGCGTGTACACCGAGGCGATGAGAAAGGGCTTGAAATCGTGGGTGGCCGCCACCCAGGCGTAGACGCCGATCATGAACGCAATCAGGCCCGCGACGCGTATCCAGACCTCCGAGGTCTGCGGCATCTGTAGCACCGACAACAGCAGGTTTGGCGCAATGGCCAACACGGCTCCAGCAAAGAACAAATAGATGGCGAACACCTTCGCACTGAACGCAGAGTTAGACATCGTCTTTTTCCTCATATTCCACCGAGCCATGCGAACACGGCAACCGCCAACAGACCCGCCCAGCCGGGATGGCGGGCTCGGGTGCCTATGAACACCAGCAGGGAAGCGGCTAGCGCAGAAAGGGCAATAGCTTCCGTCATAAACCTGGCCGTGGCATGAGTGGCTGCGGACACGTGCAGCAACACTGCGCCCATGCTCCAGCCAAACACCGTCACGATATGCCACGTGGCCCACAGGATGCGCACATGGTCCGGGCCCAGTACATTGCCGCCATGGCTGGGCACTATGCTGCCCTTGTGGCGTAGCCGTTGGAAGATCAGTTTTTCACCCAGCAGGGAGTGAACCAGCCCGACCAAAAAAATGGTGACGGCAGCTGCAACGAAATAATGGTTCACGGCATGTTCTTTGACGATGCTCTGGGCCCTAGGCCAGCGGCAACCAGCCGTAGCCGACCGCGACCAGCACGGGCGCGACCACCAACGGCGCCCAGAATGGCGACTTGGGGAAGGCCGCGACGCCCAGCACGGCGGTGGCGAACGCGTAGATGCCCAGCATCCGCAGCAGTGCCAAATCGCCGTGCGCCACGGCGTGGATGCCGACCTGGCCGGCCAACATCAACAATGGCCCGAAGATCAAAAACCAGAACGCCGTACGGCGCACCTCGGGCCTGGCAAATTTGCCGACAAACCCTGCGGTCACCGCATCGGCTACCGGCCCTTTGTAGCGCACCAGGCCGAAAACGACGTGACCAATGCCCAGAAAAAATATAAACCAAGCAGCTGCATTTGCCATAAGAACCCCGATTTATCGTTGTCGGCAACCGTTGCTGCCATGCTTTAAGTTTTCAACTATACATTAAATTGATAAAAAATCAATTTAATGAATAGTAAATATTGTTATTGGTGGGGTCGCATGGGCGTGACGAGTCTGCGCGGCAGAGGCTGGCGCGTATGCGCACCAGCCTGGTCGTCGGCCTTTGGCGGGAGATTTTTTTCAAAATAGGCCGGTAGCCCTCGCAGAATATGCGGGAGTAGCTATTAAAAATATAGCGACGGGTTGCAAACTAGGCAACGGCTGTACGCGGATCCAAGCGGCCCAGCGGTCTGGGACAGCCTACAGTTTGGCCAAGGCTTTTGCGTACGCGTTCAGATACGCGTTGAAATTTTGCAAGTCGTTGTGGGTCGCGCCGGTTATGACTGCCAGCGTGGCTTGCGGTACCAAGGTCTTAAGGGCGTCGCTGTGCCGGGGCGCGATCAAGCTGTCTTGCGATCCATGGATCAGCAACAGGGGATTGCGGATCTGGCCGATGACCTGGTCGGTGCGCATCGGGTAGCGCAGCAGGGCCTGCGGGACCCAGGGATAGTGGTCTGCCGCCAGCGCAGCCATGCTGGTGTAGGGTGAGACCAGCACCGTCAGGTCGGGTGCGCGCGTGGCCGCCATTTCGACCGTCAAACCGGCGGCCAGTCCGGTACCCAGGGACCGGCCATAGACCACCAGCTTCTTGCCAGCGTATTGGGGCGCAACGCTGGCCCACACCGCGCGCACGTCGGCGCGCAACTGGGCTTCGCTTTCTATGTGGCCTGTGCTCTTGCCGAAGCCCCGGTAGTCAAACATGAACAGATCGAAATTGGCCTGCCGGTAATACTCTGGGTTGACAAACCAGTTCTCCAGACTGCCGCCATTGCCATGCAGGAAAAACACCACGCCCTTGGGATTGGGCAGTTGCAAATGCAGAGCCGACAACTTTGCGCCAGGCACGTCGATGGTCACTTCATGGATATCGGCGGCCTTGGCCAGTCGGTAGTCAGCCGGTAGAACATCCGGCGCAAACAACAGCTTTTCCTGGCGAAACCATAGCCAGGCCAGGGCGGTAAGGTAGAGTACAAAGCACACGGCCGCAATGCGTGCAGCGCTGATCAGCAGGGTCATGCCCAGAGTGCGTTGGGTGGTGGACATGGCGTCACGGTGGAGTTCCTTTGCGCCAGTGTAAACATTTGCGCTGGGTCGCTAGAGCAGATCCTCCGACACGAAGGGCGACAACAGCCACAGCTTGAGTCGCAGCAGGTAGTCCATATCGGGCTCGGCCTCCAATTCTTGGGCGCTGCCTTCGCCCTTGAGCGCAACCCATTGCAGGGTCTTGCCATCGGGCGTGAGTTTGACCTGGTGCACATGGTTCAGATCCCTTGCGCGCGTGGCGTTGAAGTACTGCAGCACGCGGGCTGCAAACTCGGGGCTTTGGATCAGCAGCACGACCTCGGTGTTGGTGGTGGCCGAGCGCTGGTCCAGGTTCATGGAGCCCAAGATCGTTGTCTTGCGGTCCACAAACGCCATCTTCGCGTGCCAGCGCGAACGCGAAGCCCCCGGGCCGTTGCGGTTATCCGCAGTGCCTTGTTGCGGCCGCAGTTCATATAGCTCAATGCCCAGCGTAAGCATGGGGATGCGGTAGCGCTCATAGGCCAGGCTGGCTAGTGGCTCGTCGGTGGTGGCCATGGAGTTGGTGATGATGCGCACCGGGATACCGAACGAGCGCGCGGTCTGCAAGCCCGCCATGCCGACCTTTCCTGGCACGAAGTAAGGCGAGAACAGCATCAGCTCGGAGCGCGCCTCGTGAAAGGCAGCGAGTGAGTGGTACAGCGCCGTCTCCGACATTTCCGCCGGTGTGGTGCCCCGTATGACCTTGTCGGGGTTGTCGGCAAATGCCGTGGCCTCGCCCCACACCAGCTGCTGCAGGCTTGCCGCCAAGTCCGCCGACAGGAGGGGGACACCGTATACGTCCTGGGTGGTAGGCGCTGCGGGCTCGGAGTGGGGCACGGTGGTGGCACGGTCGAGGTACGCGCGCAGCGGGGCGGGCGCTTCTGATGTGGGTGCAACCTCTGCAATTGGGTAAACGTGCGGGCTGTTCCAGTAGCTGTCGAAGATGGTTTGCAACTTCGGCACCACCGGGCCTAGCGCCAGCGCGTCAAAGTCTATGAAGTTGTCGGAGCCGCGCAGAAAGTAGCCATCGGCCATATTGCGGCCTCCCGCTATCGCCATGGCGCCATCGGCTATGAACAGCTTGTTGTGCATGCGGTGGTTCAGCCGCTTATCAGGGTCAGCCGCGCATCCAATGCCACACTGGCCTCTGGCATGGGGCGCAGTCCTGAACGTGCCGCTTCGGTCGCTGCTGTTGCCGTGGTCGTGATCGCGGCCTGCTGTACCGCGTGCAGTGTCAAAGCACCCAGTTCCGTTTGAGCGTTCGCAGCAATGGCCTTGGTGGGTTCTCGTTGTGTGGGTGCAGGCAGGCTGGCACAAGCGGTCATGGCCAATAGCAGGCATGCCGCCAGACCGCAGCGCCCGGCTGTGGCAACGGCGTTGCAGGATCGCGCAGCGGCTGTGGGAGGAGGTGTTGGCAACATGGCAGGCGTGTGGTGTATGAAAGGTTTGATGCGAATGTGCCAGCCTGCCGTCGTGCGGACAAGCCGGGTGCGACAAAGTAGTGCAAAGCATGCGGCAAATGCCTGTGTGCAGCGCGAAACGGCAGAGGGCAGGCTAGGGTTTTCACGGTGCGATGGTGTCTGCGCAGGGCGCCAATCCGGTGGATACTCCCAACGTCAAAGACAAAGGCTCGCAACACAGGCGAGAAAGCATCCATGACACGCGTCTCCCAATTCGCTCTGCGCGCTTGCATCAGCATGGCGCTGGCCTTTGGGCTGCCGGCGTGCGGTGGTAGCGGGGGCAGCCATTTCGAGGTGCCTGTGACCCCACCGGTAGCGACCAACCCAGCCGGTGAAACCCGCACGGACAGCATCAAATCCGCGCAGGCGGATACGACCTACAACCTGCGCATCTACCTGCCCAATGGCTATGACGCCGCCAAGGCCTACCCCATCATTTATGCGCTGGACGGTGATAGCAACTACACCACCATCGCGTCCCAGATGGACAAGCTGCAGATCAAGGCCGTCGTGGTGGCCATTGGGCGTGGTGATTTGCGCACCCGCGACTACAACCTGCCGGGTGCCTACACCTACTACAAGTTTTTGACGCTGGATCTGATTCCTTACATCGAGGCCAAGTACAAGGTGGCCGCGGACAAGCGCACGCTCGAAGGCCATTCCTTCGGCGGCATGTTTGTCGGCATTGCGCTGTTCCTGGACCGCAGGGGTGGCCGCTATTTCAGCAACTTTGTGGCGCAAGAGGGCACCTACGACATTGATGCCACCACCACGGCCACCATTGCGCAATTGGAGCAACAAGTGTTTGATGCCAGCGCTGGCCAGATGCCGGTGACCGTGATTCTGTCGGATTCATTGCAACAGTACTTTGTGATGAGCCGTGGCCTCAACGACAAGCTGAAGAGCAGAAACTACCAGGGCCTCACGCTAAAGTTGATGGAATACAACCAGTCGCACGGTGGCATGTTCCTGGATTCGTTGTCCGATTCGTTGCGCATCCTGTTCCCCTGATGCCCGGTCTGTGTGAACCGGCGCACAGACTCGTTTCACTGCACGCCCCATAGTTGTATCAGCACAGTATTGGCTGGCGGGAATTGAAAAACAACGGCTCACGCCGCCACCCCGGATCAGCCAGTTACCGCTACGGTCGCAGGACCGGTACCCGAGGTAAATACAATGAAGACATTCAACGGCCAACCCAGTTTCCTGGCATGTTTTATGGCGCTGCTGTTCAGTGGCTTGTTGGCCGCCTGCGGCGGTGGGAGCAGCCAGGAGGTAGCCCCGCCCAGTGCGCCTGTGCCCACGGTCGTGTCCGTAGCGGTGACGCCGACAACGGCATCGATTCCCACCAACGGCGTTCAAGCGTTTGTTGCAGTAGCCACCTTTAGTGATGGCTCCACACGGGATGTGAGCGCAACAGCCAATTGGACGACCGCCACGGCCGGCGTCGCCACCGTGGCGCCGACCACCGGTGTGGTGACGGGTGTGAGCTCCGGTTCATCGGCCATCACCGCCAGTTTCGGCGGCAAGAGCAGCGCGGCTACGGTGACGGTGACTGCTGCCTCCCTGGTGTCGATCTCCATCACTCCAGGGACTGCAACCGTGCCGATCAATGGCGTGCAGGCGTTTACGGCAACGGCCATGTATAACGACGGCTCGGTGCGCGACGTTACTTTATATGCGGTCTGGGCATCGGGCACTACCAGCGTCGGCACCGTCGTGCAGTCGACTGGTGTCGTCACCGGTCTGTCCAGCGGATCGACGCAGCTTACTGCGAGCTTTGGCGGCAAGACCAGCGGCGCCAGTTTGACCGTTACGCCCGCAACCCTGGTGTCGGTCACTGTGACGCCAACAGCAGCCACTTTGCCAATTGCCTCGACTCAGATGTTGACCGCAAAGGCGACTTACTCGGATGGAGCCGTCTTAGACGTCACAAATTCAGCCGTGTGGGGCTCCAGTGCGCCGTTGGTTGCCTCCGTGTCAGCCAACACGGGTGTGGTGACTGGTATTTCGTCGGGTGTGGCGGTCGTTACTGCCGCATTGGGTGGCAAGTCGGGCTCGGCTACGTTGACGGTTCCCGCTGTCACGCTCAGCGCAATCGCAGTGTCGCCCGCCCTCGCGACCGCCAAGCCCGGCGACAGCAAGAATTTTGTTGCGACCGCCACCTACTCTGATGGCAGCACCGCCAACTTGACCATTGGCGCAGCCTGGACATCGTCCACGCCGCTGGTGGCCACGGTGGTATCCAACACCGGGGTGGCCTCCGCCCTGTCGGCTGGATCGACGATCATCACCGCCAGTGCGAATGGGAAATCCGGCTCTGCCACATTGACGGTTACCGCTGTCACGCTCAGCTCGATCTCAGTTTCCCCTGCGAGTGCTACTGCCCAACCCGGCGACAGCAAGAACTTTGTCGCAACCGGCACCTACTCCGACGGTAGCACCTCCAACCTGACCACGACCGCAGCCTGGACATCGGCCACGCCGCTGGTGGCCACGGTCTTTTCCAACACCGGGGTGGCCTCCGCCCTGTCGGCAGGGTCGACGCTCATCACCGCGAGTGTGAATGGAAAATCAGGCTCCGCGACGTTGACGGTTACGCCGGCGGTGGGTCGCGCTGGCGTGGGCCTGGGTTCCAGCGGCAACTTCGTCGCTTTGGCCAAGACCGGTATCTCGACGACCGGCACCACGGCCATCGTTGGCGACATTGGTGTCAGTCCGGCTGCGGCAAGCCTCATCACCGGTTTCGGTTTGATCGCCGATGCCACGAATACCTTTGCCACCTCGTCTTTGGTGACCGGAAAAGTCTACGCCGCCAACTACGCAGCTCCCACGCCAACCTACATGACCACCGCAATTGGTGACATGCAGGCCGCGTTCTCTGATGCAGCTGGGCGTACCCTGCCTGACTTCACTGAATTGGGCGCGGGCAATATCAGCGGCATGACCTTGATACCCGGCCTCTACAAATGGGGAACAGGCGTGCTCGTTACCGGTGTGGGAGTCACCCTGTCTGGTGGACCGAACGATGTCTGGATCTTCCAGGTCGCGCAAGACCTCACCATCAGCAACAGTGCCATGATTATCCTGAGCGGTGGAGCCCAGGCCAAGAATGTCTATTGGCAAGTGTCTGGCAAAGCGACGCTGGGAACCGCAGCTAATTTCAGCGGTGTTCTGATGAGCCAAACGCTGATCTCGGTCGGCACCGGAGCGGTGGTGAACGGCCGGTTGATGGCACAAAGCGCGATCACACTCGATGCGGCCCGCATAACAGCTCCATAACGCGTAACCATGCAGACCACGGTTTGAAAGCCGCCCGGTGTATGTCGGGCGGCTTTTTCCGTATGGGGAGGTGGGTTTCAGCCGGCCCACACCACGGGCTTGCGCTGCGCCAACCAAGCTTCGTACTGGCTGGCGTAGGCTTCTTCCACGCGCATGCGTTTAACCTTGAGGGTGGGGGTTACAAAGCCGTTCTCCGGCGTCCACGCCGTGCTGATGGCGGCTAGGCAGTCCAGCTTCTCGTGCGGCTCCAGCTTCGCATTGACGGTTGTCAGGTGTTTGGCAAGTGATTCGGTCAACGCCGCACGTGCATCTGGCGCAGCGCAGCGGGCGACTGCATCTTGCGACAGCATGACCAGGCCCAGCGGTTGTGCGAAGTTGCCCCCTGCCACCGCGCAGGCTTCGATGTCGGGGTGCAGCACCAGCAGGTCTTCAATCGGCGCCGGTGCCACGTATTTGCCCTTGCTGGTCTTGAAAATATCCTTCACCCGGCCGGTGATGCTCAGGTAACCCTGCGCATCAATCTTGCCCTTGTCACCCGTGCGCAGCCAACCGTCGATGGTCATCGCGTCGGCCGTGGCTTGCGGGTCTTTGTAGTAGCCCTGCATCAGCGAGCCGCTGCGCATCTGGATCTCACCGGTCTCTGGGGCAATGCGGCTTTCAATACCGTCGTAGGGCAGGCCGACCGAGCCGGTATCGCGCGAGCCCGGCAATGTGGCATGTGACACGCCGCAGTTCTCGGTCATGCCGTAGACCTCGATCAAGTCCAGGCCCAGCTTGCGGTACCACTGCAGCACATCGGCCGGCATGGGCGCCGCACCACCAGCAGCCAGGCGGCATTGGTCCAGGCCCAGACCCTTGAGCACCTTGCGGCGCACCAGATAGCCGACCAGTGGAATGCCCAGCAAACGCTTGAGCTTCTCCGCCGGCATCTTGGAGAACACGCCTTGCTGAAACTTGACCCATAGCCGCGGTACCGAGAAGAAAATCGTAGGCCGCGCGCGCTGCAAATCTTGCACAAAAGTATCTAACGCTTCGGCAAAAAAGATATGGCCACCAAAGCGCAGTGCACCTTGCTCGATCAGCATGCGCTCGGCCACGTGGGCCAGCGGTAGGTAGGAGATATAACGCTCGTTGTCGCCCATCGTCACCCGGCGGGTGGCGGTGTTCAGCGCCCAGGCCATGGCGCGGAAGGTCTGTACCACGCCCTTGGGTCTGCCGGTGGTGCCCGAGGTGTAGATGATGGTGCACAGGGCGTCCATGGGCGGCGCAGGTGTGCCGGCAACCGGAGCGTTGGTAACCAGCAGGTCGGTCCACAGCAGGGCGTTGATCATGGGGGCTAGTGGCATCGCAATCAGTGGCACATTGGCCGGCACGCTTTGCAGATTGGCCACCTCATCCATCTTGCCGACAAAGCAGGCACGGGCTTCGCTGTGGGCCAGGATGTAGGCCAATGCTTCGCCATTGAAGGTGGGGTAGATCGGCACCGACACATAACCCGCCATCAGAATGGCCAGGTCGGCCAGTATCCAGTGCGCGCTGTTCTTGCCGATGATGGCGACCCGACTACCCTCGGGCCAGCCCTGCGCCTTGAGCCACGTGGCGATGCGTCGGGCCTGGTCTGCGGCGTCGCGCCACGTAATATCCAGCACCTGGCCCGCACCCATGGGCTGTGTCATGAAGATCTGGTCAGCGCGCTCTCGCTCCCAGCGGTACAGGCTTTGCAGGGGCAGGTCGCTGGGCAAGACGTTAACGGCTTCGGTCATGAAAAATCCTGAAAGAGGAAAACAGAAAAAGTGAGCAAGACCGGACCATTCTGTGAGGCCTGCCGGGCACTGGCAATAGTGTTGACCCTAGGTGACGTGGCCCCCACGCTCCACCGCTTTGCGGGTCGCTGCCCCCCGAGGGGGCTTTTTCGCCTTGGGGCGGCCCGGCGGCGAAAGAAGGCCCCCACGCTCCAAGTCGTTTTGCAGCGACAATCACCCCCCTTATTTCTCAATTGTTTTGCTTCAGGCTTACGCTTAGACACCATGTCCGCTACGACTACTTTCACGGTTCGACCCGCCACCTTGCGCGATGCCAAGAGCATCACCGAACTCCACAACGCCACCGTGTGCGAGGCCTTTAAGTCCGCCACACCCAACGCGCCCGTACCCGTGGCCGCGCTGGAAAAGAACCAGGCCTATTGGCGCGAAGCCATCGAATACGCAGAACCCCAGGTGCAAGTGGCGCTGGATGGCGACACCATCGTCGGCTTTGTCGGTTTTGACCGTTCACGCGACAAGGGCACACCCCAGACCATGGGTGAAATCTGGTCCATTTACGTGGCGACCACCCACCAAGGCCAAGGTGCAGGCCTCGCTCTATGGGATGCGGCCCGCGAAGGGCTGATGGAGGAGGGCTGCACCCACGTTACGGTGTGGATCGCCATTGCGAATGACCGCGCACTGCGCTTCCACGAACTGGCAGGCTTCAAGCGCGAGCCCACCAGCGCCAAGACGGTGCCGATTGGCACGGCCCGGGTCGAAGAGATCCGTCTGAAGCGATCCTTAAGCTAAATCGGCCGCTAGCCCTCGCCAATACTGCGTTGTACGCTACCAAAAGCGTAGCATTTTATATGCTATGCCGAGCAGCAGGCTGACTCAGTTAGACGCGCTTCTTGGCGAACAAGATGGCGCCACTACCCCAGACCACGGCCAGCAAATTGCCGAGTGTGAAGATGATGTGGAATGCCTTGGGTGCTGCCAGCCAGCCTTCCAGGTGGTTGAGGCCCAACACCAAGGACAGGCAGACGATTGCAGCACAGGCCTTAATTTTCAGCGCGGTGTCGTCCTGCCGCGCTACCCACATAAATGCGGTGGACAGCAGCAGATCGAAGTACGCAATTTCCCTTTGCCAATGCAGCTCACTGGTCCAGTTGGTGCCATGCGCCGTCCACTCCGGCATGAACCAGTGCGAAACCGCTGCGCAAGTAGCCGCAAATGACCAGCCTATCAACAGTGTGTTGAGCGGCGAGCGGCTCACAGCTTTTTCACGACGGCGCTGCCAATCGAGTAGCCCGCACCAAACGAGCAGATCACCCCCACTTCACCGGCCATGAAATCTGCCTTGTGGCGGTGAAACGCGATGATGGAGCCGGCCGACGCGGTGTTGGCAAATTCGTCCAGAATCACCGGTGCTTCATCGGGTGTGGCGTCGCGGCCCATTAGTTTGCGGGTGATGAACTGGTTCATCGCCAGGTTAGCCTGGTGCAGCCAGAAGCGGCGCACATCGGTCGGGGCCAGTTGGTGGGATTCCAGATGGCTGGCCATGTGTTCGGCCGCCATAGGGCAGACCTCTTTGAACACGCGGCGGCCCTCTTGGCGGAAGAGTTGGTCACGGTCTTCGGGGTCACGGTCTTCGGCGCGCGACAGGAAGCCGGCGTTGTTGCGAATGGCGTTGGAAAATGTGGTCTGCAAACGTGTGCCCAGAATCTCGAAGGCACCCGCCGGTGCCAAGTCCAGCCGCTCCACCAAGATGGCCGTGCACACATCGCCAAAGATGAAATGGCAATCGCGGTCCATCCACGCCAGGTGGGCCGAAGTGATCTCGGGGTTGACGACCAGGATGGCGCGCGCCGAGCCGGTGCGCACGGCGTTGTAGGCCATCTCCAGCGCGAAGGTGGCGGATGAGCAGGCCACGTTCATGTCAAACGCGTAGCCGTTGATGCCCAGTGCGGTCTGAATCTCCACGCCCATCGCGGGGTAAGCGCGCTGCATATTGGCGGCGGCGCAGTACACACCGTCCACATCGGCAGCGGTTTTGCCCGCATTCGCCAGCGCGTCTTGCCCGGCCTTGACGGCGATCTCGGCCATCATCGAAATTTCGGTGTCGGGGCGGGCCTTGAATTCCGGGCGCATGCGCCGCGGGTCCAGCACGCCAGACTTGTTCATCACGTAACGGCGTTTGATGCCCGAGGCTTTTTCGATGAATTCGACATTGGAGTCGGTGATGGCGGTGCGGGTGCCAGCGGCAATCTCGTCCGCGTATTTGGCGTTTTCGAGTGCGGCGTAGGCGTTGAAGGCGGCCACCAACTCCTCATTGGTAATGACTTCGGGCGGCGTAAAGATGCCTGTGCTGCTGATGGCGACGCGGTGCATAGTAAAAACTTCTGTAAGGGGGGTGTATGGGCACATCCGATGCCGCGCTGATTATGCGCTGGCTTTCTCCACGAAATCCGCAGTCGCCACCGTTACAAGCCAAGGGGAAACCCGAGCGAGAATGACGCCGACCCCATTCAATTCTGAAACCTTGCGGGACAGACCTTCAGCTCTGTCCTCAACTGACCAACTTAGGAGACTCGCCATGACAACCACAAAATTTCGTGCCTGGGCTGCCACCAGCGCTGGCAGCCCTCTGGAGCGGCTGGATTACGACCCTGGCGAGCTGCACCCCGAAGATGTGGAGATCGCCGTTGAATACTGCGGCGTCTGCCACTCCGACCTGGCCATGGTGGACAGTGAATGGTTCCCCGCCACCTACCCGTTGGTGCCAGGCCATGAAATCATCGGCACCATCACCGCTGTGGGTGCACAGGCCAAGGGCCGCAGCGTGGGCCAGCGCGTGGGCATAGGCTGGCACAGCAAGAGCTGCTGCCACTGCAACTTTTGCATGGGTGGCGAGCAAAACCTGTGCGCCAGGCGCCAGCCCACCATCGTCGGCCGCCACGGCGGTTTTGCCGACAAAGTGCGCGCGCACTGGGGCTGGAGCTTACCCATCCCCGAAGGCGTAGACCCGGCCAGCGCCGGCCCGCTGATGTGCGGCGGCGGCACCGCCTTCTTGCCCTTCGTGATCCACGGCATCAAACCCACCGACAAGGTTGGCGTGGTCGGCATCGGCGGCCTGGGTCATCTGGCCGTCAAGTTCGCCCGTGCCTGGGGCTGTGAAGTAACAGCGTTCACATCGACCCCTTCCAAGCGCGAAGAAGCGCTGCTGCTGGGCGCGCACAAGACGGTCAGCAGTGTGGACGTGAAAGAGCTCAAAGCGATTGCCGGCACGCTGGACTTTTTGTTGGTCACCGTCGGCGCCAGTTTGGAGTGGGACGCGCTGATTGGCACGCTGGCCCCCAAGGGCCGCCTGCACCTGGTCGGCGTGGTGACAGAAGCCATGAAGGTTCGCACCGGCGGCCTGCTGTCTTGGCAGCGCAGCATTTCCGCTTCGCCCACCCCATCGCCCGTGGTGCTGACCCAGATGATGGAGTTCTGCGCCCGCCATGGGATCGCGCCGCAGGTGGAGCATTTCCCCATGAGCAAGACCAACGATGCGCTGGACCATCTGCGTTCCGGCAAGGCGCGTTATCGCGTAGTGCTGGATGCGGATTTCGCCTGAGGGCTTAAGCGAAATCAGGCGCTAGCCCTCGTGGAATATGCGTGAGACGCTATTAATTTTATAGTAAATTGAAGCGGCTCGCGAAATGCTCTATGTCTACCATTTCCTCCAACACCATGCGTTCGCTACTTCTCACCGCCACACTGTTTGTCGCCACCGTAGGCGGCGCGCACGCCACCGAGCCCATCACCAACTTCAATGTGGTGTTGCTGCAGCCCAGCGCCGTCATGGAGAAGCGTGTGACCGATATCGATGCCATGGCCGATTACATCAAGGCGGTGGAGGCTGCATCGCGCGAGGCCGTGATCGCCAGCGGCGCCACGCAAGCCGTGGGTGGCTTCATCGTGCTGGCGGTCAAGCCCGGACAGCAGTCGAAGGTGTGGCTGGATTTTGACGCCTTGCTGGATCTGGAGATCAGGAAGCAGATCACGAAAAGTGTCAGGGCCATCAAGCCATTTGAAGTGACCGAAGGTCCGGTGGTGTTCGCTCTGAAAGTAGCCACATGGGACGGCAAGGAATCGAAGCGCGTGGCGCCTTCGCCGCCCGAGTGGAAGAAGGCGAAGCATGGGGGCAAACCGCTGGAGATTGGCAAGCTGGTTGAGCGGGTTTGGAACCAATAGCTGGCGATATTCGTTGTACCCTGAAGAGTTTGGGCGCTGGGGGGTCTTGTGGTTCAGAAAAGCGTAAGCTGCGATATTTCGCAAAGGCAGCACCTACCGTGGTTCTTAGTGTCCGCTTGGCGGCGGCTTGCCACCTGGGCCAGGCACCATCTTCTTGCGCAGGTCTGCGTCCAACCCGGGTGTGGCGCGCATATCGGTGTCTACCAAACCCGCATCGATGTCGCGCTTGGCCTGCACTATCTTGG
>NZ_JANXUQ010000238.1 GCF_025356155.1 Rhodoferax sp. | reverse complement strand
ATCAGGCGCATCAGCTGGGTTTTTTGCTCAAACAGATCAAAGGCGCGGCGCAAATGACTCATGTCGCTGGAAAAATCAGACACCGCCAGCAGATTGCGCTCGCCGGAGATGATGACTTCATCCTGGGTCTCGCTGATGGCTTCGGAGCTGACTGTCACCGCAGCCTGCATCAGCGCGGCGATTTCGGTACGCAGCGATTCGACCTCGCTTTTCAGTCGCTCGCGCACATGCTCCATGTCCAGCCCCACGTACTGGCTGTTCAAGAAATTGGCCGCTTCTACCAGTTGCGCCTGCGAGTAGTCTTGCTCGGTGAAGATGACGCGGTTTTGCACGTCACCGTCGGGCGACACGATGATGACCAACAGTCGCCGCTCGGAAAGGCGCAGAAATTCGATATGGCGAAAAACCGAGGACCGCCGCGGAGCAATCACCACACCCACGAACTGCGACAGATTGGACAGCAGATTTGCAGCGTTGGAGATCACCTTCTGCGGCTGGTCGGGCGCCAGGATGTGCGAGCCGTATTGGCCGGGCTGCACGGTGAGCATGGTGTCGACAAACAGGCGGTAGCCGCGTGCGGTGGGTATGCGCCCGGCCGACGTATGCGGGCTGACGATCAGGCCCAGCTCTTCCAGGTCAGACATCACGTTGCGGATGGTCGCCGGTGACAGCTCCAGACCAGAGGCCCGAGACAAGGTGCGGCTACCTATGGGCTGACCATCGGCTATGTAGCGCTCAACCAGAGCTTTCAGCAACAACTTGGAACGATCATCGAGCATCGACACATTTTAGTGATGTAATTTGCGAATGAAGTCCCAATTCCGCCAGGTTGCCCTGATTGGCAAATACCACGCCATGTCCAACGGGGCAACGGGTGCCTCTTCGCGACAGGCGCTGGAGCGCATTGCGCACTTCCTGATGGACCAGGGTTGCGAGGTGGTGGTGGAAGCCGATACCGCCGCCAATATGGGCCTGGGCAACTACGCCACCATGGACGTGGCGGGCATTGGCGCCGCCTGCGATGTCTGCGTGGTGGTGGGGGGTGACGGCACCATGTTGGGCATCAGCCGCCAGATGGCGCAGTACGGCGTGCCGCTGATTGGTATCAACCAGGGGCGCCTGGGCTTTATTACCGACATTCCGCTGGACAATTTCGAAGCGACCCTGCAGCCTATGCTGGCCGGGCTGTATGAGGAAGACCACCGCAGCCTGATGCAGGCGCGGGTCATGCGCGGGGGGCATTGTGTGTTCACGGCGCTGGCCATGAATGATGTGGTGGTCAACCGGGGCGCCACGGCTGGCATGGTGGAACTACGGGTGGAGGTGGATGGCACCTTTGTGGCCAACCAGCGGGCCGACGGCTTGATCATCGCCACGCCCACCGGGGCTACGGCTTACTCCCTGTCGGCGGGCGGGCCGCTGATACACCCGTCTATCCCTGGTTGGGTGCTGGTACCCATTGCGCCGCACACCTTGTCCAACCGCCCCATCGTGTTGGCGAATGTGTCGGAAGTGGTGATTGAACTGGTGGCGGGGCGTGACGCCAGCGCCAATTTTGATATGCAATCGCTGGCATCGCTGATGCACGGCGACCGCATTGTGGTGACCCGGTCCCAGTACCAGGTGCGCTTCTTGCACCCCAAGGGCTGGACCTACTTCGACACCCTGCGGCAAAAACTACATTGGAACGAGGGAGTTGCCTGATGGCCCTTAAACGCATCGTTCTGCGCGATTTCGTTATCGTCAGTGAATTGGAGTTAGACCTGGACAGCGGCTTCACGGTGTTGACCGGTGAAACCGGCGCCGGCAAGTCGATCTTGATCGATGCGCTGCAGTTGGTGACGGGTGCGCGGGCCGACACCGGCGTCATCCGCGAAGGCGCGAGCCGCACCGATGTCAGCGCAGAATTTGACACGCCTGCCAGCGTGCGCGACACATTGCAAGAGGCCGGCTTTGACAATGACGGCGACACACTACTGCTACGCCGTACCGTGGACACCGCAGGCAAAAGCCGCGCCTGGATCAACGGCAGCCCCGCCACCGCCCAGCAACTGCGTACCGTGGGTGAGCAACTGCTGGACATCCACGGTCAACACGCCTGGCAAAGCCTGACCCGCCCGGACGCGGTGCGCGGGCTGCTGGACGCCTATGCCAAGGTCAACACCGCCACGCTGGGCGTACTGTGGCAAGACTGGCGCCAGGCACAAAGCGCGCTGACCCAGGCTGTTGCCGCACAGGACTCTTTGCAGCGCGAGCGCGAGCGCCTCGCCTGGCAAATTGGAGAGGTCGAAAAGCTCAACCCACAGGCCGATGAATGGGATGAGCTGCAAAGCAGCCACAGCCGCCTGTCCAATGGCCAGGCCTTACTGGATGCCGCGCAAGGCGCATTGCAATTGCTGGAAGATGACGAGAGCAACGCACTCAGCCTGCTGAACAATGCCTTGCAACAACTGCAAAGCCAGGCCCATCTGGAAAAAGATTTCGCCGGCCCGGTCGAAGTGCTTGCGTCCAGCCTGGCGCAGGTGGAGGACACCGTGCGTACTTTGCGGGGCTACCTGCGCCATACCGAGCTGGACCCGCAACGCCTGGCCGAGCTGGACGAGCGCTTGTCGCTATGGGTGTCGTTGGCCCGACGCTATAAACGTGCGCCCGACGAATTGCCCGCGCTGTTGGCCGCATGGCGCTCTGAGTTGAAGGCGCTGGATGCGGCAGCGGATCTGGATGGACTGCAAAACGCCGAGAAGAAGGCGCACGCAGCTTACCTGGCGGAGGCAAAGACGTTGTCCAAGGCACGGACCAAGACCGCCCCGCTGTTGGCCCAGTCCATCACCCAGGCCATGCAGGGTCTGGGCATGCAAGGTGGCCGGTTCGAAGTTCAACTGGAAGCCAGTGCCCAACCCATGCAAAGCGGCCTGGAAGAAGTGAGTTTCCTGGCGGCTGGCCACGCGGGCAGCACACCGCGGCCGGTGGGCAAAGTGGCGTCCGGTGGCGAGTTGTCGCGTATGGCGCTGGCCATTGCGGTGACCACGAGCCAGCTGGGCACGGCGCAGACCCTGATATTTGACGAAGTGGATTCGGGTGTGGGCGGTGCGGTTGCCGAGACCGTGGGCCGCCTGATGCGCCAGTTGGGTGCGGACCGCCAGGTGCTGGCTGTCACCCATTTACCCCAGGTGGCGTCGACTGCAGACCACCACCTGGTCGTGGCCAAACAGATGAGCGGCAAGGTCACGCTGAGCACGGTACGCGCCGTATTGGGCGAGCAGCGCGTCGCAGAAATCGCCCGCATGCTGGGCGGCGAAAAACTCTCCAGCACCACCTTGGCACACGCCAAGGAAATGCTGCAGTCAGGCACCTGATCCCATGCACGACGAGAACAACAGCGGGCGGGCGATGGAACTGGTGCTGATCACCGGGATGTCGGGCTCCGGCAAGTCGGTTGCACTGCACGCGCTGGAAGACGCTGGTTTCTATTGCGTAGATAACCTGCCGCCCGAACTGCTGTTGTCTTTTGTAGAACTGGAGCAAAAACACCAGGCCAACCGCGTGGCCATTGCGATGGACGTGCGCAGCGCAACCTCGCTGCCCTTGGTGCCGCACCAGCTGGAAACCCTGCGCAGCCGCGGTATGGATGTGAAGTCTTTGTTTCTGGACTCCGACACCGAGACCCTGGTACGCCGCTACTCAGAGAGTCGGCGCAAGCACCCTCTATCACAACCAGACCCCGGCAACCGCGCGCAGGACGCACGCCGTGCGCTGGTAGAGGCCATCGAGCTGGAGCGCAAGCTGCTGGCAGCACTGCGCGAGCAGGCCCATGTCATTGACTCCAGCATCATCCGCGCCGCCCAGTTGCAGGGCTATGTGAAAGCGTTGATTTCAGCACCCAGCGGGCAACTGACGCTGGTGTTTGAATCGTTTGCGTTCAAGCGCGGTGTCCCAACCGATGCCGACTATGTGTTTGACGTGCGCATGCTGCCCAA
>NZ_JANXUQ010000230.1 GCF_025356155.1 Rhodoferax sp. | reverse complement strand
GTCAAGCGGGTGATCGCCTGCTCGGGCAAGGTGGCCTACGACCTGCGCAAGCGTCGCGATGCGAAGAAGCAGAACGACACCGCCATCGTGCTGGTGGAGCAGCTGTATCCGTTTCCGCACAAGGCCTTCGCGGCGGAACTGAAGAAGTACCCCCATGCCACCGACATCGTGTGGTGCCAAGACGAGCCACAGAACCAGGGCGCATGGTTCTTCATCCAGCACAACATCCACGAAAACATGATGGATGGCCAGCGTCTGGGCTACTCCGGTCGCGCGGCATCGGCTTCCCCGGCAGTGGGCTATTCCCACCTGCACCAGGAACAGCAAAAGGCTTTGGTTGAGGGCGCGTTTGGCAAGCTCAAGGGCTTTATTTTGACCAAGTAACGCGACAGCACGTCAATGCAATCAATACATAAAACGGAAAGAACAACATGGCAATCGTAGAAGTAAAAGTACCTCAGCTGTCTGAGTCCGTGGCCGAAGCCACGCTGCTGCAATGGAAGAAGAAGGTTGGTGATGCGGTCCTTGTCGACGAGATCCTGATCGAGGTGGAAACTGACAAGGTGGTGCTCGAAGTGCCTGCTCCCAGCGCCGGCGTGATCGTGGAACTGGTTCAACCGAACGGCGCGACCGTTGCTGCCGAGCAATTGATCGCCCGCATCGACACCACAGCTACGGCTGGAGCGGTTGCCGCTCCCGCTGCGGCAGCCACCGCTCCCGTAGCCTCGGCTCCAGCGGCGCCAGCTGCTTCTGCTGCAAACAACTCCAAGGCCGATGTGGCCATGCCAGCTGCTGCGAAGCTATTGGCGGACAACAACCTGTCGGTCGGCTCTGTGGCAGGCACTGGCAAAGATGGCCGTGTCACCAAGGGTGATGTGCTGGGTGCGGTGGCCGCCGGTGCTACATCCGCTCCCGCTGCTGCTCCTAAAACAGTAGCTGCGGTCGCAATCCCCACGGGGGCTAAGGCCGCATTGTTGCCACAGGTTGCTGCACCATCGACCGATTTCGGCGACCGCCCCGAGCAGCGGGTGCCCATGAGCCGCCTGCGCGCCCGTGTGGCCGAGCGTCTGCTGCAATCGCAGTCCACCAATGCGATCTTGACGACCTTCAACGAAATCAACATGGCCCCGGTCATGGACATGCGCAAGCGCATGCAGGAGCGTTTTGAGAAGGAACACGGCGTCAAGCTCGGCTTCATGAGTTTCTTCGTCAAGGCGGCCGTACACGCGCTGAAGAAATTCCCGGTGCTGAACGCCTCGGTCGACGGTAACGACATCGTTTACCACGGCTACTTTGACATCGGTATCGCGGTGGGTTCGCCCCGTGGTCTGGTGGTGCCGATTTTGCGCAATGCCGACCAGATGAGCTTTGCCGACATCGAAAAGAAGATTGCCGAATACGGCCAAAAGGCCAAGGACGGCAAGCTGGGTATCGAAGAGATGACCGGTGGCACCTTCTCCATCTCCAATGGCGGCACCTTCGGCTCCATGATGTCCACGCCCATCATCAACCCGCCACAGTCGGCCATCCTGGGCGTGCACGCCACGAAGGACCGCGCCATGGTGGAAAACGGTGTGGTGGTGGTACGCCCCATGAACTACTTCGCCATGTCCTATGACCACCGCATCATCGACGGCCGCGAGGCCGTGTTAGGCCTGGTGGCCATGAAGGATGCGCTGGAGGATCCAGCGCGTTTGTTGTTTGATATTTGAGGACACAAACATGAGCAAACAATTTGATGTGATCGTCATCGGCGGCGGTCCTGGTGGCTATATTGCGGCCATCCGCGCGGCCCAACTGGGCTTCAACGTGGCCTGTATCGACGAGTGGAAGAATAGCAAGGGCGGTCCGGCGTTGGGCGGGACGTGTACCAATGTGGGATGCATCCCGTCCAAGGCGCTGTTGCAGTCGTCCGAGCACTTTGACCACGCCAACCACCACTTTGCAGAGCACGGCATTTCGGCTTCCAACGTCTCCATGGATGTGGGCAAGATGCTGGCCCGCAAGGACATGGTCGTCAAGCAGAATAACGACGGTATTCAGTACCTGTTTAAGAAGAACAAGATTACGTTCTTCCACGGCCGTGGCGCATTTGTAAGCGCTGGCGCCGATGGTTACGTCATCAACGTGGCTGGTGCAACCGAAGAATCGCTGCTGGGTAAACACATCATCGTGGCCACCGGGTCCAATGCCCGTGCGCTGCCGGGCGCGCACTTCGACGAAGAACGCATTTTGTCCAACGATGGCGCTTTGCGCGTGGGCGCTGTGCCCAAGAAGCTGGGTCTGATCGGCTCGGGTGTCATCGGCCTGGAAATGGGCTCGGTATGGCGCCGCTTGGGCTCCGACGTGACGATTCTGGAAGGTTTGCCGACCTTCCTGGGTGCCGTCGACGAACAGGTCGCCAAGGAAGCCTTCAAGGCGTTCACCAAGCAGGGCCTGAAGATAGAGCTGGGCGTGAAGGTCGGCGAGATCACGTCGAACAAGAAGGGCTTGTCCATCGCCTACACCAACGCGAAGGGCGAGGCGCAGACGCTGGACGTGGACAAGCTTATCGTCTCCATCGGCCGTGTGCCCAACACCATCGGCCTGGGTGCGGAGGCGGTTGGCATGAAGCTGGACGAGCGCGGCGCCATCGTCGTGGACGACGATTGCAAGACCAGCCTGCCGAATGTGTGGGCGATTGGCGATGTGGTGCGCGGCCCGATGCTGGCGCACAAGGCGGAGGAAGAGGGCGTTGCCGTGGCCGAGCGCATTGCGGGCCAACATGGCCACGTCAACTTCAACACCGTGCCATGGGTCATCTACACCAGCCCCGAAATTGCCTGGGTCGGCCAGACCGAGCAGCAGCTCAAGGCCAGCGGCCGTGCCTACAAGGCGGGCTCCTTCCCATTCCTGGCGAATGGCCGGGCCCGTGCGCTGGGCGACACCACCGGTTTCGTCAAGTTCCTGGCAGATGCTACGACCGACGAAATTTTGGGTGTTCACATCGTTGGTCCGCAGGCCAGTGAGTTGATTTCTGAGGCCGTAGTTGCCATGGAATTCAAAGCCAGCGCCGAAGACATCGCCCGCATCTGCCACGCCCATCCTTCTTTGAGCGAGGCAACCAAGGAAGCCGCGCTGGCGGTGGACAAGCGCACTCTGAATTTCTGATTGCCACGTGATTGAAATGGTTTCCACGCGCCGCCGCTTTGCGGGACCCCGTTAAGCGAATTGGTCGCTAGCCCTCGTGGAATATGCGTTGGCAGCTATTAAATTGGTAGCAATCAGAGATCTGTTGTTTTGAACGTCAAACAAACCTACGAAGCCGAGCTGGCCACCCGGGGCTACACGGCCGACCCGGCGCAACTGCGCGCCGTAGACGCTCTGGAGCGTTGCGCGCAAGAGTGGGCGGAGTTCAAAGAGCAACGCTCCAACGCCTTCAAAAAGCTCATCAACCGGCCCGACATCCCGCGTGGCGTGTACATGCACGGAGGGGTGGGGCGGGGAAAAAGCTTTTTGATGGATTGCTTCTTCAACGCCGTGCCACTCAAGCGCAAGACGCGTCTGCACTTCCACGAGTTCATGCGCGAAGTGCACCGCGAGCTTGCAGAGTTGCAGGGCACAGTGAACCCCTTGGACGAACTGGGCAAGCGCATTGCCAAGCGTTTTCGGCTGATCTGTTTTGACGAGTTCCATGTGGCCGAC
This sequence comes from Rhodoferax sp., assembly GCF_025356155.1. Lineage (GTDB taxonomy): Bacteria > Pseudomonadota > Gammaproteobacteria > Burkholderiales > Burkholderiaceae_C > Allorhodoferax. Next base: position 33,431 of record NZ_JANXUQ010000230.1, on the reverse strand, counting down.
ATCACCGACGCGTTGATCTTGCACCGGCTGCTGTCGGCCCTGTTCGAAAATGGCGTGGGTCTTGTGACGACATCGAACTTCAAGCCAGACGACCTTTACCCTGGTGGGCTGCACCGCGACCGCATATTACCGGCTATCGCCTTGCTCAATGACAAGCTGGAAGTGATCAGTGTTGACAACGGCACCGACTACCGTCGCCGCACGATGGAGGCGCTGACGCTGTACCACGTGCCCAACGGCCCGGCTGCAGACGCGGAGATGGAACAGGCCTTCAACGCGTTGGTAGAAACCCAGGATGAAGAGCCGGTGCTGAATATCGAATCGCGAAAGATCTGGGTGCGGCGCAAGGCGGGAGGTGTGGTCTGGTTTGATTTCAAGTCGTTGTGCGGCGGGCCACGCTCGCAGAACGACTATCTGGAAATCGCGACGCAGTTCCACACCGTATTTCTGAGTGATATACCGCACATGCCATTGCGTATGGCATCGGAGGCGCGGCGCTTTACCTGGCTGATTGATGTGTTGTATGACCGCCGCGTCAAGTTGGTGGTGTCGGCCGAGGTACCGCCCATGGATTTATACACCGATGGCCCAATGGCGCATGAATTCCCACGCACTGTGTCGCGCTTGAGCGAGATGCAGACGTCAGAGTATTTGTCGCTGGAGCGTCGCGTGGTGGATACAGGGCTAACCTGATGATCAGGCTGCGAATCGCCGCGTTGTTGCTGCTGGCATGGAGCGCCTCCGCATGGGGCCAGGGCGACGTCGGCCAGACGCCGGCGGATGGGAGCGCAGTAGCTGAGCGCGTGCGTATAGACGCAATTCGTCAGCAGAAGTCGGCTGAACTGGATGCCGAAGACGCAGCGTGCCTGTCCAGATTTGCTGTTATCGATTGTCAAAACAAGGTGGGTACCCGCAGGCGCCAGATGCAGGCTGACTTGAAGCGCCAGGAAGTCAGGCTCAATGAGACTGAACGACGGCGAACGGTGGCGGAGCAAGCGCAAGAGACGCAAACCAAAGACGCAGAAAGCGCGCAGCGTGCGCTTGACAGGCAGGCGGGTGATGAGAAAACAACCGTGGAAGAGCGGCAGAAGAACCTGGACGCGAAAGTGCTCAATCACCAAAACCAAGCCAAGCCTGGCAAGTCGTCGACCCCGAAATCAACATCTGCGCTGGACGCCGCAACGGTGGAGAAAAACCATACGGCCTACCAGGACAAACTTAAAGCGCTGGAAAAACGACGCCAGGAGCGTGACAAGCGGTTGCTGGAACATGGCACCGGTGGCCCACCGCTACCGGTAACGCCTTAAAAGTCAAACCCTGCGGCGCGGGACAGTGTGGCGTGCGCACTAGCGCATACGAAGGCGACGAAACTAAGGCGTCAGAGGCTCCAGCTTGACGACCACGATCGACAAATTGTCACCCACACCCCGTCCGCGTGAGCGGGCTTTTTCGATCAGAAACTCTGTGGCTTCGCGCGCACTCAGCGTGGATAGCACAGAACCCAATTCACCGGTGTTGAAGTAATGCCAGACGCCGTCACTGCAGGCCATGAGCACATCGCCAGGGCGCAGTTGCGGGATGAAGTGGAAGTCGACCGGCGGATCGTTCTCAGTGCCCAGACATCCCATCAGAATATTGGACTGCGGGTGCACTGCAGCTTGCTCTTCGGTAATCTCGCCGCGGTTGACCAAGGCCTGCACGTAAGAGTGGTCCATGGTGCGCTTGACGAAGCGATTGCCGTGGAAGTGGTAAATGCGGGAGTCGCCGGTGTGGGCCCAGTGACAGTCGCCACCGGCATTGATCAAAAATGCGGCCAGCGTGCTGTGCGGCTCTTCTTCGGATGAAATAGCGGTCAGCTTGATGACCACATGCGCCTCCTGTATCACCTGCGCCAAGATGGACGAGGCGTCATCGGTGTCAGGGTCGTAACGCTCAAACAGCTGTTTGGAGGTCATCATGACTTGATCCGACGCTTTTCTGCCGCCGCTGCGTCCGCCCATGCCATCGGCCACGATTGCCAGAATGCAGCCGTTGACGCGAGGGTGTTTCAGTAACGCGATCTGGTCTTGCTGGTACTCGCGGTCGCCTTTGTGGATGCCTGTGGAAGCAGTGAGTCGGTAACCTGTGGCCATGTTGAGTTGCTTGTGAGCAATACTTTCTTCAAAAGGACAGTAAGGTCGTATTATCGAGCCAGCACGACAACTGGTCCTGTAGTTTAAACCCGTACTTACTCCCATTGCCCTTGGTAACAAATCTCCACTCGCCCGAACGCCATTTGATTGAGTTGCGCATAGAACACGCCGATCTGAATGCCCTGATCGACCGCGCAGCCACCGACTCACCGGTTGACGAGCTGATGATGCGACGTCTAAAAAAACGTCGTTTATTGCTGCGGGACGAGATTGCCCAAGTGGAGCGCGAATTAGAGCCCAACGAGCCGGCCTAAAACATGGGCCTGCAGGATCTGGTGGCGCGTGCCTTTGACCCCGATGGCGCTTTGGCGCATTGTGTAGACGAGTTCAACCCCCGCAGCGGGCAAACAGTGATGGCCCAGGCAGTGGCTGCGACTATGGAGACGGGTGGCGTGCTGGTCGTCGAGGCTGGTACGGGCGTTGGCAAGACGTTTGCGTATCTAGTGCCGGCCTTGCTAAGTGGAGAGCGCACCCTGCTATCCACCGCGACTAAAACCTTGCAAGACCAGCTCTTTGGCCGGGACATTCCTCGTTTGGTGAAAGCGCTGGGCATGCCGGTGCGCACTGCACTGCTCAAAGGGCGCAGCAGCTATTTGTGCATGCACCGCCTAAACGAAGCCCGGCACGACGAACTAGCCCACAAAGTAGCAGTACAACGGGAACTGGCCCGAGTTGAGATATGGGCCCAGGCGACGCACGCGGGGGATTTGGCAGAGTTGACGCAACTGGACGAACGTTCGCCCGTAATTCCATTGGTCACTTCTACGCGCGACAACTGTCTTGGAGCGCGCTGCCCGCAGATCCAAAACTGCCACGTCAACCTGGCCCGGCGAGAGGCCATGGCGGCGGACGTAGTCGTCATCAACCACCACCTCTTCTTTGCGGACCTCAATATTCGTGAATCGGGTGTAGCGGAGTTGTTACCGACGGTACATTCTGTAGTCTTTGATGAAGCGCACCAGCTCAATGAAATCGGTGTCCAGTTTTTGGGTCGCCAACTCACGACGCACCAGTTGGACAATTTTGGACGAGACTTGGCGCAAGAGGGGCAAAAAATGCTTTTGGCCCATGCCGGTTGGTCGGACATGCTGGCCGAACTTGCCCGGAGTGTTATGGCAGTGCGCACGTTGTGTGGCGGCGGCCAACCTTCGGGGCGCATTGCCTGGCAACAAGAGCAGCCGTCCGGCATAGCCGTACAGGATTGGCAGAACGTGGTGGCGGCCTTACACACAGCACTGCAGCAGACGGACGTGGTGCTGCGCAGCTTGGAAGAGTTGTCCTCTGAACTCAAAGGTCTGCACGAACGCGCTTCACGCTTGATGGCCGAACTCGATATTTTTTCGCATGCGGTGCAACCCGGCGCCATTCGCTGGTTGGAGGTCGGCGCCACCCAAGTCCGTCTGGTTCAGTCACCGCTGGATATTGCAGATGCCATGCGTTCACGCGTCATCGAGCCCAGTTCCAGCGCTGGTAGCCGCAGCTCGTGGATTTTTACATCGGCCACGCTAGGGCACGACGCGACCATGGCGCATTTTGTCGAGTCGTGTGGTTTGCAGGGCGCGCAGGTGCTGCAAGTGCAAAGCCCGTTTGACTACTTGGCACAGGCCGCCTTGTACATCCCGTCGCATATGCCCAAGCCCAGTGATGCGGGGCACAGTGCAGCCGTGGCACAAGTGGTAGCCCAAGGTGCGGCGGTCTTGGGCGGACGGACCTTGGTGTTGACAACCACGCTGCGGGCCATGCGCGAGATTGCCGCAGCCCTGCGCGAGCATTTTGACACGCACTCGTTTGTTGACGTGTTGCTGCAGGGAGAGTCTTCCAAGCGCGAACTCACGGAGCGCTTTATCCAAGGCGCTGTGGCTGGGAACAACGGCTGCATCCTGGTCGGTTCAGCGTCGTTCTGGGAGGGGATTGACGTGCCGGGCGACGCTTTGCAATTGGTCGTCGTTGACAAACTACCCTTCTCACCGCCTGGTGACCCTGTGGTGGAAGCGCGGGCACGCCAATTGGAAGCCAGTGGTAGCAATCCGTTTCACCACTACCACGTGCCGCAGGCTGCCATTGCCTTGAAGCAGGGGGCAGGGCGCCTGATTCGACGTGAGACAGACCGCGGAATTCTCGTCGTATGTGACGTGCGTTTGACCCAGATGGGTTACGGGCGCCGTATTTTGGCTGCGCTACCGGCCATGCAGCGGATCACGACCCAGGACCAGTTCGCGCAGGCGCTAAGTGAGCTTACCAGACCTTCCACCACGGGTCGTTGATGGCGCGCGAGCCATGGACCAGGAAGTCGGATTGGGGATAATTTTTCTCCAGCACGCGCTTGGTGTCGTCGCGCAGTTGGGTCATACCCAATGCTTCGTACGAGCGGTACATGATGTAGAGGGCTTCTTCAATGGCATCCACTTGGCGATAATCTGACACCGCCACTTGCGCCCGGTTCACGGCCGCCAAGTAGGCGCCACGTTTGAAGTAGTAGCGGGCGACATGCACTTCATACTGCGCCAAGGAGCTCACGATGTAATTCATCCGTTGGCGCGCATCGTTGGCGTAGCGGGAATCGGGGAAACGGTCGACCAGTTCCTTGAAGGCTTCAAACGATTCTTTGGAAGCTTTTTGGTCGCGCTCCGTCAAATCCTGGCGTGTAAATTTGGCAAACAGGCCCAAGTCATCATTGAAGTTGATCACGCCTTTGAGGTAAATAGCGTAATCCAGAGCCGGACTGACCGGGTGCAGCTTCATGAAGCGATCCAGCGTTGCCAGGGCCTGCGCCGTGTCTGCAGATTTGTACTGTGCGTAGGCCTTGTCCAACTGGGCCTGCTGCGCTAGTGGCGTACCGGCGGCACGCGATTCAAGCTTCTCCAGCAGCGGTATGGCACGCTCCCACTGGCCCGCTGCCATCTCGTCCTTGGCCTCCGCGTAGATCTTGGTTGGGCTCATCGCGGCAGTCTTGTCCACCGGTGCGCTGGAGCAACCGGCAGTCAAGAATGCGACGGTCGCCAGCAATGAAACGCAAACGACCGATAATTTGACACGAAGCATGTTGGGAAACTTTCTTGAAACAAAGCATACGAATTATATCGAGCGACGCAACCGTGGTTGACTCGGAAGAGGTGGAGGATGCCACAGCCGAGGTCGAATGGCGCAAGTTGCGCGTCTCGGCTGCGCAGCATGGGGTCCGGTTGGACCGGGCCTTGGTCGATGCTGCGCCCGAATTTTCCAGAAGTTATCTGCAGCAGCTGATTGAGGCTGGGCTGGTCACCGTGAATGCACAAACCGCGCAAAAGGCCTCCATCAAGGTAAAGGCGGGCGACGCGCTGGTCATTGAATTGCGACCTACGCCGCAGAGCCAGGCTTTTACGCCCCAGGTCATGCAGTTGGAGGTGGTGTTTCAAGATGCCCACATTTTGGTCATCAATAAGCCTGCGGGCTTGGTGGTGCACCCGGCACCTGGTAACTGGAGCGGCACGCTGCTGAATGGCCTGTTGGCGCATGACCCAGCTATTTCCGTAGTGCCCAGGGCCGGAATCGTTCACCGCCTGGACAAAGATACCAGTGGGTTGATGGTTGTGGCGCGTAGCCGTGCGGTGATGGATGCTCTGGTGCAGTCCATTGCGGCACGGCATGTGAGCCGTCAGTACCTCGCCATCGCCCACCGGCCGTGGTCCGGCCCGGCGACCCAAACGGTCGAAGTGGCAATTGGACGTGACCCCCGCAACCGCTTGCGCATGGCCGTCGTCGATTTGGAGAGCCAATCCGGTAAAACGGCCAAGACGGATGTGGTGTACCTTGATAACGCGGATAGCGGGTGCTTTGTACGTTGCATTTTGCATACCGGCCGCACCCACCAGATTCGGGTACATATGGCCTGTTTGGGCCACCCTTTGGTTGCCGATGTGGTGTACGGCGGAACTTGTGTGGCCGGTATGCAGCGACAGGCCTTGCACGCAGTTCGCTTGGCATTTGCACACCCTGTGACGGCTCAACCCATGGTCTTTGAAGTGCCGCCACCGGAAGACTTCCAGGCCCTTCTCTGTGCTTGGGGCCTGCGTTACAATCCCGACGTACGGGTCGAAAACCTGTAAGCGCCGCGGAACATTTCCGAGGCCAGGCACGGTGAATTCTTCACATCTGCTGCCGTCCCTTTGGAATCTCATTGATTGGTCACCGTGACGGTGGCGTTTCCGATAAAGCCTGACTATGAACATGGCAGACGCAAAACGGGTCTTGGAGACCGCGTTGATTTGCTCACAGCAACCTTTGCCGTTGCGCGACATGCGTTCGCTCTTCAGTGAGTCTTTGGGGGCGGACACGATTAAAAATTTGCTCGACGAGTTGGGCAATGATTGGTCTGGCAAGGGCATTGAGCTGGTCAATATTGCTTCAGGGTGGCGCTTTCAAAGCCGACCCGATATGCGTCAGTACCTGGACAGGTTGCATCCTGAAAAGCCGCCGCGTTACACGCGGGCTACTTTGGAAACACTGGCCATCATTGCCTACCGCCAACCTGTGACGCGGGGCGATATGGAAGACATTCGCGGTGTGACCATCAGCTCGTTGTTGATCAAGCAACTCGAAGACCGGGGTTGGGTCGAAATCATAGGCCACCGGGAGGCTGCAGGGCGCCCGGCGCTGTATGCGACGACCCGACAGTTTTTGGATGACCTGGGGCTGAAGTCGCTGGATCAGTTGCCGTTGTTGGAGAGTGTGGCCAAACAGGATGGTGTTTTTGGAGCGCTGGTTGAGTCGGTTAGAGAGACTGCCCCCATGCCAGCGGTCGAAGAGCCTGTAATGGGTAATGAAGATTTGCAATTGGATATGCCGCTGGAAGCTGTTGATTCAGAAGCGCCCCCACCTTTGAATGGATTCTCAGAATGAACGAAAACACGCCCGAACAGCCAAAGCCCGAAGATGGTTTGCCGGTTGTCATCGTCGTCGGTGAAGCGTCCAGCATGGAGCCCGGCGAAGCAACTGCAACTGCTGCTCCGGCTGAGCTATCTGACTCTCGGCCATTGGAAGCGGATGCGTCTATTGCATCTGCGGCGCTTGCAAAAACTGCTTTCGACAACCGTTTTAGCGACGTTATTTCCGGCCAGTTTGATGCGGATGAGGAGTTGGTGGAGCTATCACCACCTAAACGTGTACTCCCACCTATGGCTGAAACGCCCAAGCTGCACAAGGTTCTGGCCCAGGCGGGAATGGGTTCTCGCCTAGAGATGGAGCAACTCATCATGGAGGGGCGCATTTCCGTCAACAACGAGCCTGCGCACATTGGTCAGCGCATCCAGTTCGGCGACAACATCAAGGTTAATGGCAAACCGATTCGCTTTCGTATTGATCCATCGCCTGCTCGCGTGATTGCGTACCATAAGCCGGTGGGCGAAGTGGTAACCCACGACGATCCGCAAAACCGCCCCACAGTGTTTCGCCGTCTGCCGAAACTGCACCAAGGCAAATGGCAGTCCGTCGGTCGGCTGGATTTGAATACCGAGGGGTTGTTGTTGTTCACCAGTTCAGGCGAATTGGCCAACAATTTAATGCACCCCAGGTTTGGGCTGGAGCGCGAATATGCTGTGCGGGTGCTGGGTTCCTTGAACAAGGAAGAGAAAAAAATGTTGCTCGAAGGCGTCAAGCTGGACGACGGTATGGCGCAGTTTGGATCGATTGAAGATGGCGGCGGCGAAGGTTCCAATTGCTGGTACCGCGTGACGATTTCCGAGGGTCGCAACCGCGAGGTACGCCGCATGCTGGAGGCGGTGGGCCATGCGGTGAGCAGATTGATCCGTATTCGCTATGGCGCCATGGTGTTGCCCCGCGGGCTGAAGCGTGGCGCGTGGATGGAGTTAGATGAGGCTGACATTCGATCATTGGTGCAGGCCGCGGGCGGTGTTCGTGCTCCTGTTGAGGGAGTGCGGGAGGAGGGTGCTCCACGGGGCAACTCTGGCCGTGGCCCGCAAGGCAATGGTCAACGCCGCGGTGGTCGTACTGGTGGTCCCCGGGGTGCAAACGTCGGCGGTCAGCCAAACCCTACCCAAAGCGGGTTCAAAGGTAGAAATGGCCAGCCTGGCGCCAAGGGCGGCGGTCGGTCAGACGGCAACCGTTTTGACGCGCCCAGGGACGGTCGTGGGGGAGCGGCCCAGCCCGACCCTATGAAAACTGCTTTTGGCTACATCGGCGCGGACAGCTTTACGCGTCAGCGCCAAGATGCAGGACAAAGGCCATCCGGTGGTCCTGGTGGCCAGCGTCGCAAGGGCCGTAGTCGATAGGCGGCCAATGCTAAAATTATAGGCTTTGCCCCACTTTGGAGCAATAAGACAGATTACTTAATCAGTTCAGGAAATATTATGACAATCGAACGCACTCTCTCCATCATCAAGCCTGACGCCGTCGCCAAGAACGTCATCGGTCAAATCTACGCACGTTTTGAAGCTGCTGGCCTCAAGGTGGTCGCGGCGCGCATGGCCCATTTGTCACGCGGGGAAGCAGAAGCTTTCTACGCGGTGCATAAAGCACGTCCTTTCTTCAAAGACTTGGTGGACTTCATGATCTCCGGTCCGGTGATGATCCAGGCACTTGAAGGTGAAAATGCCATTCTGAAGCACCGCGACCTGATGGGCGCAACCGATCCAAAGAAGGCTGCTCCCGGTACTATTCGCGCCGACTTCGCTGACAGCATTGATGCCAACGCAGTGCACGGTTCCGACGCAGCTGATACAGCCGCCGTCGAAATTGCGTTCTTCTTCGCTGGCTTGAACGTCTTCTCCCGCTAAGTTATGCAATGACGGCCAACCTGCTTGATTACGATCTGGACGGATTGGCCGCCTTTTGCGAGCGGCTTGGGGAAAAACGCTTCCGCGCTACCCAGCTTTTTCGTTGGATTCACCAAAAAGGAGCCTCTCAGTTTGAGGATATGAGCGACCTCGCCAAGTCTTTGCGCGAGAAGCTCAAAACTACTGCACATGTCCAGGCACTTCCGGTGCTGTCGCAACACATTTCTGCGGACGGGACCATCAAATGGCTATTTGATGTTGGCGGTGGCAATGCAATCGAAACTGTATTTATCCCCGAAGATGATCGCGGCACGCTCTGTGTTTCGTCGCAGGCGGGCTGTGCAGTCGCCTGTCGGTTTTGCTCTACGGGACACCAAGGGTTTAGCCGAAATTTGACGGTTGGCGAGATTGTCTCGCAGCTTTGGTTTGCCGAGCATTTTTTGCGTCAACATTTGAAGAAGGACGAGCGCGTTATCTCCAACGTTGTGATGATGGGCATGGGTGAGCCTCTGCAAAACTATTCGGCGCTGGTTCCGGCTCTGCGGGTCATGCTTGATGATCATGCCTATGGTCTGTCGCGACGCCGTGTGACGGTGTCAACGTCGGGCGTAGTACCCATGATGGACAGGTTGGGCAAGGACTGCCCGGTTGCGCTGGCAGTCTCGTTGCATGCACCCAATGACGCCTTGCGCGACGACTTGGTTCCTCTGAACCGAAAATATCCCATCGCTGAGTTGCTCGAAGCCTGCAAGCGCTACCTGCAAGTGGCGCCAAGGGATTTCATTACTTTCGAATATTGCATGCTTGATGGTGTGAATGACACGACCAAACATGCTGCCGAACTGGTGATGCTAGTGCGTCCTGGCGCAGGTGAGCGTGTTTGGTGCAAGTTCAATCTCATTCCATTCAATCCCTTCCCTGCGTCTGGTTTACTCCGGTCGTCGCAGGAAGCGGTCCTTGCTTTTTCCAAAGTCTTGAGTGACGCAGGCATCGTTACAACAGTCCGCAAGACCCGGGGCGATGATATTGATGCTGCCTGTGGTCAACTAGCGGGTGATGTGCAAGATAGAACAAATGTTCAGACGCGAATCGGCAAGCGGCGAACTATCATCATCAGGCCCGAAAATGAAATGTCTCCACAGGGGAGAGAGGACACTATTAATGACTGATAAGGTGCGGATTGGCGTCGCGGCGCTTTCATGGATTGTGTGGTCGTGTTTGACATGTTCGACCGTTGTGGCGTTATCTGGCTGTGCAGCCAACATGGCTGGTGCCAATATGAACTCGGATCGGGTGACCGAGTCGGATGAGTCTGAAGTCCACAAACGTGCACGCTTGCGCTTGGAGTTGGCTTTGGCCTACTTCGACAAGGGTCAAACAACGGATGCCCTGGATCACCTCAAACAATCCATCACTGCAGACCCCACACTGTTCGAGGCCTACAACCTGCGCGGCTTGATTTACATGCGGTTGAACGACGTTCCTCTGGCAGAAGAGAGTTTCCGTCGGGCACTGTCCATTAACCCCAAGGCGGCTACCGTGCAGCACAACTATGGGTGGTTGTTGTGTCAGCAATCCCGTCTTGCTGAATCCACGCAAATGTTCAGCAGTGCGTTGGCCAACCCAACCTATGGTGAACGAGCAAAAACCTGGATGGCCCAAGGCCTATGCCAGATGAAGGCTAACCAACCCACCGATGCTGAGAATAGCTTCTTGCGCTCCTACGAGCTCGATGCGGGCAACCCCATCACAGCGTACAACCTGTCGCAGTTGCTATACCAGCGAAGCGAGTTTGTCCGTGCGCAGTTTTATGTACGGAGGCTCAATAACAGCGAGCTCGCAAACGCGGAGTCCTTGTGGCTAGGAATAAAGGTTGAGCGACGCATGGAGAACCGTGACGCGATGGCCCAATTGAGCGCGCAATTGAAGAAGCGCTATCCCCAGTCCCGCGAAAATTTGGCTTTGGAGAGAGGTGCGTTTAATGAGTGATGCGGGTTCCTCCGGGGCAGTCGGCGCGGTGCCTGAGTTTGTGCCGCCCGGTGAGATCACAGCCGGCTCGATGATGCGCAATGCCAGAGAGGCTGCGGGACTGCACGTTGCAGCTCTGGCGGTTTCCATGAAGATCCCAGTGAAGAAACTGGAGGCTTTAGAGGCAGATCGATTGGACTTGTTGCACGACGCTGTGTTTGTGCGTGCATTGGCCGCCAGTGTTTGCCGCGCTTTAAAAATAGATCCTGCGCCCATACTTAGCAAGCTGCCACTAAATATTGTCCCCAGGTTGAACCCCGACGAGCGCGGTATCAATGCCCCATTCCATTCGCCCAGTAATGCTGCCGGAATGGCGATTCCTGCATTGCTGTCCAAGCCTTCTACCCTTGTTGTCTTGGGGCTTGTGGTGGCAGGTATTGCAGTCTTCTTTTTTCCGGAAATCAAGGTGCCAGATTGGGCTGGCGAGCTTTCAAGTCCATCGACTAAGTCTTCAGACGCCGCTAATCAGCCGCAAATGGGGCAGCCATCGATGGAAATGGTGGAAGCTAGCTCTGAGCCAGTCGCCTCATCAACTTTTAGCGCGTCAAGTCTGCCCAGTGCGCGCGGGACTGGGAACGCGGTGGTGGCCCTGCCGCCCGTTGCCGTGGCTTCCAATGTTGAGGTTCTGCCTCCAGGGCAAACCCCAGCAAACCCTACCCAATTGGTTGTCGCCAGCCAGCCCGTCGTTGCAGCAAGTCGGCCGGTCGCAGTTGCGAGTCGTGCGATGGCGCCTGACAGCCTGCCTGCGGTGGCAGCCAGTCGGCCCTCTAGTGCACCAGTTTTATCGTCGGCTGGTATGGTCGTTTTCAAAGCGAAGGGCTCAACTTGGGTGAAGGTCGTCGATTCGAAAGGAATTGTCCTTTTGAGCAAGACCATTGTGGATGGCGAAGTTGTGGGTGCGTCTGGCGCGACACCTCTGTCGGTTGTAATTGGACGCGTGGATGCCACTGATGTGGTGGTTCACGGTAAACCCTTTACTTTGACAGGTGTTTCCAAGGACAACGTTGCGCGATTTGAGGTGAAGTAGTGGATTCCAATTTAGCTATTGCCTTGTCTACCCCTGTTCGGCGCAAGTCGCTGCAAGCGCGCGTAGTGTGGGGAGGGCGTGTTGTCACTCTGGGAGGTGATGCGCCTGTGCGTCTGCAGTCGATGACCAATACGGACACTGCTGATGCTATCGGAACCGCGATTCAAGTCAAGGAGTTGGCGATTGCTGGATCAGAGATGGTCCGCATTACGGTGAACACTCCTGAGGCCGCCCAAGCTGTGCCCTATGTGCGCGAGCAACTGGATCGCATGGGTTTCGACGTGCCACTGATCGGTGACTTTCACTTCAACGGTCATCGCTTGTTGACAGACTACCCTGATTGCGCCAAGGCGCTATCGAAGTACCGCATCAACCCGGGTAATGTCGGCAAGGGAGATAAGCGCGATAAACAATTTTCGCAAATGATTGAAGCTGCGCTGCGTTGGGACAAGCCCGTTCGGATTGGTGTTAATTGGGGCAGCCTGGATCAGGAACTGCTCGCGTCGATGATGGATGAGAACAGCCGCCGCGCGGTGCCCTGGGGTGCCAAACCAGTCATGTATGAGGCCTTAATCACTTCCGCCATAGAGTCTGCCCAACGGGCCGAAGCGATTGGCATGAATGCAAGTCAGATTATTTTGTCCTGCAAGGTCAGCGGTGTGCAAGACCTTGTTGCGGTCTACCGGGAACTGGGGCGCCGGTGTGCTTATCCGTTGCACTTAGGGCTTACCGAAGCAGGCATGGGCACCAAGGGTACTGTCGCCTCTTCTGTTGCCTTGGGTGTTCTGCTGCAAGAGGGTGTGGGGGATACGATTCGTGTGTCGCTAACGCCAGCCCCTGGTGAGTCGCGCTCGCAGGAAGTCGTTGTTGCTTCCGAAATTATCCAATCGTTGGGTTTGCGTAATTTTGTTCCCAGTGTCACCGCGTGCCCCGGCTGCGGTCGCACAACCAGCACGACATTTCAAGAGTTGACTCAGCATATCGACGATTTTCTGAGAGAGAAAATGCCGGTGTGGCGTGAAAGTTTTCCTGGTGTTGAGAACCTCAAGGTTGCGGTGATGGGATGCATTGTCAACGGCCCTGGCGAAAGCAAACACGCTGACATTGGCATCAGCCTGCCCGGTACAGGGGAGGCGCCTGCGGCTCCTGTGTTCATTGACGGAGAAAAATGCATGACCTTGCGTGGAGACTCCATAGCTGCCGACTTTCAAACAGTGGTCGAAGACTACATCCAGCGTCGATTTGGCACTGCAACTGCCACACCAACGCATTAAAACTTCGTGGGCGGTGAACCCGTCTGCGCAATAGGCCAAGAGCCTACAATCCCGGGCTTAACTGAATACTCACATGGCAAATCATTTAGACCTCGAAGAACAAGAACAGCTTGACCAACTGAAGCATTTTTGGAAACAGTACGGAAACCTGATCACTTGGGCACTGATTGTTGTGCTCGGCGCCGTAGCCGCATGGAACGGTTACCACCGCTGGCAACGCGACCAATCAATGCAAGCAGCCGCGATGTACGACGAAGTGGAAAAGGTCGTACAGGGTGGTGATGCGCAAAAAGCCGAACGCGCTTTTAATGACATGAAAGACCGATTCGCTAAAACTGCTTACACACAACAAGCGGGTTTGTTGGTTGCCAAGATGACCTATGAGTCGGGCAAAGTGGACATCGCAAAAACAACTTTGACTTGGTTGATAGACAACGCCGCAGACAAAGGGTATGCGTCTGTCGCCAGATTGCGCCTATCTGCTGTGTTGATGGATTCAAAGGCTTACGACGAAGCGTTAAAGATTTTGGGCACGGGTGTGGCTGATGAATTTGCTGCGCTTGCCGACGATAGAAAAGGCGACGCCTACATTTTGCAGGGCAAAAAAATGGAAGCCAAAGTGGAATATGAAAAAGCGTACAAAGCCTTTGACGAACAGTCAGAGTACCGTCGCTTGGTGGGCGTGAAGTTGAATGCATTGGGTGTAAATCCTCAGGCAAATGTCAAAACTGCTGCGGTTACGGAGGGTGCGAAGTGATTCTTTTTAGTCAAAAGCTGAGGCATCTCGCCCTGTACATCGGCATCGTGTTGACGGTGACAGCGTGCGCGGGCACCGATAAATCCAAACAACTTGACTTAGGACCGAACACGCCACTGATTGGCGTGCGCTCTGCATGGACATCCAGTATCGGCGCAGTAGGGTTTCCGTTGGAAATTCGCACGGTTGGTAACTTGGTCTTTGTGGCCGGCTCCGAAGGTACAGTTGCCGCTATAGACACCAGAACGGGAGGAGATCTCTGGCGCGCCGCACTGGGCGTCAAGCTGTCGGCTGGTGTTGGTAGTGACGGCCGTTATTCTGCTGTGGTCAGCCGTGAGAATGAATTGATTGTGCTGGACGGGGCGAAGGAACTGTGGCGGCAGAAACTCGGCGCGGTGACATTGACATCGCCTTTTGTAGCTGGCGCACGTGTTTTTGCGCTGTCCGCAGACCGCTCGGTGTCGGCATTCGATATCGTCACGGGGCGCAGGCTCTGGCAACAGCAGCGCAGCGGTGAGGCATTGGTGTTGGGGCGCTCTGGTATTGTCATGGCCATCGGCGACACCTTGGTGACTGGCCTGGCAGGACGCTTGGTCGGTTTGAATCCGGTTAACGGAAAAATTCGTTGGGAAGCCCAGGTTGCCAACAGCCGTGGTACCAATGAAGTTGAACGCTTGGTCGACTTGGTATCGGGCGTGACCCGCCAGGGTGATCAGGTTTGTGTACGAGCCTTCCAATCAGCTATTGGCTGCGTAGACGGTATCAAGGGCAGCTTGGCTTGGAGCAAAACGGCTTCTGGCTCCACCGGGCTTGACGGAGACGAGTCTGAAATTTTTGGCACTGAAAGCGACGGCAGGGTCGTTTCATGGAAGCGTGCAGATGGCGAGCGGCTGTGGGTCAATGAACGCTTGCGCTTTAGAACCCTGACAGGACCAGTCCTGGTAGGCCGGTCCATTGTGATAGGTGACGAAGTCGGAACACTTCACTTTTTGTCGCGCAAAGATGGCTCCCCATTGAACCGTGTTGCCACCGATGGCTCACCTATTCAATCGTCTCCTGTTTTGGTCGGTCAAACGCTTGTTGCGGTGACCCAGCGGGGTGGTGTTTTTGGCTTCAAACCAGAGTGATGGTTTGAACCATACAACATGAAACCTGTCATTGCATTGGTTGGCCGCCCCAACGTGGGCAAATCAACCCTGTTCAACCGCCTCACAAAAACGCGTGACGCCATCGTGGCCGACTACGCGGGACTGACGCGGGACCGCCACTATGGCAACGGTAAGCAAGGACAGCACGAGTTCATTGTTATCGATACCGGCGGGTTTGAGCCCGATGCCACCGCTGGCATCTACAAGGAAATGGCCAAACAAACGCGACAGGCCGTAGCTGAAGCGGATGTCGTCATGTTTGTAGTGGATGCTCGCGCCGGCTTGTCGGCACAAGACCACGAAATTGGCAAATACCTGCGCAAGCTGGGTAAGCCGTGTGTTTTGGTGGCCAACAAGTCCGAGGGGATGACGGCAGGCGCACAACTGGTCGAGTTTTTCGAACTGGGTTTGGGTGAGGTTTTTCCGATCTCTGCTGCGCATGGTCAAGGTATAAAGCCCTTGGTGGACCTTGCTTTGGGCCCACTGGTGCCGCCTGGCGAAGCTGCGGACGAGGAGGTTATCGATGAACCCGGCGTCATCAAGTTGGCGGTTGCTGGCCGTCCTAATGTTGGCAAATCCACGCTGATCAATACGTGGTTGGGTGAAGAGCGATTGGTGGCTTTTGACTTGCCAGGTACCACCCGCGATGCTATTTCTGTTCCCTTTGAGCGCAAAGGGCAGCGCTTTGAATTGATAGATACGGCAGGTCTCAGGCGTAAGGGCCAGGTATTCGAAGCCATTGAAAAATTCTCGGTCGTCAAGACCCTGCAAGCCATTGAGTCGGCCAGCGTTGTGTTGCTGTTAATCGATGCCACGCAGGGGGTGACGGACCAGGATGCCCATATCGCGGGCTACATACTGGAGTCCGGTCGGGCAGTGGTGGTGGCTGTCAACAAATGGGATGCGGTGGATGAATATGCGCGCGAACTCGTCAAACGCTCTATAGAAACCCGATTGGGCTTTCTGAAATTTGCAGCCTTGCACTTGATCTCCGCGCAAAAGCGCCAAGGCTTGGGCCCGGTATGGGACTCCATTGCACAAGCCCACAAAGCAGCCAACTGCAAGATGTCGACCCCGGTGCTGACCCGCCTATTGTTGGAAGCGGTTCAGTTTCAAACGCCAAAGAAAACAGGGATGTACCGGCCAAAGCTCCGATATGCCCATCAGGGGGGAATGAATCCGCCCATCATTGTTATCCATGGTAACTCCCTGGAACATGTCACGGATGCTTATAAACGGTTTTTGGAAGGTCGGTTCCGCAAGGAATTCAATCTGGTGGGAACACCCATGCGTATCCAAATGAAGTCGTCGCAAAATCCCTTCTCGGATAAGGACGATAAATAGGCATCTCCAACTACAAGACGCGTCCATTGCGTCCTGTATTGTTGGATATCTTGTTAGGTCACCACCTTGGTGTGGTATCGTCCAGTCTTCTTAATCTTCTTGAACACGGAGAATATCGTGAGCAACAAAGGGCAGTTACTGCAAGACCCATTCCTCAACGCCTTGCGTAGAGAGCATGTCCCGGTCTCCATCTATTTGGTCAATGGCATCAAACTGCAAGGGCAGGTAGAGTCGTTCGATCAGTACGTAGTGTTGCTGCGCAATACCGTTACCCAAATGGTGTACAAGCATGCCATTTCTACAATTGTCCCTGGGCGTGCGGTCAACTTCGCTGCGCCCACTGGGGACGCACCTGAAGCTGCGTGAGTACCCGGGCTGTAGAGGCCCCGTTTTCGAAACGTCCGCTTTCCCGTAGTTAATTTGACAGCAGCGCTTCAACCTGCAAATGCGCCTACCATCTTGGTCGGTGTGGACTTGGGCGGTCCCAATTTTGACGGCGAGTTAGAAGAGCTGGGCTTATTGGCTCAAACTGCGGGCATGCTGCCAGTTGCCCGCGTGACCTGTAAGCGCAGGGCGCCAGATGCCGCTCTCTTCATCGGCTCTGGCAAAGCGGACGAAATCAAATTGCTGGCTACTCAATTGGGCGCCAAAGAGGTTTTATTTGACCAGAGCTTGAGCCCTGGTCAACAGCGCAATCTTGAGCGCCATCTTGAGCTACCGGTCAACGACCGAACCTTCCTCATTCTGGAGATATTTGCCCAGCGTGCGCGCAGCCATGAAGGCAAGTTGCAGGTTGAATTGGCGCGTTTGCAATATTTAAGCACGCGGTTGGTGCGGCGTTGGTCGCACCTGGAGCGCCAAAGTGGTGGTATCGGCATGCGTGGTGGCCCGGGCGAGGCGCAGATCGAGTTGGACCGACGCATGATTGGTGAGACCATTAAGCGCACCAAAGAGCGTTTGAGCAAAGTCAAGAAACAGCGGCAGACCCAGAGGCGCCAGCGCGAACGCCGTGACGCCTTCAATATTTCGCTGATTGGGTACACCAATGCAGGCAAATCTACGCTGTTCAATGCTCTGGTCAAAGCCCGCGCCTATGCCGCTGATCAGCTTTTTGCCACGCTGGATACGACCACGCGTCAGCTCTATCTAGGTGAGGCGGGGCGATCGGTGTCTTTGTCGGATACGGTGGGCTTCATTCGTGACCTGCCGCACGGACTGGTGGACGCCTTCCAGGCTACGCTGCAAGAGGCGATTGACGCGGACTTGCTGTTGCATGTTGTAGATGCTGCCAACCCCCATTTTGCCGAACAGATTTTGCAAGTGCAAAGCGTGTTGAACGAGATCGGCGCTGACGGCATTCCTCAGCTGTTGGTGTTCAATAAAATTGATGCATTGGATGTTGAACATCAGCCTCTCAAGCAGGAAGACGAGTTTGAAATCGATGGCTTGCAAACACCGCGTATTTTTGTAAGCGCCAGAGACGCAACCGGCCTGCCAGCGTTGCGCAAGCGATTGGCCGATATTGCACGCCTACCCGCGACTGAACAAAATTCAGCGGAGGTTTCCCCCGCAAACCTTGGGGACGACCGCTGAGTAGGCACAATCCGAGACAGATCTATGAAAAACGACGAAATGAAACCACCTGTTCGTATTTTTGCTTTCAACGCAGTCTCTTTGCCCCATTGGGTACAAAGGATGTTCAATCTGAACGATTCCCGCTGGGGGCGCGGTGATGACAAGCCGAGCGACGGCAGTAAAACGGAAGGCGCACCACCACCGCCACCGGACAATGAGCCTAACAAGCCGCCGCTGGACAATGGTTCGCCGAATGGCCGCAAGAACAACAACGCGCCAGCTGGCGGTCCACCTGATTTGGACGAGCTGTGGAAGGATTTCAACCGCAAACTAGGTAGTCTGTTTGGCAAGCCTTCGCAACCACCGCGCGGTGGGGCGGGGGGCGGATTTCAGCCCGACATGAAGAATGCGGGTATCGGTGCCGGGTTGATTGTTGCCGTGCTCGTCATGATTTGGCTGGGCACGGGCTTTTTCATTGTGCAAGAAGGGCAGCAGGCTGTTATCACACAGTTTGGCAAGTACAAAGGCACGGTCAACGCCGGCTTCAACTGGCGCTTGCCCTACCCCATTCAAAACCACGAATTGGTGTTTGTCACGCAGATTCGGTCCGTGGACGTAGGACGCGACAACGTGCTCAAAGCCACTGGACTACGTGAATCGGCCATGCTCACACAGGATGAAAACATCCTGGACATCAAGTTTGCAGTTCAATATCGCTTGAACGATGCGCGCGCCTTCTTGTTTGAAAGTAAAAATCCTGCGGACGCCGTTGTACAGGCTGCTGAAACTTCGGTGCGCGAAGTACTGGGCAAGATGAAGATGGATGCAGCTCTCTCCGAGGAGCGTGACCAGATTGCACCCCGTGTGCGGGCCATGATGCAGGCCATTCTGGACCGCTACAAAGTGGGCGTTGAAGTGGTCGGTATCAATCTACAGTCTGGTGGCGTACGCCCCCCAGAGCAGGTGCAAGCGTCATTTGACGATGTACTCAAAGCCGGGCAAGAGCGCGAACGGGCCAAGAACGAAGCCCAGGCCTATGCCAACGACGTGGTCCCCCGTGCAGTCGGTTCCGCCTCCCGTTTGAAGGAAGAGGCAGAGGCATACAAGGCGCGCGTGGTGGCACAGGCGCAAGGCGATGCGCAGCGTTTCAGGTCTGTGTTTACCGAATACCAAAAGGCTCCGCAGGTCACTCGGGATCGCATGTACCTCGATGCCATGCAGCAGATCTATGGCAATGTAACCAAGGTGCTGGTGGACTCTAAACAAGGTTCCAACCTACTGTATTTGCCTTTGGACAAGATCGTGCAGATGAATGGTGCCGTCAATGACCCTGGGGTCACCGCATCGCCTGCTTCAACACCTCCTGTCCACGTGACACCGCCTACCGCAGTGGGCGCCGATGCCCGCGGCCGTGATGCCGCCCGTACACGTGAACGCGAATCCCGCTAGGAGCACCCCATGAATCGGATTGGATTGATTTTTTCGTCGGTGCTGGTGCTGATTGCGCTGGCCAGTTCTACATTGTTTGTCGTGGACCAACGCCAATTTGGTGTGGTGTATGCCCTGGGCCAGATCAAGGATGTGATCACTGAGCCAGGTCTCAACTTCAAGCTGCCACCGCCTTTTCAGAACGTGTCCTACATTGACAAGCGGCTGTTGACGCTGGACAGCTCTGACACTGAACCCATGCTGACAGCCGAAAAGCAACGTGTTGTGATCGACTGGTATGTACGCTGGCGCATCTCTGAGCCTACGGAATACATCCGCAACGTTGGTCTGAACGAAGGTGCGGGCACCATTCAACTAAACCGTGTGGTCCGCAATGCTTTCCAGGAAGAGGTCAACAAACGCACTGTCAAAGAATTGTTGTCGCTGAAGCGCGAAGACCTGATGGCCGACGTCAAAGCCGAAGTACTGGCCAAGGTAAAGGGAGCCAAGCCTTGGGGCATCGACATCGTCGATGTCCGCATTACTCGCGTGGATTACGTAGAAGCGATCACGGAGTCGGTCTACCGCCGTATGGAAGCCGAGCGTAAACGCGTTGCCAACGAATTGCGTTCCACTGGTGCGGCCGAAGGCGAAAAAATCCGCGCCGATGCCGACCGCCAACGCGAAGTAACCATTGCCAACGCCTACCGCGATGCGCAAAAGATCAAAGGCGAGGGCGATGCCGAGGCTGCCCGCATCTATGCCGAAGCCTTCGGCAAGGACCCCCAGTTCGCCCAGTTCTACCGTAGCCTGGATGCCTATAAGGCCAGCTTCAACAGCAAGAGTGATGTCATGGTGCTCGACCCATCGTCTTCAGAGTTCTTCAAGGTCTTCCGCGGTGGGGTTGCCCCCGCAGTCAACGCCAAGAAGTAAGGTGTGAGCAGCGACACCATTTGGTTGGCGGTCGCCCTGGTGCTGGTCATCGAAGGCTTGTTCCCTTTTGTGTCGCCCGCAGGGTGGCGCAAGATGTTTGCGCAGCTGTTGTCCCTCAGCGATGGGCAGATTCGTTTTTTCGCCGTGTGCAGCATCTTGGGCGGTCTGCTGATGATTTGGCTGGTAGGGGCCTGAAAACGAGGTGCCAAGCCCGGTAAAATCTAGGTTTTAATAGCCTGCACTTTTTACATGTCAGCCTGGGTCTTACCGGATCACATTGCCGATGTGCTGCCTTCCGAGGCGCGCCACATCGAAGAAATACGAAGAGACCTGCTGGACATGGCGAGATGCTATGGCTATGAATTGGTCATGCCCCCCCTGCTGGAGCATCTGGAGTCGCTGTTATCGGGCACCGGGGAGGCGCTGGACCTGCAAACCTTCAAACTGGTGGATCAACTGTCCGGCCGCATGATGGGTTTGCGTGCTGACAGCACGCCCCAGGTCGCCCGCATCGACGCGCATTTGCTCAACCGCAAAGGCGTGACCCGTCTGTGCTACTGCGGCCCCGTTTTGCACACCCGACCCGATGGCCCGCACGCAACCCGCGAACCCCTTCAGTTTGGTGCTGAGATCTATGGCCATGTTGGTCTAGAGGCCGATCTGGAAACGTTGATGCTGGCTTTGGACTGCCTTAAAGTGGCCCAAATTGACAACATCAGCTTGGACATGGCCGATGCACGTATCGTGCATGCACTGTTGAAAGATCTGTCGCTGGATGCCGTCCAGCGGGCCCAGGTCCATGCTGCACTGGCCGCCAAAGACGCGAGCGAACTCAAAACACTGTTGCGTCAAGCGCCCGCAGTCACGTCGCGTGCGCTGATCGATTTGTTGCAACTTTATGGCGACGCGTCTGTGCTGGAAGAGGCCCGCAAGGTGTTGCCGGATACACCCGACATTCAGACCGGCTTAGCCCATCTGAAATGGTTGTCCGGCCACGTAGCGGGTGCTGGCGTATCGTTTGACTTGGCCGATTTGCGCGGCTACGCCTACTATAGCGGCGCCATGTTTTCCTTGTATGCCCCCGGTGCTAGCGATGCGCTTGCCCGCGGTGGGCGGTATGACGAAGTGGGCCTGGTGTTTGGCCGCAAACGCCCCGCAGTCGGCTTCAGCCTGGATATCAAGGCGCTGACCGCTGTGGCCGCTGACCGCCCGTTGCGTGCCGCCATCCGCGCGCCCTGGGGCGAGGCCGCCGAGCTGCGTGCCGCGATCGCCGCCTTGCGCCGCCAGGGTGAAACCGTGGTCTGCGTGCTGCCCGGCCACGAGAGTGAAGTTGATGAATTCCATTGCGACCGCGAGCTGCACCAGTCCGCCGGCCAATGGCTTATAAAAGTATTGTGAAACCCTTGTGGGACAGTCCGTAGCCTAGCGAGGCTCTGTCTCCAACCAATTGGATTTGAAATGAATACCACCAAAGGACGCAACGTCGTCGTCGTCGGCACGCAATGGGGCGATGAAGGCAAGGGCAAACTGGTCGACTGGCTCACCGAAAGCGCGCAGGGCGTGGTGCGCTTCCAGGGCGGCCATAACGCAGGCCACACCTTGGTCATCAACGGTGTCAAAACCGCTTTGCACCTGATCCCCAGCGGCATCATGCGCCCCGGCGTCAAGTGCTACATCGGCAACGGCGTGGTGCTGTCGGCCGCCAAGCTGTTTGAAGAGATCGAAGGACTGGAAAAAGTGGGCGTGGAGCTGCGCTCGCGCCTGCGCATCAGCGAGGCTTGCCCGCTGATCCTGCCGTTCCACGCGGCACTGGACGTGGCCCGTGAAGCCGCACGCGAGAAGGGTGGCAACGCCAAGATCGGCACCACCGGCCGCGGTATTGGCCCTGCATATGAGGACAAGATCGCCCGCCGCGCGTTGCGCGTGCAAGACCTGAAATACCCCGAGCGCTTTGCTACCAAGCTGCGCGAACTGCTGGACCTGCACAACCACGTGTTGACCAGCTATTTGGGCTCGGCCGCGTTTGACTTCGGCCCCACGTTGACGCCCTACATGGCCGATGGCAACGTGCTGTTTGAGCCTGTGTATGCCGAAGCCATGCGCCACGCCGAA
The DNA here is from genome assembly GCF_025356155.1 of Rhodoferax sp. Taxonomy (GTDB): domain Bacteria; phylum Pseudomonadota; class Gammaproteobacteria; order Burkholderiales; family Burkholderiaceae_C; genus Allorhodoferax. Next base: position 10,843 of record NZ_JANXUQ010000230.1, on the reverse strand, counting down.
CTGCTCAAGCCCATGATGGCTGACGTGTCGCGCGAGTTGAACGAGGCCCACAACCACGGCGCCAATCTGCTGTTTGAAGGTGCCCAAGGCACGCTGCTGGACGTGGACCATGGCACCTATCCCTATGTGACATCCAGCAACTGCGTGGCGGGCAATGCCTCCGCCGGTGCTGGCGTGGGCCCGGGCATGTTGCACTACATCCTGGGCATCACCAAGGCCTATTGCACCCGCGTGGGCGGCGGCCCATTCCCCACCGAGCTCGATTGGGAAAAGCCTGGCACCCCCGGTTACCACATGAGCACTGTGGGCTTTGAAAAGGGCGTGACCACGGGACGCTCACGCCGCTGCGGATGGTTTGATGCCGCGCTGCTGAAACGCTCGGCCCAGGTCAATGGCCTGTCCGGCCTGTGCATCACCAAGCTCGACGTGCTGGATGGTTTGAAAGAACTGCTGCTGTGCACCGGCTATGAAATGGACGGCGAAATCATCGACATCCTGCCCATGGGTGCGGACGATATTGAACGCTGCAAACCCATCTACGAAGTCATGGAGGGATGGAGCGACAGCACCGTCGGCGTGACCCAGTACGACAAGCTGCCCGTGGCCGCACGCCTGTACCTGCAGCGTATCGAGCAGGTCACCGGTGTGCCCATCCACATGGTGTCCACCAGCCCTGACCGCGACCACACCATCATGATGCGCCACCCGTATCTGGCTGAGTGATCTAGACAGGTCTCTTAAGAGAAATCGGGCTGTAGCCCTCGTGAATACTGGTTGAGTAGCTATAAATACAGGAGCATCCTATGTTGACTGAAGACGGCAAGCACCTCTATGTGAGCTATGACGAATACCACAACCTGATTGAAAAGCTGGCCATCAAGGTCCACCAGTCGGGTTGGGAATTCGACACCATCCTGTGCCTGGCCCGTGGTGGCATGCGCCCGGGGGACATCCTGTCACGCGTGTTCGACAAGCCCCTGGCCATCATGTCCACCAGCTCCTACCGGGCCGAAGCCGGCACGCAGCAGGGCAACCTGGACATTGCCCGCTACATCACCACGCCCAGGGGCGAGATCGCCGGGCGCGTGTTGCTGGTCGACGACCTGGCCGACTCTGGCCATACGCTCAAAGCGGTTGTGCACCAGCTCAAGCATGACTACGCCCCCATCAGCGAATTGCGCAGCGCCGTGATCTGGACCAAGGCCATGTCGACCTTCGTGCCCGACTACTCGGTAGAGTTTTTGCCCACCAATCCGTGGATCCACCAGCCCTTTGAAGGCTATGACGCGATGCGGCCGGAGCAGTTGATCCAGAAGTGGAGCGTGTAGCTCTTGCTCTGCCATGGTGCGCAGTGCCGGGGGCTCAGAGGCGCTTCGCTTGCCAAGTCGCCCCCGACACCGCACACCATGGCAGGAAGCTGCAGTAATCGGTAGTGGTATAGCCAGGGAACCGCCGCAGAAGGGATAGCGCCAAAGCCGACTTGGCAAGCGAAGCGCCTCTGAGGCCTTGGCGCTATCCCTTCTGCGGCGCGCGCTCTACGCTACGTCACACCCAAAAAGAATGGACTTCCACGTGACCCAACCCACCACCGACCTCATCCATCACCCCTACGTGCCGCCAAAAGGCTTTGAAGCCCCGCAGCCCGGCGTATTCAAAGCCTCGACCGTGTTCTTTCCCACCGTTGCCGCGATGCGCAGCCGCGAGTGGAAGGACAAGACCGCCTACACCTACGGTTTGCATGGCACGCCGACCAGCTACGCGCTGGAAGAGCGGTTGGCCACACTGGAAGGCGGCGCCCAGTGCCTGCTGGTGCCCAGCGGTCTGGCAGCCTTGGGCTTAGTGGCGCTGTCACTGCTCAAAAGTGGTGACGAGGTGCTGCTGCCCGACAACGTCTATGGCCCTAACAAGTCCTTGGTAGAAGGGGAGCTCATGGGCTGGGGCATTACGCACCAGTACTACAACCCCATGGACCCGGAGGATCTTGAGGCCCAAATCTCTAGCCGCACCAAACTGGTCTGGCTAGAAGCTGCAGGCTCGGTCACGCTGGAGTTTCCCAACCTCGCTGAAATGGTGCGCATCTGCCAGCGCCGCAAGGTGCTGACCGCGCTGGACAACACATGGGGTGCGGGCCTGGCGTTTGCCCCGTTTGACCTGGTGCATGGTGCCAGCCCTAAGGTCGGCATCGATATTTCAGCCCACGCTCTGACCAAATACCCTAGCGGTGGCGGCGATGTACTCATGGGCAGCGTCATCACCCGCGATGCTGGCCTGCACCTCAAACTGAAGCTCACCCATATGCGCTTCGGTATGGGCGTTGGCATGAATGATGTGGAACTGGTGCTGCGCTCCCTGCCCAGCATGGCGCTGCGTTACCGCGCACACGACGTTGCCACGCGTACGCTGGCAGCCTGGGCGCAGACCCAATCCGAATTTGTACAAGTGCTGCACCCAGCGCTGGAAGAGTCGCCGGGCCATGCACACTGGAAAGCCCTGTGCGGCAGCAGCGATGGCACCGCCGCCGGACTGTTCAGCGTGATCCTGGACAAGCGCTTCAGCCAGGCGCAGACCGATGCCTTCTGTGACGCACTCCAGCTGTTCCGCCTGGGTTATAGCTGGGGTGGCCCTATCAGCCTGGTGGTGCCCTATGCGTTGGAGACCATGCGCTCGGGCTGGCCCGCCCATTTGCTGCCTGGGACCCTGGTGCGCTTCTCCATCGGACTGGAAGACGCTGCCGACCTACAGGCCGACATTGAGCAGGCATTGAGCCTGCTGCGCTGAGCGCAATCAGGCCTGCTGCGCGATGGCCCTTGCGTGTTTTTCGCACTAGCCAAGAGTCCTCAGCTTCTTTAAGCTGCATGCCATGCAGTCTTCATCCACAACGGATTCAACCGAGCAGATACCGCAGGTAGCACCCGGTCCTTATGTGCCGCCGCACTCTGATGCGCCGTGCAAAGCCATTCTTGCGCTCACCTGGGGCCAGCCCTTCGTCTGGCTGCGCAAAGGTTTCTCCGACCTGCTGGCTTGCCCCGGCATCGCCGCGTTTTACGGTGTGGCCTTTTGCACCATGGCGGTGGTGCTAGCGGCCGTCTTCCGTTCCAAACCCGAATACACCCTGTCGATTGCCTCAGGCTGCCTGCTGATCGGTCCGTTCCTGGCGATGGGCCTGTACGAGGTCAGCCGCAGGCGGGAGTTGGGCATCGCGCCGGAGCTGGGGGCGTCCGTTACCTGTTGGGACCGCCATCTCGGCAGCATGGGCTTGCTGGTCCTGGTGCTGGTGGTGCTGGAGCTTCTGTGGGGCAGGGCATCGCTGGTGGTGTTTGCGGTGTTCTTCAATACCGGCATGCCATCCACCACCGGTGTGCTGGAGGCCGTGTTTAACCCCAAAAATTGGCAATTTGTAGCTGTCTATGCAGTGGTAGGTGGGGCATTTGCCGCGATGGTATTTGCCACTGCCGTAGTTTCCATTCCCATGATTCTGGACCGCGATACCGATGCAATTTCTGCCGCGATTACCAGCCTGGAGGTAGTATTCAATAACACCGGGGTGATGCTGCTGTGGGGCCTGCTGCTGACAGTATTGTTGGTGCTGGCCATGCTGCTGCCCTGGAGTCTGGGCCTGTTAGTGGTAGGGCCGTGGCTCGGTCATGCCAGCTGGCACGTCTACCGTGGCAGTGTCGATTGGCCCCACGAATCTGCTGGCGATGGAGGCTGAGATGGTAAAGTGTCGTCAACAACAGAAAGAACACCTTGGCAACACCCAATTACGGCTACGAAAAACGTCAGAAAGAACTGGCAAAGAAGAAGAAGAAGGAAGAAAAGCTCAAGGAAAAAAATGAGCGCAAGATTCACGGCCCTGGCGATGAAAGCCCCGCTCCCGACGACACATCTCCTGCGGATGAATCCCCGGCTGCCGGCCAACAAGCCAGTTAAGTTTTTTCTTTTAGGGACTGCTAAGCAGTCCCTATTTCGTTCAGCATGCGCAGCGCGAGCAGTCCCATCGATGCAAGCGACCGGTCCCCAGACGTGATAGCGATGGCCTTCGGGTACTGCAAGAAATTGCGCCGCATGGACTGCAAATAAACCGGGTCATAGTGTTGCGTCAACAGGTCTTGCACCACAGGCGCCCAGTTGCCCGCGGCAACCTGATCCTTCCAAGCGTTTATCACGGCCTTGCCGCGAAAATCGGCCAGCACATCCAGGCGCTCGCAAAAGTGCACGCTGTCTTTAACAAAAAAATCGTAGTCTTCCATCAGCAGCGCCACGCGCTCGGCCATGGGCAGGGTCAGGTCCCAACACGGGCTTGCGCGCATACGTTCGATCAGGGAGATGGGCACCGCAACATTGCCCACCTTCTTGCTCTCGCTCTCAATAAACACGGGGCGCTGTGGATCAAACCGGCGCAGTGCATCCCAAATCAGCGTATCAAACCGTTTTTGCGTCGGTTGAGGCTGGCCGGGAAGCGCGCCCAGCACGGAGCTACGGTGTTGGGCCAGGTCTTCCAGATCCAGTACCTGCGCGCCCACACCCGCCAAGGCTTGCAATAGCCGGGTCTTGCCCGATCCCGTGGTGCCGCACACCACCTGAAAATTCAGTTGCGACACCTTGTCTGCAATGTCGATCAACATGGCCGCCCGAAACGCTTTGTAGCCACCTTCCACCAGCGTCATGCGAAAACCGATCTGGTCCAGAACCAGGGACAGCGATCCACTGCGCTTGCCACCACGCCAGCAGTACGCCAATGGTTTCCACTCCCGCGGTTTGTCAATCACTTCACGCTCGATATGGCTGGCAATATTGCGGGCTGCCATGGCCGCACCGCGCTTCTTGGCCTCGAACTGATTGACCTGCACGTACATCGTGCCGATCAACTTGCGTTCTTCGTCGTTAAGCGTGGGCCAATTCACGGCGCCGGGCAAATGGTCCAGCGCAAACTCAGCTTCGCTGCGGGCGTCAACGATGGTGTCGAAGCTGTCCAGTTGCGCCAGCAGCTCAGCAGCCGGCAGGAGGTGCAGGCTCATGACAGCAGCTTCTTCACTGCAGGCCACACATTGTTGAGGATGGTGGGATGGGCGGCTTCGGTGGGGTGTATGCGGTCAGCCTGGAACAAGCGCAGTGCGTCAGGCCCATCGGCCACGTCCTTCAGCAAGAAGGGCACAAGGGCCGCTTTGTTGGCCTTGGCCACGGTAGCAAACAGCGCGGCAAAGCGCGCGCCATAGTCCTGCCCATAATTGGGCGGCATCTGCATGCCAACGATCAAAACCTTGGCCTTGGTGGCCTGTGCCGCTTGGGTCATGGCCTGTAGATTCTCTTGGGTCATGGGCAGCGGCAGGCCACGCAGTGCATCGTTACCGCCCAATTCGATGATGACCACGCTGGGCTGGTGTTTGGCCAGCAGAGCGGGCAGTCGTGCGCGCCCGCCGGACGTGGTGTCGCCGCTGATACTGGCATTCACGACGGTAGCGGGTATTTTTTCCAGCGCCAGACGTTGCTCCATCAGCGCCGCCCAACCACTGCCACGTTTGAGGCCATACTCAGCGCTGAGCGAGTCGCCGACCACCAGAATGGTTGCCGGCGCATGGGCTGGCGGTTGCGCAGCCCATGCGGGTAAAACCCCCGCGAGCCCGACCAGCAGGCCCAACGCGATACAGTGTCTACGAACCAAAGAGAGTCCCATGAGTGAAGATGTCATTATTTCTGTTGAGCACGTTTGCAAGTCGGTGAGCGATTCCACCGGTACGCTGGAGATTCTGCGTGATATCGATTTTGCGCTCAAAGCCCGCGAGACCGCGGCAATCGTTGGGGCATCGGGTTCGGGCAAGAGCACGCTGCTGTCGATCATCGCTGGTTTGGATACCCCCACCACCGGCACGGTGCATTTGGCTGGCACCGACTTGTTTGCGATGGACGAGGACGCCAGAGCCGGTTTGCGGGCCAGCAAGGTCGGCTTTGTGTTCCAGAGCTTCCAACTGCTGGGCAACCTGACGGCGCTGGAGAATGTGATGCTGCCCCTCGAATTGGCCTCGCGCAGGGACGCGCGCCAGGCCGCCACCGACATGCTGGCCCGCGTCGGCCTGTGGCAGCGGCTGTCGTCGTATCCCAAAGTGCTCAGCGGTGGTGAGCAGCAGCGCGTGGCCCTGGCCCGCGCCTTTGTCGTGCACCCGGCCGTGCTGCTGGCCGACGAGCCCACTGGCAGCCTGGACTTTGCAACCGGCGAGAAGATCATGGAGTTGATGTTTGACCTCAACCGGGAGCAAGGCACGACGCTGGTCTTGGTCACCCACGACCGCGCGATCGCCCAGCGCTGTGACCGGCGCATCACGATCGAGGCTGGCCGAGTTGTTTAGTGGGAAATTAGGAGCCTGGACTGCTATGCGTTCTGCGGAGGTCAAGGAGGAGCCCGCATAGCGGGCGGGGGACACGGAGCAGAACGCATTGCCGTCCAGACTCCCTTTGTCGGAGAGGGCGGCGATAATCCCCACCATGTCATCCCCTAAAGTCCTCTTCGGCTTCCATGCCCTGGGCGTGCGTCTCAAAACCGCGCCCCAATCCATTATCGAAATCTATTTCGAGCCGACGCGGCGAGATGCCCGCATGCGCAGCTTCCTGGACCGTGCCAATGAGGCAGGCGTCAAGCTGATCGAGTCCGACGGCGTACGCCTGTCCAAGATGTGCGGCGGCCACGGCCACCAGGGCATCGCGGCCAAGGTTCAGGCCATTGCCCAGGTGCATTCGCTGGACGAACTGCTGGAAGACCTGGAAGCCGCCAACGCCGAGCTACCGGTCGAACAGCGTACCCAACCCTTGATCCTGGTGCTGGACGGTGTCACCGATCCGCACAACCTGGGCGCCTGCCTGCGCGTGGCCGATGGCGCTGGCGCGCACGCGGTGATCGCCCCCAAGGACCATGCGGCCGGTATCAACGCCACCGTGGCCAAGGTGGCCAGCGGCGCGGCAGAAACGGTGCCTTACTTCATGGTCACCAACCTTGCCCGCACGCTCAATGAGCTGAAGGAACGCAATATCTGGATCATTGGTACCAGCGACACGGCGCCCGCCACGTTGTACCAGACTGACCTCAAAGGCCCGGTCGCGCTGGTGTTAGGCGCCGAAGGCGCTGGCATGCGCCAGCTGACCGCCAAAACCTGCGACGCGCTGGTTAGCATTCCCATGCGCGGTGCGGTCGAGAGCCTGAACGTGTCCGTGGCCAGTGGCGTCTGCCTGTACGAGGCGCTGCGTCAGCGCACAGCGTAGGCGTAGGCGGAGGCGCATGGTGTTTGCTATGAAATAAGGAGCGGATAACGCAGAGTGGACGAGGGCTAGCGCCAGATTTTCCTCAAGCGTTTCCTTCCAGGAGCAATTGAGCACGGCAATCGTCTTGCCACCGGCTCACACAAAACCCAAGGCGCCTAGGGCCACGCCTACACCCAGCAACCACAGCATGTGTAGCCGGGTGCTCCACACTACCACAGCGGTCACGGCCGTTACCAGCCAGAGCCGCCAATGCTCCAACGGATCGCCGTGGCTGGCCGCCAAAATCCAGCCGGTTGCAATCAGCAGTGCGATCACGATGGGCGCCATGCCTTGCTTGAAGGCCCGCACCGCCCGAAGGTCCCGATTGCGGTGGCCCCAGCGCGCGGCCAGAAAAGTCAGTGTCGTACTGGGCAACATGATGCCGACCATGGCCACCAGTACCCCTGCCAAAGCCAACCACCAAGCGTGCCATCCCGCCGCCATGCCGCCGCCGGCATTCAAACCCACATTCCAGCCAATCAACGCAATGAACAACACATTGGGGCCTGGGGCGGCCTGCGCCAAAGCGATGGAGGACGTGAACTGGCTATCGCTCAACCACATTCTTTGCGTGACCAGGTAGTTGTGCATCTCGGGTGCGGTGGTAATGGCGCCGCCAATGGCCAGCAACGACAGCGACATAAAGTGCAGCAGCAGTGCCAACCAGTCCGCATGGGTAAGAACAGTCGTCATGGCGACCCCTCAGCCGGCTTGGTGGAATCTAGCTGGCGGTAAGCCCACACACATGCCAAGCCACCCACACCCAGCAAGACCCACGCCAGCGGCAAGCGCAGCAAAGCGATGGCTATAAAGCTCACTACCGCAAAGGCCCAGCACACGGCCAAACCCATCACATTGCGTTTGAGACTGCTGATCAGCTTGATGCCGGTGGCCGCAATCAGGCCGGCCGCTACTGCCCCCATGCCGCGCAACGCACCTTGGGCTGCGGCGGTGTCGGCAATGCCACCAAACACAATGGCCAGCGCCAGCACAATCACCAGCGGAAACGCCAGCATCCCTGCCAGCGCGGCCAGAGCTCCCGCAAAACCAAAATACCGGTCACCAATCATCAGCGACAGGTTGACCACATTGGGGCCAGGCAGGATTTGCGCGACGGCCCAGTCTTCCAAGAATTCTTCTTGGGTGAGCCATTGTTTTTTCTCCACCAGTTCGCGCTGCACGATGGCCAGCACGCCGCCAAAGCCCTGGAGCGCCAGAATGGAAAAAGAAACGAAGAGGTCGGCTTTGGACTGCGGGCGTTGGTGCAACGCCGAACCCGGCGGATGCAGGTCGTTTTCCTGAGGTGTCATGCAGCGACTTTAGCGGAAATGGTTTGCCCCGCACGCAGATTGGTTACAGTCGCGGATTGTCGAAAACACAGCGGTGCTTAGGAGAAATTGATGAGTCGTCGTATGAAAAATGTGTCTGCCGTGGTGCGGGCCATGGGTTTGGGTTGCATGGTCTTGTTATCGGGCAGTGCAGTGGATGCCACCGAGGTGCGTTTGCGCATCATGGAGACCACGGACCTGCACATGAACCTGCTGAGCTACGACTACTACCAGGACAAGACCACCGACCAGTATGGCCTGGCCCGCACCATCTCGCTGATCAAGGCCGCCCGTGCTGAGGCACCCAATAGCCTGCTGTTCGACAACGGCGATCTGCTGCAGGGCAACCCCATGGGCGACTATGTGGCCAAGGTCAAACCGCTCAAAGATGGCGAGACGCATCCGGCCTATATGGTGATGAACCAGATCGGTTACGACGCGGCCAACATCGGCAACCACGACTTCAATTTTGGACTGGACTTCTTGCGCCGATCACTAAAAGGCGCCAAGTTCCCATACGTCAACGCCAACGTCTATCTGGACGACAAGGACCGCGACACCGAGCAGGCGAAACACGCGTTCACGCCCTATGTGCTGCTGGACCGCCAACTGGTCGATGCGCAGGGCAAGCGCCACAGCATCAAGGTCGGCATCATCGGCTTTGCACCACCCCAAATCATGCAGTGGGACAAGACCAATCTGGAAGGCAAGGTCATCGCGCGCGACGTGGCCGAGACGGCGAAGAAGTATGTGCCTTTGATGCGTGCCCGAGGCGCACAGCTGGTTATCGCCATTCCACACGCCGGTTTTGAAAAGATGCCAACCGGGCGCTTATCCGAAAATGCCGTTGGCGCCCTAACCGAGATCCCCGGCGTGGATGCTGTGTTGTTTGGCCATGCCCATGCCGAGTTTCCTGGCTCGGCATTTGCCGAACACCCCAAGGTCAATCTGGAGCGCGGCACTATCAACGGCGTAGCGGCCGTCATGCCCGGGCGCTGGGGCGACCATTTGGGCGTCATCGATTTCACGCTGGACGAAACGGGTGGCAAATGGAAGGTGGTCGACAGCAAGGCCACGATCCGCCCCATCTTCGACAAGACCACGCGCCAATCGGTTGCCGCTGCCGATCCACTGGTAGAGCAGACGTTGACCGAAGCACAAGCCGGCACGCTGGACTATGTGCGCAACAAGGTCGCCTTCAGCAGTGCGCCGATTTACAGCTACTTTGCGCTGGTGGGTGACGATCCCTCTGTGCAGGTGGTAGCCAATGCACAAATCGCCTACGTCAAGCGCGCGATGCAGGGCACGGACTACGAAAAATACCCGGTGTTGTCCGCAGCAGCCCCCTTCAAAACCGGCGGACGCCAGGGTTGGGACTACTACACCGACATTCCCGCAGGCCCGCTGGCCATCAAGAACGTAGCCGACCTCTACGTTTACCCCAACTCGCTGAAAGCCATGCTGCTGACCGGTGCCGAAGTGCAGGAGTGGATTGAAATGTCTGCAGGCCAGTTCAACCAGATAGACCCCAAAGGCGCAGCCCAGCAAACGCTTTTGAACGACACATTTCGGTCATACAACTTTGACACGCTGGACGGCGTGGGCTATGAATTCGATGTGACCCAACCCGCGCGTTACGACGGCAACGGCAAGCTGGTCGCACCCAATGCACACCGCGTCACTAAGTTGCAATTTGAAGGAAAACCGGTCCAGCCCGACGACAAATTCTTGGTGGCAACCAATAATTACCGCGCCTTTGGCGGTGGCAACTTCCCCGGCCTGAATGCGAGCAAGGTTGTGCTGGAAGCGCCAGAAGAAAACCGCCAGGTGCTGATCGAATACCTGCGCATGATGGACACTTTGTCAGCCAACAAGCAGGTAAACCCATCTGCCGATGGCAATTGGCGCATTGCACCCGTGCCCGGTGTGCGCCTGACTTTCCTGTCCGCCAGCACGGCACAGCGCTACCTGGCGAACCATCCGCAGATCCATTTGATCAAGGACAACGGCGACGGATCGGCACTGTACGAATTGACCCCTTGATGGGGCAAAGTTCATCTTTGGGCCGCGCCGATGCTGCGGGCGAAAAGGCAAGCGGTGGTGCGTTTACTTTCTGACGATGCGCCCAGGCTCGATCTGGTCCACCGCTTTGGGGTTGTCGTGCAACCACTCTTCAAATGCGTCAATATCCATACCAACCACTTCACGGTTGCGCCCCTGCTTGA
>NZ_JANXUQ010000181.1 GCF_025356155.1 Rhodoferax sp. | reverse complement strand
TTGTACCTGGAGCAGGGCCGGGTGCTGGCCGATCTGCCGGTGGCCGAATTCTTTGACCAGGACCGCTTGCAGGCCGAATCTGCCGCAGCGGCCCATTTTGTGAAGGGAGAAGCTATTTCATGAGGAAGCTTAATGAAAATCGGCCGCTAGCCCTCGTTCGTTCTGCTTGTTGCGCTATATTTTTGGTAGCAATTGGTACGACATCCGGTATCGCGGCTGCCCAGTCGCTCGTCATGGCGTCCACCACGTCCACCGAGCAGTCGGGCCTTTTTGCGCATCTGTTGCCGGCCTTCAAGGCAGCCACCGGGCTGGACGTGAAGGTGGTGGCCGTGGGGACAGGCCAGGCCATCGACATGGGCCGACGGGGCGATGCGGATGTGCTGTTTGTGCACGACCAGGCGGCCGAGGAAAAGCTGGTGCAAGAGGGCTTTGCACTCAGGCGCCTGCCGGTCATGTACAACGACTTTGTGCTGGTGGGGCCTGCCAACGACCCGGCCCGCTTGCGGGGTAAGGACATCGTGTCGGCCTTCCAAAAGGCAGCGGCGGGGCCTGCGGCCTTTATCTCGCGCGGCGACCGCAGTGGCACCCACGCTGCCGAGCTGCGCTACTGGAAGCTCGCGGGTTTCGACGCGCCCAAATTTGCGACCTTCAAGGAATACAAAGAATGCGGCTGCGGCATGGGCCCGGCGCTCAACATGGCGGCCTCAATGGGTGCCTATGTGCTGACCGACCGCGGCACCTGGCTCAACTTCCGCAACCGCGCGGACCTGGCCGCGCTGGTGGAAGGCGACAAGCAGTTGTTCAACCAGTACGGCGTGCTGCCGGTCAACCCAGCCAGGCACCCGCACGTGAACGCGGCGGGTGCTGCCAAGTTTGCGGAGTGGGTCACGTCACGCGCAGGGCAGGGCGTGATTGCCAGCTACAAGATCGGTGGCGAGCAGTTATTCTTCCCCAATGCAAACCCCTGAATCCTCCAATGTTCCAGCATTCACGCTGAGCGACACCACAGCCCTGGTGCTGGCCGGCGGACGCGGCCTGCGCATGGGCGGCGTGGACAAGGGCCTGCAGCCCTTCCACGGCCAGCCCATGGCCCAGCATGCGCTCTCTCGCCTGGCCGCCCAGCAGGGCGGGCCACTGCAAGGTCTACACAGCGTGTTGATCAACGCCAACCGCAATGCCGACGATTACCTGGCTTTGGGCGAAGCCGCTTGGGGCGCCGGCCGCGTGCAGGTGTTTGCCGACCGTGTCCAAGATTTCTCCGGCCCGCTGGTAGGCTTCCAGGCCGGGCTGGACCTGTGCACCAGCCCGCTGCTGCTGACCGTGCCTTGCGACAGCCCGCTGTTCCCCTTGGACCTGGCCCAGCGCCTGCTGGACGCGCTGCATGCAACCCAGGCCGACATCGCCGTGGTGCAGGCGCCAGAGGCCGGGCGCGATGGTCAGCAGAGTCTTCGCAGCCAGCCTGTGTTTTGCCTGATGCGCGCCAGCCTGCTCGGTAGCTTGAGCCGGTTTCTGGAAAGTGGTGGCCGCAAGGTCGATGCCTGGACCGCGCAGCACCGCGTGGTGCAAGTGCCCTTCAACCTGAGTAGCGACGACCCCCACGCGTTTGCCAACGCCAACACGCTGGACGAGCTGCGCCAGCTGGAAGCCTCATGAACTCACTGGACGATATCGCCCGCTCCCTGCAGGGCTACGACCCGCAGGCCCTGAAGATGGACGATGCCAATGCCTTCATCGCCAAGCTGGTGACTGCAGTGCAGGGCGTGGAGACACTGCCTCTGCGTCAATGCGCAGGCCGCGTGCTGGCACAGGATGTGGTGTCGCCGATCTCGGTGCCCGCGCACGACAATTCCGCGATGGATGGTTTTGCCTTCAGTGGCGCCCTACTGCAGCCCGGCCAGCCTTTGGCGCTGCGCAGTGTGGGCACCGCGCTGGCCGGCAAGGCCTGGGTGGGCAATGTGGCAGCGGGCGAATGCCTGAAGGTGATGACCGGCGCCATCCTGCCCGGCGGGCTGGACACCGTGGTGCCGCAAGAGTTCACGCGCCAAGCGGGTGATGTGGTGCACATCCCCGCGGACATGTTGAAAGCGGGCGACAACCGCCGCCTGCGCGGTGAAGACCTGCAACAGGGGGGCGTGGCGCTACCAAAAGGAGAGCTGCTGACGCCCGCAGCACTGGGGCTGGCGGCCAGTTTGGGTCTGCAGACTCTGCCGGTGACACGGAGCCTGCGTGTGGCCTATTTGTCCACCGGCGACGAGGTGCTGTCGGTGGACGAGCCGCTGCGCGAGGGCGCGGTGTTCGACAGCAACCGCTACACCGTCACCAGCCTGCTGGACCGGTTGGGTTGCGAAGTTATTGAGCTGGGCGTGGTGCGCGATGAGCCGGTTGCGCTGGAGGCCGCGTTTCGCAGCGCGGCGGCGCAGGCCGATGTGATTTTGAGCAGCGGTGGCGTCAGTGTGGGCGAGGCCGATTTCACCAAGGGCATGATGGCCAAGCTGGGCGATGTGGCCTTCTGGCGCATCGCCATGCGGCCCGGGCGCCCCTTTGCGGTGGGCCGCATTGGCGACACGGTGCTGTTTGGCATGCCGGGCAATCCGGTGGCGGTGATGGTCACGTTCCTGACGCTGATACGCCCGGCGCTGTTGCAGATGATGGGCGCACGGCCCCAGCCCTTGCCGCTCTTGCAGGCGCATAGCGAGCAGCCATTGCGCAAGAAAGCAGGCCGCACCGAATACCAGCGGGGCATCGTCAGCACAGCGCCAGATGGCCGCCTGCAGGTGCGCACCACCGGCAACCAGGGCTCGGGCGTCCTCAGTTCCATGGTGCAGGCCAACGGCCTGATCGTGCTGCACCACGCGCAGGGTCATGTGGCTGCGGGGGACCTGGTGGATGTGTTGATGTTCGACGGGGGGATTTGAAGGCCTCCACGCCTGTGGCTTTGCCGCGTTAGGCGAGGCGCAGGTGAGTCAACGGGAATGCTTTACGCCTTCTTGGCCGACTTGATGGCCCCCAAGGCCTTCGCCGCCTGTGGCGCACCGGGTGGCAGGTAATTGGAACCTGTGACCACTGGTTTCCCCGTTTGGCCTTCCAACTGCTGGCGTGCCTGGGCGGCGATGCGACCACCGCTTTTGGCCGCAGACTTGTTTTCCGCCATGCCGGTGGCTTCCACACTTTGCGCAATCTGGCGGGTAGACAGCTCGGCCAGGGCGGTAAAAATGAGTTCGGCCTCGCTCATATGGTCGCGTAAGTTGTGGCTGCTGAGGCCTTTTATCTCTTTGTGCTGCGCCACGTTAACCCCTGCCCACTCTTGGTGAATGATGTTGGTCAGGATGGCAAATTCGCTGCCCTTTTTGATGTCGTGCGCGCTCCAGTAGTCGGTGAGCTTGTTGCGGGTTTCCTGCCCAGTCATGCGCTGCTGTATCCACTTGTCGCTGCGGCCATGTTGCTGCCAGGTCTGGCGGGCACGGTCTAGTGACAGGGCCGGGTCTGTCATCTCTTGCATGCGTTCATAGCCCACCTTGGCCAGCCAGAGTTTGATAGGCTCGGCTTTGGGACTGGGGATGGATTGGACCAGCCGCAGCAGGGTTTCGGCGCTGGCGCAATCGGTCTCGCGCTTCTTGCCGTCCGGTGCGATCATTTTCAACTGTACGATTTTCTCGTACGGTTGCTCTGAGCCAGCCTCTTGCGCAAGTTTGCGCTTGAGGTCTGACCAATATCGCCTTGCGTTATTGCTGTCTGTTAGCACTTGCACCACGTCAATCACGGAAAACCACCAGGTTTCCGTTTCTTCGTCGTATACGCGGCGAATAGATTGACCGTCGAATTGTGTGGGCAGGATTTTCATGGGTGATTCGTCTTGGCATCTTTGAAGTACTGTAGCCCACATACCTGTTTTTGACCTAAGTGAACCGGCCCCGCCTGTGGCCTTTGCCAAGCTGCTAAGGTAGCGCCATGACTATTTCATTTTGGACACTGGGGTGGCGCACCCTGTGGCGGGATCTGCGCTCCGGCGATTTGCGCCTGCTGATCGTCGCCGTCACGCTGGCGGTCGCGGCGCTGACTGCGGTAGGGTTCTTCGCCGACCGTCTCAAGGGCGGCCTGCAACGTGATGCGCGCCAATTGCTAGGTGGCGACGCTGTCATCTCCAGCGACAACCCCACGCCCGAAACCTTTGTAGCCAAGGCCCGTGAACTGGGTTTGAACCTGGTGTCCACCGTCGGCTTCCCCACCATGGCACGCGCGCCCGATGCGCAGGGCGCGGCGGCCAAGCTGGTGGCACTCAAAGTGGTGGAGGCTGGCTACCCGCTGCGCGGCGCTTTGCGCGTGGCCAGCGCCCCCGAATCTGCCGATGCACCGACCCGTGCCATTCCCGAGCCGGGCCAAGCCTGGGTGGAAGCCTCGCTGCTGGAATCCCTGGGTCTGAAGATGGGCGACACGCTGCTATTGGGCGACGCGCAACTGAAAATTCACACCGTCATCGTCGTCGAACCCGACCGCGGCGCAGGATTCATGAATTTCGCGCCCCGCGTGATGATTAACACGCAGGACATTGCCGCCACTAAGCTGATCCAACCCGCCAGCCGCCTAACCTACCGCATGGCCGTGGCCGGTGAAGAGAAACCCGTGCAAAACTTTGTGGCCTGGGCGGATGCACAGGTCAAGCAGGCCAGCGCCAACGGCCTGCGCGGTGTGCGGGTTGAATCGCTGCAAGGCGGCCGCCCCGAGATGAGCCAGACGCTGGACCGCGCCGACAAATTTTTGAGCCTTGTTGCCCTGTTGGCTGCATTGCTCAGCGCGGTGGCCGTCGCCCTGTCGGCCCGCGCGTTCGCCGCCAATCACCTGGACGACTGCGCCATGCTGCGCGTACTGGGCCTGCGCCAGCGCACCATCGCCGCGGCCTATGCATTCGAATTCGCGCTGGTGGGCATGTTTGCCAGCGCTCTGGGTGTGCTGGTTGGCTACGGCGTGCACTACCTGTTCGTGGCGCTGCTGGCCGGTCTGGTTGACGCAGCGCTGCCCGCTGCCACCATCTGGCCCGTGCTGCTGGGCATGGGCATGGGTCTGACCCTGCTGTTTGCCTTTGGTCTGCCGCCGGTGTTGCAACTGGCCCAGGTGCCACCGCTGCGCGTGATCCGCCGCGATGTGGGCAAT
>NZ_JANXUQ010000116.1 GCF_025356155.1 Rhodoferax sp. | reverse complement strand
TGCCGTGCGCCAGTTTGATGTCCCTGGCTTGATCAATGCCAACGGCACTTGGCTGACACCACCGCCGCCTGCGCACATCGGCACGCTCACACAACAAAGAGATTCCATCAGCTCCAGCCGCAGTCAGGATGGACGCTTGTGTAGGGAATGCTTTGGAGTGATTGACCGTACCGGCAAGTGGGTGCTGCCACCGTCCTATTCTGATGGAGCGCCGGGTCCCAAGCAGTCTCAATTCTGGCTCCGGGGACTTGGCGATGCGCCCTATCTGCTCGCTGGGGTTGACGGCGTACCAAAGGCCTATGGAGGCAACCGGTTTTTGGAGAAATTGCGGCCTTTGGTCAGTCCGGGAAGCGCTAGCGATGTTGACGCCATCATCGCATCCAGCATCAACGGCAAATGGGGGCTAACCGATCAGGATGAAAAATGGGTGCTAAAGCCACAGTTTGATGACTTGATCGTGATGTCGCCCACGAGAGCCATCGTGCAATCGAAAGGCAAGTGGGGCATGATTTCCGTGAGCGGCGAGTGGGTTATACCGGCCGTGCATAACAACTTGAATATCTTGAACGACTGGTTTGTCGCCGCTTGCACAAAAGACGGTGAAAGTTGTACGACGTTTACGGCAGACGGCAAGAAGACTACACAGGTGCTCCAATTGAGCAGCGTCGCGCCCTTTGACGCCAAAGGTTACGCGAGCGCCCAAGATAAGGTCACTGCACTTTGGGGGTACCTCAATCGCCATGGTTCTTGGGCAGTTGAACCCAAGTACCTAAAGGCATATTCGTTCAATGGCGACTATGCGCTGGTGCAGCAGCCGCAGACAGACGGAGATGTAACTGCAAACGCATTTTTGCCAAAAGGCCCCGAAGATTTTTTCACCTCCTATGTTGCGCTTTGGCCAGCCAGTCGGCTTGCGGTTGTGACGTCAACACCGTCATCATGGATTGCGCAAACGCTGAAGCCTGGCCAACGGTGGTATTCCGAAAGCCAGCAATTTCCCACAGTAGTTTCGTTGATTGACACGGAGGGCCGCCTACTGGTACCAAAGGCTGCGTTCTGGAAGTCCGCGCCCTAGGCTTCTAGAACGCTTTGTTCCAACCTGCCGTCCACATGGAGCGAAATTGACGTCCCGGTGCGCAAAATACGGGTCGCTCCTTGCACACCGAATACACCGTGCAGGCCTACCTATCGCACCATGATTGCAGCGCGGCATAGCCACCCGCCCGTTTCATAGACGACCGCTTTGTATCGAGGAAGCAGTGCAATCCAAGCAGAATCTGCTGTGGGGATAACAAGGACCTCCCCCTAGGTGTCTCCAAGTCCGTACCTGGGTCCAGCCGGACTTGGGTCGTGCCGCTAAAAGTAGCGCTGCCAGAAATACAAATGCCGCGCAAAAGTTCGACAGTTTCGGTCACAACAACGCAACCACCATCCGGTGAACCACTGCTGCACGAGTAAGGCTGCCAATAAGCAATACAAATAAACCATAACACCCTGGGACACCGTGTCCAAAGCATACCCCACACAGGCGGCAATTAAGGCAATCACTAACCATCGCCCAGGGCTGCGCAATTTCACATGCGGAACCAAATACACCATCAGTATTGCGACCAACAGGCCCAGAGCCCATCTTGGCGTAGCCATTTCCGTCCAGTCAATAACAGCATTTGCAGTGGTCCCAGCGTTGCCCAGGCCCGCTGCGTTTGCCACAACATCAATGCTGACCGCCATCACCAGCAATTGAAAAAGTGCCAAGAGGAAATTTCGTACCGTATGACCTCGGCTACCAAGCCGCCGGTCCCGGTCAGCCCAGTAGGTGGGTAGCGCAAATATCAGGCGCAAAAGCAGAGCCAAAACTACGATGCTGTACAGCAGACTGTGTGTGTAATTCAGCACAGTCTTCAAAACCCATAGAGCTGGCTTGCTCGCCCAGAAAGTCACTTGGTCAACCAGTGTGCCCACGCGTCGCGCTACCTGTGATTGGTTCAAACTTGCAGGTATGGGGTATTCGCCAGGAACGGTGTATCTGCCTGCGTAAAGCATTCCCATACGGCTCACCCGTAGACCAAAGACCTTGCTGTAAAAGCAACTACGGCTGTCGTAGCAAACCGCTATCAGTGGCCCGGGTGACAGCCGCTGTATCGCGATGTTTATATCTGTTGTCAACGCCTCCCGCATGGGGATATTGATGGCTCCGGGCAAGTGGCTTTGTGTGAATTCATCGGCGGGGCGCACATCAATGAGTTGGGCATTCTGGTTGTGTACCAAAGCTGCCACATCGGGCGTGTCCAGCAGCACAGCTTCCTGGTCATAGTGCGGCAGGCTTTGCAAACCGGGGCCTTTTCCCTCGCGCATACTTGCCATCGAGCGACCCTCCAATGTCCACTTGGCGTAGCCTCCATCTAAAAAGCGGCAGGGGTAGCCCAAGCGATTTAGCTCGGTGCAAATTTCGCCGCTGCGCCAGCCAGAATCGCACACCAGCACGTTAGGAATATCGCGACGCAACAGCGTTCTATTGGGTCCTAGAAGGTCCGCATACCGGCTATTTTGAGCGCTTGGAATATGCCCCAATTCAAATTCTTCGGGTTCGCGTACATCGATTAAATTGAATTTTTGGGTAGTCTCTGTATTTGCACTTAGCCAATCGTTGAAAGAAGTTCGCCCAATGGAAAACTCTTGGCGAATACGGTGACTGGGCGGCGGTGCGCGTAACAGATTCGTTTGCAGCCTACGAGTTTGCTGCTCCATGTGCTGCCATGCCTGCCATACATTAACGATCAGAGAAATGAGCAACAGCGCGGAAACAGCCACCAACCCGATGCGCATGCGATGAGAAATGGTGACGTTCCAGTGCACTAAACCAATCTTCATTGTTTCCTTGTGAATCAAGTGCAGTCTGCATCTTGGTTGTAGGAAACGACAACCCAATTGCCAGAAACATTGGCAAATACTGCCTGCCAAATGCCCTGCGCCGATATCTGCGGTTGGTAGCGTCCGTTCCAAACGGAATAATCTGGAATGCCATCGCCATCCAAATCGATATCGTCTATCACCAGGGCTTCCCATTCGTTCGCACCTTTGAATTTTCGGGTGCGAACGGTGGACTTGCCTGCCACAGCGGGGCTGCCGACCCACGACATAAGCGCACTCGACCAAGGCGCCTTATCCTTCGCACTGATTTCACGCACCTTTACGCTTATGCCACTGCCACCACAACTGCTCCCTTGTTTTCCAACAGCCATAGTTACCGCTTCAACACCTGCTTCCGTTGGTTCCCCTTTTCGCGTAATGCCCTGGAGCTTGGGCAACTTATCGAAGGTGACATTTACCTGGCTCACATCCCATGCGCCGCTAACGATGTAGTTGGGTTCCGAAATTCTCAGGAATAAGCTGCGCGGCCGTTTTTTAAGGTTGATTTTTGTCAGCTGCAAACTGGGGGAATCGCTTTGAAATTGAGGTCCTGTAAATTCGGCTGGCATTGTCTCTATTACCCGATACGCGAAATTATTGGATTGTGAGAGCCGCTCCACTAACGGTATTCCAATATCCAAGTCACTTACGCTGAATGGCGGCCCCACCATTGCAAAAGCATCCCCCTTTTTGAACAGCGAAGGAGATATCTTTGGAAGTTTCATCTTCGATCTCGCGTTCTTCAGATACTCAATGTTGTCTACCGCGATTCCAGAACTCAAGTCCACAATCTCTTTGGACACAACACCCTGTGTCAGGCGCTTTTTCATCGCTTCAAACTCTGGGACTTTGAATCGCAGAGCCTTCTGTCCCACAATTTCCTTCTGGCTTGTCTCCGCGCTCAATAGGACGGACTCCATGGCCGTTCCCACTGCAATCCATTTGGTGAGCGACGGCTCAACCCAAAATGCGCGGGACAGCCAGTCCAGCCGCTCGCGGTCTGAGATTTTGGTAGGTGCAGCATCGACAAGGTGGGATTGAATTTCCGCAAGCGTTAAAGGCTTGTTCGCCAAATACTTGCAGAGGAAAAAACCGCGAACTTGGGATTCGACATCCTGCACCTCGCACCACTCACCCTTGTCCGTTAGCAGCCGCACCTGAATATTGGTCGTCATATAGCCTTGTGCTGCGGATGCTGCGCTAGGCGTACTTCGCAGCGGAACGCGTGATGCTTGTACGTACCTTTGCCCATCCTCAGCCCAACAAAGGCCGGACGTCACAGTCATGAAAAAAATGATTATGGCTATCGAAGTTTTCATAAATTCAACCGGTTAATTGGATGTATCTTTGCTGCGCTAAATTGTGAACCCTGAAGTGGCGGGGCAAAGTGGAGTGACAGGTTGAGGGGAAAACGCCATAGTAATCAGGGCAGTGCAATACCCAATTAATGCGAACGTATATTCCAAACTAATATAGCGGGATCCTTCGCATTAGCCGCTTAAGCATAACCCTGCAAATGTGTGGTGCCTGAGTGGCTGCTTTCCCATTGGTCTTTGACGGGTAATGGGCATTTCCGGGTCAGGTCCATATCAAGCTGTAGGGCTGAAATCTGCCTCGCAGCCAATTACTCAACGTGTTCACGTCCTCGACTGCACGCAATACCAGCCTCAACACCGCCCGGCTACACGCTCCAATGCCCAGCAGTAAACGCCTCCTCAAACACCGAATACCCCGCCCAATCGCTGTGCGCAAAGCGCAGGCGCTCCCAGGCCAGGGCCGGGCGTACGGGATAGTGCGCTGCGGCTTGCTTGCTTCCCATTTGCTCCTTTTTTGATAGCTGTTCGCGCATAACTGACGAGGGCCACAGGCCGATTTGACTATTGGCATTCGGCGTGGGAATGGCCATCGCGTGGCCGTAACGCATGATGTCCAGGCGCGTGGCCTTGGCCGCCAGATCCGGGTGGGCCAGTGCCAGCTCAAGCAGGATGTCGTCGCGCCAGGCGGCCCAGGGTTTGTCCAGCAGCAGTTTGCGTCCTTCCACGCCAATGGCGGGTGCTGATGCGCCTGACGCCGGTGCGCTGGCGGCGGCAGTGGTTGATGCGATGCGTGAGCCAAAGCCATGTGCATCCCCCAGCGCACGGTAGTGGGTCAGCACCGTGGCACCGGCCACCGGTTGCAGGCTTTGGTGCGTGGCATCGACATAACCCAGGCCACCGGTGCCCAGGCCGGTGTCGTACAACACGTTGTCCCAGCTCGGCGCCGGGCCGGGGCGGTCGTGCAACGGCTGGTCGATGTGGATGTTGGCAACCAGCCAGGGCGCGTAAACGATCTGGCGGGCGGCCTGGCGCAGGAAGTCGGGTGCATCCTGCACCACGCGGGCAGCCACAAACACCGGCAGCGCCACGACGACCTGCTCCGCCTGCCAGCGCTCGATTGCCTGCGTAGCGTTGTTGAATGCATCAACCTCTACGCCGTGCTTGGTGTTGGCAATGCGCAGCACCGTGCGCCCCGTGTGCAAGCGTTCGCCCAGCGGCGTGGCCAGGCGGCGCGTCAGCCAGGCATTGCCTTCGGGCCAGGTCAGCAGGCCTTCGCGCTCGACGGTCTCGGTGCCCGGTGCGTGGAAGCCATGGCGGCTGGCGAAATAGTGGATACCGGCCCAGGCCGACACGGTGGCGATGCCGGCGCCATAGTCATCGCGGCAGCTGTAATCCAGGTACCAGCGCAGGTGGGGGTCGTCCAGACCATTTTGATCCAGGTACGCTACAAAAGTAGTAGCAGATAACCCTGATTGCACGAGGGCTGGCGTGCTTATTTGCACAGGCATGGTCCAGCGGGCGGCTTGGCGGGCCTGATCCACCAGCCCTGCGAACTTTTTGTACTGGGCCAGGGTACTGGCGCCCACACCGTGCACTGGCAGCAGGCCTTCTTGCCACTGGCCGTTGAAGTAGAGACGCTCTTGCGGGCTGTGGCACAGGTGGCGCTCGTCGTACTGCCAACGACCGGACACGCGGCTGCGCAGACCCAGCTCTTCCAGCAGGTCTTGCACCTCGGGTGCGTCGTCACCGGGCAGCGGCAGGTAGTGGGCACCCAACGGGCAGGGCAGGCCGCCCAGCTCGCCGCCCCGGCTGTTGCCGCCAGCCACGTCTTCCAACTCCAGTAGCGCAAAGTCGTCCATGCCGCGCAGCCGCAGCGCGCGCGCTGCCGCCAGGCCGGCCACGCCGCCACCGGCAATCAGCACCCGGGTTTTGAACGTGGAAGATGGTGCAGGCAGCGGCTTGCCGGCACGCACGGTGTCGCGCAGCCAATGACCGCGCGCCGGTTCGCCACCAACAAAGCCGCCGGCGATGTGGGCATGGAGATCGGTGGGGTGGCAACCGGTGGCGGCCCAGACGGCACCGACGCCAGCGGTCAAAAAGTGGCGTCGCTGCATGCCCGGATCATAGTGCGCAACACCTGCAAGGAGTCTGGGCGGCAGGGCGTTCTGCGCAGGGGCCGGAGCCTGGGCGGCAGAGCGTTCTGCTCCGTGTCCCCCACCCGCTGCGCGGTCTCCTCCTTTTACCTGCGCAGAACGCTCTGCCACCCAGGCTCCTACAGCTTGATCTCCAAGCGCACTTGCACATTGACGAAAGAGGGGGCGATGGTCTGCGTGGTCTCGCGCAACGTTTGCCCTTGCGGATTGGTGGACAGCAGGCTGCCACCGGTCATGTAATCGCGCCCGGCAAAGTTGCTGACCGACATGCGCAACTGGTAGCCGGGGCTGATGGTCCACAGCGCGTAAGCATCGGCGACAAACTTGTTGCTTTGGTAGACGGTCTGGTCGTCGCTGAGCCGGGTCGTGAAGCTCGGTGTCCAGTTGATATTGCCACCCACCTTGAGCGGCCAGCCGCGCAACTGGTAGTCCGCACCCAGGTTGGCGGTGCCGTCGGGCTGCTGGTCCAGGCGGTTGTTGGGCGCGGCGATGCCTTCGACGCTGGAGCGGAACAGGCTGAGGTTGCTGCGCAGGTCGATCTTGGGCGCATCGGGGAACATTTCGCTCAAGCGGAACTTGGCCTCCAACTCAATCCCCTGTGTGCTGGCATTGCCGATGTTTTGCGTACGTGCCACCCAGCGGGGCACATCGGCCCAGGTCACGGTCTCCAACGCGGTCTGGCTGCGCATCAGGTTCTGGATCTGGCGGAAGAAGACATTGGCACTGAGCAGGCCACCACCGGGCACATAGTGTTCAAACGCCAGGTCGATGCCCGTCGCCAGCTCGGGCTGCAGGTAAGCATTGCCCGCACGGTCCGGGTGCACCTCGTCATTGGCACCGCGGTTCAAAAACATGCTGTTGATACTGGGCCGGGCGATCAGGTCTTGCAGATTGGGCGAGCGGTAGCTGCGCGTCAGGCTGATGCGGAACTGGTCCTTGACGGTCAGGTCCGGCCGCCACACGGCGTGGAATAGCGGCGTCAATACCTGGCTCTGGTTGCTGACCTCGGGGCCGTCGGCGCTGACGGTGCCAGTGGTGGCAATACCCTCCCAGCGCACACCGGCGTGGGCCGCCCAGTGGGGAGTCACATTCCATTCGTCCTGCACATAGATGGCGGTGCGCAGGCTCGATGCGGTCAGGTTGCCATCGAAATCACTGAGCGGGGTTTCGCCGTTTTGCAGCGTCGTCGCAGTCTCGTTGCGGCGGTTGGATTCGAACTCCAGCCCCGTGACCAAGCTGTGGTTCTCGGCAATGGTGCGCGCGTATTTGGCGTTGACGCTGGCCGTGGTGTCGTGTTGTTCGGAATGCTGGTTGGACGTGGCGACCACTCCGCGCAGGTCGCTGATGTTTTGCCGCGTGGAATCATTGGCCCACGCGCTTTGGCCCGCGTTGGCGCTCAGGCGCAGGCTGGCGCCATCGTCGAGCTTGTGCACCCAAACACCAGCCAGGCGGGCGGTTGCAAAGCGGGCATCGGTGCTGCCGGTGCTGCGGTCGTAGGGCAGATCGGCTGGAGTGCCGGTGGCGGTTTGCGTCAGGCGGCTGGTACGGTCGCCGCTGTTGTGCGTGGTCGCCAGCATCGGCGTCAGCGTGAAGCTGTCACCCCCGCTGCCGCGCCACTGCAGGCGGGCATTGGCGTGCAGGCCGTCGCGTATGCCGGTGCTGGACACGGCCTCGGTCTGGTGCACGGTGCTGCCATTGCTGAGGTTCTCGGTCAGCGTGTCGTTGACCACATCGTTGGAGCGTTCGTTGTGCGCTGCGGCGATTGAGAAGTTGTAGATCAGGTCTCCCGCCGTGTCGTTGCGCGACCAGGCGACGTTGGGCGCCACATGCCCGTTCTCCATCCCCAGGCCCAGCTTCAAATCATTGACATGTTTGGTGTAGCCGCCGCGCGTGATGATGTTGATGGTGCCGGCTATCGCACGCGCACCGGTCTCGGCCGTGGGTGCACGCAGGATCTCGATGCGTTCGATCTCTTCGGGCGACAGATCATCCAGCGAGAAGCCGCGCGGCACACGCTCGCCATCGATCAGGATCTGCGTATAGCCATTGCCAAGGCCGCGCATGCGCGGTGCGCCGCCGCGTCCGGGGCGCCCTTGCACGGTTACGCCGGGCATGCGCTTGAGCAGCTCACCCATCGTGGTGTCGCCATACAGCTCGATCTCTTCGCGGCCGATGATGATTTTTGCGGCGGTGGACAGGCGGCGCGCTTCGGTTTCGTCGTTGCCTCTGATTTGTACCGGTGGCAGCACCACGGCATCACGGGGCGGGTTTACGCGTGAAGGGCCCGTGCGGCGCGCGCCATCGGCAGGAGCTGACGTGGTAGCTTGCCCGTCGGTCGCAGAGCTTGTGTCGGGAGTCGCCGTGGTGGGTGCTGGCGTCGTCTGTGCATGCAGCGGGCTGAGCAGTGCAGCCAAGGAGATGGCCGCCAGGCTGCGTTTCGCTGTTCTTTTGTGTGCCCCAATCTGACTGCGTAACACTGCGATGGACCCTTTGCTTGTGCTGATTGATTTGATTCCCACGGACCAGAACCACCATTAGATTTCAAATGGGGTGGGAAGAAATTTCGCTGGGGTAAAGTTGGCGTGAACGTTTGGCGGGCGTGGGCCTGCGCATTGCTTGGGGCGGGAAACCTGTCTTCAAGATTGGCATATGGCGATATCGCCTGTAGCCCTCGTCAACGTTGCGTGAGTCGCTATCAAAACCATTGCAAATTGCAAAAATCGCCCGGCCTTGTGGGCGGGCGCTTTAGCCCAGAGCAGGTACAGCTCAGTGTGCTCTGGCCGAAGCCCAGGCGTTTTACAGCGACGTGAAAGGCCGCCTGGCCAAGTACGGCCGCCGCCCCGAACAGCTGCTGGTGCTGCCTGGCATCTCGCCCGTCGTGGGCCGCACGCAGGAAGAGGCCGATGCCAAATGGGCCGCGCTGCAAAAGCTCATCCACCCATCCGTGGGCCTGAGCACCATCGCCCCGTTCTGGCCCGGTGAAGACCTGACGCAGTGGGACCTGGACGCGCCGCCACCCTATATTCCCCAGCCGCCAATCGGCCGCAACAGCCGCGCCCATGTGGTGCTGGAACTGGCGCGGCGCGACAAGCTCACCGTGCGACAGCTCTACGAGTACCTGGCCGGTGCGCGGGGCCACTGGGTGGTGGTGGGTACGCCCGAAAAGATTGCCGACGCCATGCAGAGCTGGTTCGAAAACGGCGCGGCCGATGGCTTCAACGTGATGCCCCCGGTGCTGCCCGAATCGCTGGACGATTTTGTGGACCTGGTGATCCCCGAGCTGCAACGCCGTGGCCTGTTCCGCACGGAATACGAAGGCACAACGCTGCGCGAAAATCTGGGTCTGGAGCGACCCGTGAACCAGTTCACGGTGCGCAAGCAGAAGGCCGCCTGACGCGCGAGGCACGGTTTTCGTATGTGGATATCTGAAACTGGGCTCCACAGACCGCATCTTCGACAAGCTGACGTATGGCAATACGGCCAGATTGCTAAAGGTTAAATAGGCCGGTAGCGCTCGTCCGTGTTGCGCGAGCAGCTCCTGTATTGATAGCGCGCACAAAAAACACCCAGTTTTCCTGTGCCCTCAAGCCACCCCTTCTACGCGGTTGCGCCCGTTGGCCTTGCTGCGGTACAGGGCCGCATCAGCACGGGCCATGGTGCTCGACACCGTGTCGGCATTGCGAAAGCTTGCGACGCCAAAGCTTGATGTTTTGGTACCCACCGCCGCAAAGCTGTGGTTGGCTATCAATTGGCGCAGCTTCTCTGCGGTGGCCATGGCGCCGTCAAAGTGGGTGTCTGGGCAGATGACCAAAAATTCTTCTCCACCCCAGCGCCCCACGACGTCGATCTCGCGCGTGCCTTGGCGCAACAGGCGCGCCACATCAACCAAGACCTGGTCCCCCACAGCATGGCCGTACTTGTCGTTGACCGACTTGAAATGGTCAATGTCCAGCAGTACCAGGGAGAAGCACGATGCATAGCGCTGGCTGCGGTGCAGCTCGTCCGCCAGCACGTGGTCCAGGCGCAGCCGGTTGAACAGCCCGGTCAAGCGATCGGTGACGCTCAGGCGTTCCAACTCCTTGTTCTTGTCGCGCAACTCGCTGGTGCGCTCGTCATTGGCCAGTGCAATGGCGCCGTAGGCGCACAGCGTGCGAAAGATGGCGACCTCGCGTTCGGCATAGGCATGGGCTTGCGCGGACTGAATGGTCATGACGCCCAATAGGCGGTCATCCACCAGCAGTGGGGAAAACATCAGGCTCAGCGTTGCCAGCGTGCCGGCTCTGGCGGGGCTCTGCCCCGGCGTGATGTCGGTAATCACCTCCTCGCGCGTGCGGGCACAGCGTGCAGCCAGGCTATGCGGATCGTCCAGCGCCAAGGTGTACGCTGGCACGCGCTGGTCCGCCTCCACGCCGAACACCATTTTCAAGGTCTGGCCATCGGACTCCAGACGGTAGATCCAGAAGGTGGTGGCATCCAGCAGGGCGTGCACATGCGTGTCCAGTGCGGTAAAAATGGCAGTGGCATCCAGGTTGCGGGTGATGTCGCGGCCGACCGCACCGAGTTCTTCCAGCGTGGTGTTGGCACGCTCCAGTGCATTGGCGCGCTCGGCATGGGCCGTGGCGAGTTGGCGCTGGTGCTCGCCCTCGGCACGGGCATTCTCGGTTTCATAGTTCACTTGAATCGCACTGGCGCGGTTGCTGGCTTCCAGGCTGTGAATTTTTTCGCGTGCCTGGTTGGCCTGCAACGCAAATTCGTAAGCTTTGCCGGTGTCGCCGATCCTGGCGTACTCACGCGCCACCGCCTCCAGCATGTCACCGGGCGGCGTGTAGTTTTCGATGCTGGCAGCGGCTGCCAGCGCATGCTCCAGGTAGTGCAACGGAACGCTGGGGGCGTGCATGCCCGACGGCGGTGGCAGTGTGTGGCGCGCGTGGACGTCGGCAATCGCCCGCAGGGCATCGACCCGGCGGTAGGCGTCGGCTGTGGCGCCATCCAGTGCGGCCTGCGCCGCGTGCAACGCGGGCTCGGGTTGACCCAGTTCGATCAAGGCCCTGGCCTGGCCGTACAGCGCGTCGGACAACAGGTCGGCAGCACCCAATGCAACGGCCCGCTCCTGCAACAGGCGAAAGCTGGCGAGCGCAGGCGCGTAGTGTTGGCCGGCCAGTTCCGTCTCGGCCTGGTAAAGCAGCGCCACCGCGTAACTGCGTGAGCCGGACACGTGCGCCATAAAGACCTGGGCCTCGCGCAGCATCTCGGCAGCGGCATCAAAACGCTGCAGCATGCGCAGCGTACCGCCGGTTTGCAGCAGCGCGTTGCCCATGGGGCCGGGCCAGCCACACGGGCGCGCAAGCGCCAGGCCACGGCGCATCCACTCTAGCGCGTCGTGGTGGTCGTTGAGGTTGTTGAAGGCCGCACCGATGTTCAGGGCGGTGACGATGGCGCGCCGTATTTGACCGCTGGCCAGCCCCAACGCATAAGCCTTGCTCCAGTGCCGGATGGCGCGCACGTAGTCGCTGCTCTGCATGGCAACAATGCCCCAAAAGTCCTCCAGCGCGCAGGCCGCTGCGGGGTGCATGGGGGTTGGAATCAAGGCAAACTGCGCACCCCATTTTTCTTTGGTGGCGGCTACATCGCGGAACGCTGCGTTGAACGCCAGCGCCGCCTGCGCCACGGCGACCCGCACCGGATCGACTTCCAAAGCAGCGGCGGCCGACGCCTGCAGTTTGGTATCTCGGAGTGCGGTGTTGCCCAGGTCACGCGCCAGCGCCGCCAGCAGCAAATAGGCATCGGCGCAACCCACGCGCGCGCCAGGCACATCACCCAATACCTCAAAGCCTTGTAGCGCGCTTTCGGCAAGCGCAAGGCCAGCTTCCAGTTCACCCGACAGCCATTTCGTCTCGCCACGGATCAGTTGTATGCGGGCGCTGAGCAAAGCGTGTTTGGCGTGGGGTATTGCAGCGGATGCGAGAGCGGCCTCGGCTTCATCGACCAGCACCAGTGCGCGCCTGGTATCGCGCTGGCGCACCTGCCAGGCCACTGTCACCAGCGCGGACGCACGCTGTGCGCCCGTGACGACTTTCAGCTCTGCTTCCAGCAGTTCAACGGCGTGTTCGGCGGCAAAGAGCTCTAGCATGGTGCGCTATTGGGTCATCCGGGATGGGGAGTCCAAATGATATGCGGTAACTAGACCAGGTCCCGGTAGGGCTCGTCGTGGAAGATGCGCGATTCCTTCCTCTTAATGATTGAAGCTGACTCCCAACCAAAAGGCAATTCAAGGTAGGGAAGTTGAGATGCCTGGCTGGGGGTTGCGTAGCCTTCGCACCGTTGACCACCAAATCAGCCATAACAGCCCAACCTGAAACGGCAACCTGAGCCATAACAGCCAATAGGGGACAGGAAACTGCGGCGCGTGTTGCAGCATGTATATATTTGCGGGCGTTACGGCAATGGTCAGCATGAAAAGCCCAATGCCAGCCATTCGTCTTGTCGCTCCCCAAAGCAACCCCAGCGCACCCAAGAGTTCGAACACTCCACTAATGAGGACGACTTCGCGTGGCCAGGGAATGTACGGCGGAACGATTTTCGCTTCGAGGTCAGCGGCTGCAAAGTGGGCCAGTCCTCCAACGAAAAACCAAAGAAAAACAAGGGTCAACCCAATGCGTTTGGTGCTTCCTGTTCCCAGTACTGTCCCGACGCTAGTGGGGGTCTTGAACGAGTCTGCCATTTCACTCTTTCCAATGCTGACTTGCGATAATGGCATAGATCTTCCCCTGCATCCGGGCCAGGTGTAGTGCGCTCTTACACTCGATGTAACCCAACACGTTGGACACCGCATATTTCGGCGGTATCGAGATGATCGTGTGCACGTGGTCGGCCATCAAATGCCCCTCCTGTATCTGAAGGATAGGACAGGTGGAGATCTTCGAGGCGGATTATGTTGCTTGGCGTTTGGCTTTACAGCTTGGCTACGACTTCGCAATAGACACTTCGGTGGACTTGACCAGGGCCACGACATCGCTGCCGATCTTCAGTTCCAGCTGGTCGACGGAGCGGGTGGTGATGACGGAGGTGACGATGCCCCAGGGTGTCTCGACATCGATCTCGGAGACGACGTCGCCGCGGATGATCTCCTTGACCTTGCCCTTGAATTGGTTGCGTACGTTGATGGCTTGGATGGACATGGGGTTCTCCTTAAAAGTCCGTTGAAAAAATGTAGAAAAGCGTGGGGGTCATATCGCCCAGCGCAGGCCATGGGCGGGTTGGCCTAGCCAGTTGGTGTCTGTTGTGGGTTCGGTATCGGGCTTCTGCAGCACGCGGTCCAGGATGCGTTTCTCCAGCGCGGCAAAAGCCGGGTCGCCGTGTTGGCGGGGGCGGGCCAGGTTGATGACCTCGTCCAGCACGATGTTGCCGTCTTCAATCAGAATTACGCGGTCGGCCAGGGCCACAGCCTCTTGCACGTCGTGTGTGACCAAGAGTGCGGTGAAACCGCTGGTTTGCCACAGGCCTTCGATCAGGCGGTGCATCTCGATGCGGGTCAGCGCGTCCAGCGCGCCCAGGGGCTCGTCCAGCAGCAGCAGGCGCGGCTGGTGCACCAGGGCGCGTGCCAGCGACACGCGCTGGCGCTGGCCACCAGACAAGCGCGCCGGCCAGTCGTGGCCGCGGTCGCCCAGGCCCACGCGCTCCAGCACGGCTTGCGCCTCCGCGCGGCGCTCCTTGGGCAGACCCAGTGCCACGTTGTCCGCCACGCGCTTCCAGGGCAGCAGGCGTGCGTCCTGGAACATGATGCGGGTGTCGTTTGACAGGCCATCCAAGGGCTTGCCGTCGACTGCTATGTTGCCCGCACTGGCAGCCTCCAGCCCCGCCACCAGGCGCAGCAGCGTGCTCTTGCCGCAGCCGCTGCGGCCCACGATGGCGACAAACTGGCCGGGCTCTACCGTGAGCTGGGTGTTGCGCAGCACCTCGCGGGCACCGTAGCGCTTGCCCAGGTTCTTCAGCTTCAATCCAACCCCGAATTGGATTTTTTCAGCAACTGTATTAGTCAAAATGGCCTCCAGCCCTCGTGGAATATGCGTAAATAGCTACAAAATACATAGCATTAACTATTGGGCGTTCTGGTAACCGGGGTGCCAGCGCAGCCAGTAGCGCTCCAGCCCCCGGGCAAACCAGTCGGCCAACTTGCCCAACGCGGCGTACAGCAGGATGCCTACCAGCACGATGTCGGTCTGCAAGAACTCTCTGGCATTCATCGTCAGGTAGCCAATGCCAGCCTGGGCCGAGATGGTCTCAGCCACGATCAGGATCACCCACATCAGCCCCAGCGAAAACCGCAGGCCCACCAGGATGCTGGACAACGCGCCGGGCAAGATGATCTGGGTGTACAGGCCCCACCGGCTGAGGCCGTAGGTGCGGCCCATCTCGATAAGCCCCGGGTCCACATTGCGAATGCCGTGGAAGGTGTTGAGGTAGATCGGGAAGAACACCGCCACCGCAATCAGGAACAGCTTGGCCGACTCGTCGATGCCAAACCACAGGATGACCAGCGGGATCATGGCCAGCGCGGGGATGTTGCGCACCATCTGTAGCGTCGAATCCAGCAGCGTCTCGAAGAACTTGACCGATCCGGTCAGCAGGCCCAACAGCAGGCCCAGGCCACCACCAATGGCCAGCCCGGTCAGCGCGCGGCCGGCGCTGACGCGCACATGCTTCCACAGCTCACCTGACTCGGCCAGCGCCCACGCGGCCTTGACCACGTCCAGCGGCGCCGGCAACACGCGGGTGGACAACCAGCCGGAACTGCTTGCGGTATGCCATACGGCCACCAGCAGCACCGGTACGATCCACGGCACCAGAGAACGCAACAGCGCCCGGGTCGCTTGCAGCAGCACCCGGTTGGCTTGCGCCACACCGTGGCCGATTGCGCGCACGGCTGCCGCCAGCGGGTCGCCATCGGGAATACGAAAGCCCAGCGTGGGACCAAACCAGGCTTGCTCCGGCTGCACGCTGGCAGCCGGCGTGGTTTGCAGTTCTATCAGGGGGTGGCTCATGGCTGTGGGCTTCTGTGGTGGGGCGGCTCAGGCCGCGCGCAAAGGTGCAGGCTGTGGGTTTGCGGTGGCATTGGCGGCGGCGCTGGCCGGTACCTGGGTGGTGCCCACGACCTCGCCAAAGGGGCTGACCAGGTTGGGGTTTTCCAGCCGCGACGGGGCCTGGATGCCGATGTGCGGGAACACCAGCTCGGCGAAACGATAAGCCTCTTCCAGGTGCGGGTAGCCGGACAGCACAAAGGTGTCGGCGCCTATGCTTTCGTATTCCTTCAAGCGACGGGCAATGGTCTCGCCGTCGCCTACCAGCGCTGTGCCCGCACCACCGCGCGCCAGGCCCACGCCGGCCCA
>NZ_JANXUQ010000113.1 GCF_025356155.1 Rhodoferax sp. | reverse complement strand
TGGGCTTCCCCGGCTACTTTTTGATCGTGGGCGACTTCACCAACTGGGCCAAGAACAACGGCTGCCCGGTGGGGCCTGGCCGGGGCTCTGGTGCCGGCTCACTGGTGGCCTATGCGCTGAAGATTACCGACCTGGACCCGATTCGTTACAAGCTGCTGTTTGAGCGCTTCCTGAACCCCGAGCGGGTTTCCATGCCCGACTTCGACATCGACTTCTGCCAGACCAACCGCAACCTGGTCATCGATTACGTCAAGGCCAAATACGGCAAGGACGCCGTGAGCCAGATCGCCACCTTCGGCACCATGGCCGCGCGTGGCGTGATCCGCGACGTGGGTCGCGTGCTGGACATGCCTTACATGTTTTGTGATGGCATCAGCAAGCTCATCCCGAACAAGCCGGGCACCAACGTCACGTTGCAACTGCCGCCCACCGATGGCAAGAAGAATGACAAGTACGTTTACGCCTCAGAGGCCGAGCCGATCCTGGCCGAGCGCGAGGCCAACGAGGAAGACGTCAAGACGCTGCTGGAAATGGCCCGCAAGCTGGAGGGCATGACGCGCAACATCGGCATGCACGCCGGGGGTGTGTTGATTGCGCCAGGCAAACTGACCGATTTTTGCCCGCTGTACCAGCAGCCGGGCAGCGAATCGGCTGTCAGCCAGTACGACAAGGATGACGTGGAGGCGATTGGCCTGGTGAAGTTCGACTTCTTGGGCCTGGCCACGTTGACCATTTTGGAGATAGCGCGCGAGTTCATCCGACACCGCCATGCGGGGCAAGAGAATTTTGCGTACGAGAACCTGCCGCTGGACGACGCCAAGGTCTACAAACTATTTGCCGACGGAAAAACCGAAGCGGTTTTCCAGTTTGAAAGTACCGGCATGCAGCGCATGCTCAAGGACGCCAAACCGTCCCGGCTGGAAGACTTGATTGCGCTGAATGCGCTGTACCGCCCCGGGCCTATGGACCTGATTCCCAGCTTTGTGGCGCGCAAACATGGGCGCGAAGAAATCGAGTACCCACACCCGCTGGTGGCCGAGATGCTGAGTGAGACCTACGGCATCATGGTTTACCAGGAACAGGTGATGCAGACCGCGCAGATCCTGGGCGGCTACTCACTGGGCGGCGCCGACATGCTGCGCCGCGCCATGGGCAAGAAGAAGGCAGAGGAGATGGCCGAGCACCGCGGCATCTTCCGCGCGGGTGCCGCCAAGAACGACATTAGCGAAGAAAAAGCCGACGAGATTTTTGACTTGATGGAGAAGTTTGCGGGTTACGGCTTCAACAAGTCGCACGCCGCTGCTTACTCGCTCTTGGCCTACCACACGGGCTGGATCAAGGTGCACTTCACGGCCGAGTTCTTCTGCGCCAACATGACGGTGGAAATGGATGACACCGACAAGCTCAAAGTCTTGTTTGAAGACGCCGAGAAGATGGGACTGTCGTTCGAGCCACCGAACATCAACCGTGGCCGGCACCGTTTCGAGCCCATCTCCAACAAGGAAATCCGCTACGGCCTGGGCGCCATCAAGGGCACCGGCCAGCAGGCGATTGAGGCCATTGTGGCGGCACGCGAGGGCAAGGGCCCCACGGGTGAAGAAGGTCCGTTTACCAGCCTGTTTGACTTTGCCCGCCGCGTGGACCGCAGCCGTCTGAACAAGCGCTGCGTGGACGCGCTGATCAAGGCCGGCGCCTTTGACACTTTGCAGCTCAACCGTGCGGCCTTGTCGGCATCCATTGACCGCGCCTTTGACTTTGCAGCCGCCAGCGCGGCCAATGCCAACCAGCACGGCCTGTTCGACATGGGCGGTGAAGACGACCACGGCTCCAGCACGCAGGAGCCCGAATTGGTGGACATGATGCCGTGGGGCATCAAGGAGCGCCTGACCTACGAGAAGACGGCCATCGGCTTCTACCTGTCCGGCCATTTGTTTGACGAAGTAACGCTGGAAGTGCGCCGCTTTGCCAAGCGCCCGATCGAGGAGTTGATCGACACGCGGGAGCCGCAGTTGTTGGCCGGCATCGTTACCGACTTCCGCGTCATCAACGGCCAGCGCGGCAAGCTGGCGCTGTTCAAGCTGGACGACAAGTCCGCGATGATCGACGCGCGGGCCGAGGAAGAGCTGATCGCAGCCAACAAGCATTTGTTTAAGGACGATGAACTGATCATCGTCATGGGCAAGGTGCGCGATGACCGCTTTTCCGGTGGCAAACAGCTGACCATCACCCAGGTCTGGGATCTGGAGCAAGCGCGCTGCCGCTTTGGCAAATACCTGCGGGTGGCGGTGAATGCGGCGGGTAGTGGTCCGGGATCGGCTGGCCCCGATATTGCCCGCCTGGTGCGCGAATTCCCGGCCAAGCGTGAGCAGACCGAACAAGGCGAACTGGTGCGCGGACTGGCCGTGCGCCTGGCGGTGCAGCGCGTGATTGACGGGGCAGAGCAGGGCGCTGCCGAGGCGGGTGCTGACGTCGGCGCCCTCTGCAGTGGAGCCACTGCCGAATTGCTTTTGGGTGAAAATGCGCGCTTTTACCCCAGCGACGCTGCGTTGGCAGGCTGGCGGGCGCAGGCGGACCAGGGCAAAGCCGTCATTGCCTACGATTAAGTTTCACCCCCCGAGAGCTTTTGTTAAATGACCCTGTAGCCCTCGTTGAATATGGGTTTGTCGCTATATATACTATAGCAATTTGGCGGCGGGCTGATTGACTGGGTAATGGTATGTCGGTTCCGCCGAGTCCGTGGCGGGCAAAAAAATGGGTCCTCTGGTTGACAGGGATTCTCGTTTAAACTAAATTACTAACCATCTGGTCATTAAACTAGGTCTCGCCGTCTTTAACCTTTTAACGGTCCCGCCATGCCTTCTAAACTTATCCCAACTGCGTTGACCCTGGTCGTCGCCACATTGTTGCTGAGCGCCTGCTCCAAGCCCGCACCCTCTGAGGAGCCTATCCGGGCAGTCCGCGTCGTAACGGTCGGCGCAGGCAACATCCAGTCTGTCGCTGAATTCGCTGGCGAAGTGAAAGCCCGTGTTGAGTCCCGTTTGGGCTTTCGCGTGGCGGGCAAATTGGTGCGGCGTCAGGCAGAACTGGGTCAAAGGGTAAGTGCAGGCCAAGTGTTGGCACAAATTGATCCCCAAGATTACAAACTGGCTGCGGACGCGTCCAAAGCCCAGGTCGCTGCGGCACAAACAAACCGAGACTTGGCGGCTGCAGACTTCAAGCGCTACAAAGACTTGCGCGATCAAAATTTCATCAGCAGTGCCGAGCTGGAACGCCGTGACACCACGCTGAAAGCTGCGCAGGCCCAGCTGGAGCAGGCACAAGCCCAGATGGCGAACCAAGGCAATCAACAGAGCTACACCACGCTGGTGGCGGATGTGGCGGGGGTTGTTACGTCTGTCGATGCGGAACCAGGCCAGGTTGTCGCTGCGGGCACGCCCGTGGTGCGCATAGCACAAGACGGCGCGCGGGATGCCGTGTTCTCCGTGCCGGAAGACAAGATTGCGATGATCAAAGTGGGCTTGGAGGTGGATGTGAAGGGATGGGCGGCCAGTACTGTGCTCAAAGGCACTGTGCGCGAGGTGGCGGCCAGTACAGACCCGGTAACGCGCACCTTTGGTGTCAAGGTCAGTCTGGACGCGGCGACGGCCCCGCCCCTTGGATCGACTGTCACCGTAATGCCCAAGTCAATGGACCTGAGCAGCGTGGCGGTGATCAAGTTGCCTACCAGCGCCTTCATCCAGGATGGCGGCAAGTCGTCTGTGTGGGTGTTGGACAAACAAACGATGACGGTCCGTTTACAGCCTGTGCAAATCGCCACGGCCGATGGCAATGATGTTGTGGTCGTCGCTGGTTTGGCGCCGGGCATGGTGGTTGTTTCCGCTGGTGTGCATGTGTTGTCGCCCAACCAGAAAGTCACGGTTTACAAAGAGCCTGCAAGTGCGGTTGCTCCTTCACCGGCAGCTTCTGAAAAAGTAGCCGATGCTGCCAATACAGCCCCCGCCAAGTGAGCCGATCATGAATCTGGAACAGCCAAAATCGGGGTTTAACCTCTCCAAGTGGGCCTTGGATCACAGACCACTGACACTGTATTTAATGATTGTGCTGATGGTGTTGGGGGTGGCCGCCTACTTCCAACTGGGGCAGGACGAAGATCCGCCTTTTACCTTCCGCGCCATGGTGGTCCGCACGTACTGGCCGGGTGCTACGGCCCAGCAGGTAGCGGAGCAAGTGACTGACAAGCTGGAGCGCACGCTGCAGGAGGTGCAATACGCCGACAAGATCCGCAGTTACTCCAAGCCTGGCGAGTCCCAGATCATTTTTGAGATCAAAGACTCCTCCAAGGCCAGCGAAGTGGCCAATGTCTGGTACATGGTCCGCAAGAAAATCGGGGACATGCGCTACACCTTGCCCGCGGGTGTGCAAGGCCCGTTCTTCAACGACGAGTTCGGCGATGTCTACGGTGTGATCTATGCGTTGGAAGCCGATGGCTTCACCAATGCTGAGCTGAAGACATTTGCGGATGAAGTGCGCCAGCAATTGTTGCGCATACCCGATGTGGCCAAGGTTGAAATGTTTGGCGTGCAAGACGAAAAAGTCTTTATTGAAATATCGCAGCGCCGTTTGTCGCAACTCGGCTTGGACTTCAACCAAGTGCTGGCACAACTCGGGCAACAAAACGCGGTCGAAAGTGCTGGCACGGTACAGGCACCGCTGGACGTGCTTCAGGTGCGGGTGGCCGGGCAGTTCAAGGGGTTGCAACAGTTGCGTGACATGCCGATTCGCGGCAGTTCTGGCAATCAGATCAAGCTAGGCGACATTGCCGAGGTAAAGCAAGCTTACATCGACCCGCCTTCCATCAAAGTGCGACACCAGGGCAAGGAGGTCATCGCTTTAGGAGTCTCCATGGCCAAGGGAGGCGACATCATCCGCCTGGGCAAGAGCCTGACCGTGGTCTTTAGCAAGATCGCCAAAAATTTACCGGCTGGTATCAATATCAGCCAGATACAAGACCAGCCCAAGGCCGTTTCCAATTCGGTCGGTGAGTTTGTCCGCACGCTGATTGAAGCCGTGATTATTGTGTTGGCGGTGAGCTTCGTGGCGCTGGGTTTCCATCGCCGTGAGGGTAACCATCCTTTGTGGCGGCGCTACTACGTTGACATTCGTCCAGGTTTGGTAGTGGGTATCACGATTCCGTTGGTGTTGGCGGTCACGTTTCTGGCGATGAACTACTTTGGCATTGGTTTGCACAAAATTTCGCTAGGATCGCTGATTATTGCGCTGGGCCTGTTGGTGGATGACGCCATCATTGCGGTGGAGATGATGGTGCGCAAAATGGAAGAAGGCTACGACAAGGTGCGCGCAGCCACCTTTGCCTACGAAGTAACCGCCATGCCCATGTTGACCGGTACGCTGATAACGGCGGCGGGTTTTTTGCCCATCGGCATCGCAAAGTCCGTGACGGGTGAGTACACGTTCGCCATCTTTGCCGTGACGGTGATTGCGCTGGTGTTGAGCTGGTTGGTGTCGGTCTATTTCGTTCCTTATCTAGGAACACTGTTGCTCAAAGTCAAGCCCCACACCAATGCAGATGGGGCTAGCGACGGTCCGCATGAGCATTTCGACACACCGTTTTACCAAGCGTTCCGCATCGCGCTTAACTGGTGTATCGGCAACCGCTGGACGACTATCGGCATCACCGTCCTGATTTTTGTCTTGGGCATCGTCGGCATGGGCAAGGTGCAGCAGCAGTTCTTCCCGGACTCTAGCCGCCCGGAAGTCTTGGTGGATATCTGGTTCCCGGAAGGCACGTCTTTCCGTGAAAACGAGGCGGTGACCAAGCGGGTGGAAGCGCGCCTCATGAAGGAGGAGGGCGTCACTACCGTTAGCACCTGGGTTGGTTCTGGTGTGCCACGGTTCTATTTGCCTTTGGACCAGGTCTTTCCGCAAAGCAATGTGTCGCAGTTCATCATCATCCCTAAAGATTTGAAAGTCAGAGAGTCTTTGCGTGTGAAGTTGCCAGCTTTGTTGGCGCAGGAGTTCCCCGAAGTGCGTGGACGCGTCAAGCTTTTACCCAACGGTCCTCCGGTTCCTTACCCCGTGCAGTTCCGTGTAGTGGGGGAAGACCCCATTGCACTGCGTACCTATGCCGAGGAGGTGAAGGCTGTAATGCGAGCCAGTCCCAACACACGGGGCGTCAATGACAACTGGAATGAGTCGGTGAAAGTGTTGCGCTTGGAAGTGGACCAGTCCAAGGCCCGCGCCCTGGGCGTAACCAGCCAATCCATTGCACAGGCATCGAGGACTATTCTGTCCGGCTCTACCGTTGGTCAATACCAGGAAGGTGACAAACTGATTGACATCGTGTTGCGCCAACCGCTGGACGAACGCAATGCCATCACCGATATCGGCAATGCTTATTTGCCCACAACCTCCGGCAGGTCCATTCCGCTGACCCAGATCGCCAAGCCGGTGTTTGCGTGGGAGCCGGGGGTGATGTGGCGTCAAAACCGGGATTACGCGATTACAGTGCAAAGCGATATTGTGGAAGGCATGCAGGGCGCTACCGTCACCAATGAATTGCTGCCTAAGCTGACCGAAATCAGCAAGAAGTGGCCCAGCGGTTATCGGGTGGACGTGGCCGGTGCGGTGGAGCAAAGCTCCAAGGGTTCGGATTCGATCGCCGCGGGTATTCCCATCATGCTGTTCATCACCTTCACGTTGCTGATGCTGCAATTGCACAGTTTCTTGCGTGCACTGTTGGTTTTTGTGACCGGACCATTGGGAATAGCCGGGGTGGCCGGGGCCTTGTTGGTGTTGAACCGTCCGTTTGGTTTCGTGGCTCTTTTGGGTGTCATAGCCCTGATGGGGATGATTCAGCGCAATTCCGTGATTCTGATTGACCAGATTGAACAGGATCGTGCGAGCGGCGTGCCGGTTTGGGATGCCATTCGGGAATCGGCAGTTCGCCGCTTGCGGCCCATTGTTTTGACCGCTGCGGCTGCCGTTTTGGCCATGATTCCGTTGTCGCGTTCCGTTTTTTGGGGACCGATGGCAGTGGCCATCATGGGAGGCCTGATCGTCGCAACCGTGCTGACATTGCTTGCTTTACCTGCCATGTATGCTGCGGGCCATTTCGACGTGCTGCCCTTTGTTCGTCGCAATTGGCGTCGCTGTGTGTCTGTATTCAAGTCCAAGCCCGTTGGGACCTGATGTGTAGTGGCATGCAGCTTATTTGAGCCGTCCGCGCGGACGGCACAAGTTCAGCCCGCAGCTCAGGTTAAAATAGCGGGTTGACCAATTTCAATTGGGTGGTTGGGGTCCTGCGGACGGCGTCTGTAAGGGCACTTAACCGCCCATTTTGTTTTTTTGCGCGGGTGGCGAAATTGGTAGACGCACCAGGTTTAGGTCCTGACGCTGGCAACAGTGTGGGGGTTCGAGTCCCCCCCCGCGCACCACTTATTTGAAGGACAGGCCGCTTTGCACAGCGACGCGCTCTGTCTACAACTCTTTAGTTTAGGAGACTGACCATGGCTGTTACTGTAGAAACTCTGGACAAGCTGGAGCGAAAAATTACCTTGACGCTGCCGGTCGGCGTAATCCAGACCGAAGTCGATTCGCGTCTGCGCAAACTGGCCCGCACCGTCAAGATGGACGGCTTCCGTCCGGGCAAAGTCCCCATGAATGTGGTGGCTCAGCGCTACGGCTATTCGGTGCATTACGAAGTCATGAACGACAAGGTGGGTCAAGCCTTCGCCACCGCTGCCAATGAAGCGGAACTGCGTGTTGCAGGGCAACCCCGTATCACCGAAAGCCAAAGTTCCCCAGAAGGCCAAATGGCATTTGACGCCGTTTTTGAGGTCTACCCTGAAGTGAAGATCGGTGATTTGGCAAGTGCCGATGTCGAAAAAGTAAGCGCCGAAGTGACCGACGCAGCTATCGACAAGACTGTAGAGATTTTGCGCAAGCAGCGCCGGACTTTCGCGCTGCGTGCCAAAGATGCACCTGCGCAAGACACCGACCGTGTGCTGGTGGACTTCGAAGGCAAGATCGACGGCGAGCCATTTGCTGGTGGCAAGGCTGATGACTACCAGTTCATCGTCGGCGATGGCCAAATGCTCAAGGAATTCGAAGAAGCCGTGCGTGGCATGAAGTTGGGTGAAAGCAAGACCTTTCCTTTGGCTTTCCCTGCCGACTACCATGGGCAAGATGTCGCTGGTAAGACAGCCGACTTCATGGTGACCGTGAAGAAGATTGAAGCTGCTAATTTGCCCGATGTGGACGGCGCACTGGCCAAGTCCTTGGGGATTGCGGAAGCAAGCGTCGAAGGCCTGCGTGGCGATATCCGCAAGAACCTGGAACGCGAAGTCAAATACCGTTTGCTGTCGCGCAACAAGCAAGTCGCTATGGATGCACTTTTATCCAAGGCCGATTTAGACTTGCCAAAATCCAGCGTGCAAGCCGAATTGGACCGCATGATTGAAAGCGCCCGAGCTGATTTGAAACAACGCGGCATCAAGGACGCCGACAAGGCCCCCATTCCAGACGACATCTTCCGCCCACAGGCGGAGCGCCGTGTGCGCCTGGGGCTGGTTGTTGCTGAGTTGGTGCGTGCCAATGCGCTGCATGCCAAACCTGAGCAAATCAAGACCCACATTGATGAGTTGGCCGCCAGCTACGAAAAGCCAGCCGATGTCGTGCGTTGGTACTATGGCGACAACCGCCGTATGGCCGAAGTCGAAGGCATTGTGATCGAGAACAACGTAACGGAATTTATTTTGGCCAACGCAAAATTGAGTGAAAAGGCCATCACATTTGACGAATTGATGGGGCAAAACTGAGTGTCTGTCCGCTGAAATAACGCACAGATTTTTGACGCGATGGGGCTTGGGCAGGGCTTGTAGTCCTGCAGGCAAGCCCCATTTGCGTTGAGGGTTAGGAAATTCGGTACAGTCAATACAGTTCTTTGGAGACGCTATGAATGTGAATTACGGGCAAGCGAGCAGCATGGAGACACGGGCCTTGGGCATGGTGCCCATGGTTATCGAGCAATCGGGCCGAGGCGAGCGCTCATACGATATCTACTCGCGTTTGTTGAAAGAGCGCGTAATTTTCCTAGTAGGCCCGGTCAACGACCAGACCGCCAACCTCGTGGTGGCCCAGTTGTTGTTTCTGGAGAGTGAGAATCCTGACAAGGATATTTCCTTCTACATCAATTCGCCCGGTGGCTCTGTCAGTGCTGGCATGGCGATTTTTGACACCATGAATTTCATCAAGCCCGAAGTGTCCACGCTGTGTATTGGTATGGCAGCCAGCATGGGTGCCTTTTTGTTGGCGGCCGGTGCCAAGGGCAAGCGTTTCTGCCTGCCCAATTCCAAGATCATGATCCACCAGCCTTCGGGCGGCAGCCAGGGTCAGGCGACCGAGATTGAAATTGCAGCGCGTGAAATTCTCAAAACCCGTGAGCAACTGAACAAAATTCTGGCCGAGCGTACTGGTCAGCCTTTGGAGCGCATCGCCCGTGACACCGAGCGTGACTACTACATGACTGCGGAAGAATCCAAGGAATACGGTCTGATTGACCAAGTGATCGCCAAGCGCGCCTAAGCGAGCGGGCTAGTTCTTACGGCGGTGCTTTGCGGCGATGCAAGCACCGTTTTTTATTTGAGTATCATTCGGACATCAACCGAAAAGGCAAGCGTCACATGGCCGAGAAAAAAGGCTCCTCCAGCGAAAAAACCCTGTATTGCTCTTTTTGCGGCAAGAGCCAGCACGAAGTCAAAAAACTGATCGCTGGCCCTTCCGTTTTTGTGTGCGATGAGTGCATAGAGCTGTGCAACGAAATCATTCGTGATGAATTGCCTGCGACCACCGAAGGCAAGGACCCCAAGGGCGAATTACCAACGCCATCCGAAATTAAAGCCAATCTGGACAACTACGTTATTGGTCAGGAGCCTGCCAAGCGTACATTGGCTGTTGCGGTCTACAACCACTACAAGCGCTTGCGGCATAAGGAGAAAGCCAAGAAAGACGAAGTGGAATTGGCAAAAAGCAATATTTTGCTGATTGGCCCGACCGGCTCAGGTAAAACCTTGCTGGCACAGACTTTGGCGCGCATGCTGGATGTGCCCTTCGTGATGGCTGACGCTACTACGCTGACCGAGGCGGGCTATGTTGGCGAGGACGTGGAAAACATTGTTCTCAAACTGCTGCAGAGCTGCAACTACGAAGTAGAGCGTGCGCAGCGCGGCATTGTCTATATCGACGAAATCGACAAAATTTCCCGTAAATCAGACAACCCGTCCATCACCCGCGATGTGTCGGGCGAAGGTGTCCAGCAGGCCTTGCTAAAGCTGATTGAAGGAACCATGGCCAGTGTTCCGCCCCAGGGCGGTCGCAAACATCCTAATCAGGATTTTGTTCAGATCGACACGACGAACATTCTGTTCATTTGCGGCGGCGCCTTTTCGGGCTTGGAGAAGGTCATCGAGAACCGTACCCAGGCATCTGGTATGGGCTTTGGTGCGACAGTGAAAAGCAAGCAGCAACGCAGCCTGACCGATATGTTCAAAGAGGTGGAGCCCGAGGATTTGATCAAATTCGGCCTGATTCCTGAATTGGTCGGGCGTATGCCAGTTATCGCCGCGTTGGCTGAACTTACTGAAGATGCCTTGGTTCAGATTCTGACTGAACCCAAGAACGCACTGGTCAAGCAGTACACCAAGTTGCTGGCTATGGAAGGCGCTGAGCTGGAGATCCGTCCTTCGGCCTTGAAAGCTATCGCCAGGAAGGCGTTGGCGCGCAAGACAGGTGCCCGTGGATTGCGCTCGATTTTGGAGCAATCCCTGATTGACACCATGTACGAACTGCCCAACGCCAGCAATGTCGAAAAAGTGGTGGTTGACGAGTCCACCATTGACGAAAACAAGCCCCCGCTATTGGTGTACCGAGAGATCGCTAAGAAAGCGTGATACTTGTTCAACAGAAGAGCCCGATTTGACGGGCTTTTGTGCTGGAATATCGGGATATTTAGGCGATCACTGCTTTGATAATG
Source organism: Rhodoferax sp. (assembly GCF_025356155.1). Taxonomy (GTDB): domain Bacteria; phylum Pseudomonadota; class Gammaproteobacteria; order Burkholderiales; family Burkholderiaceae_C; genus Allorhodoferax. Next base: position 35,204 of record NZ_JANXUQ010000113.1, on the reverse strand, counting down.
GCAGATCGCTTGAAATTCAGGATTCACAGTCCATATTCAACAGGTAACAAAAAGGTCCCCCATGTCTGGCCATTCCCCGCTGCCTGCTACTCCCATTGATTTGCCACTGCTGCCCCTGCGCGATGTGGTCGTTTTTCCACATATGGTCATCCCCTTGTTTGTGGGGCGGCCCAAGAGCATCAAAGCGCTGGAAGCCGCAATGGAAACCGACCGCCGCATCATGCTGGTAGCGCAGAGAACTGCCGCCAAAGATGACCCTTTGGTTTCCGATATGTTCGATGTGGGCTGCGTATCTACAATTCTACAAATGCTGAAGCTGCCTGACGGCACGGTCAAAGTGCTGGTCGAAGGACACCAACGTGCGGCGGTCAACAAGATCGAAGAAGGCGAAGCTTATTTTTCGGCCAACATCACGCCCATAGCGATCCTGCCGGAGTTTCCTGAGAAGGGTCGCGGCAAAGCCAGTGAAGTTGAGGCTTTGCGCCGTGCGGTGATGCAACAGTTTGACCAGTACGTCAAGCTGAACAAAAAAATTCCGCCAGAGATTCTGACCTCGATTTCCAGCATCGACGATGCGGGTCGCTTGGCCGACACTATTGCCGCGCATCTCCCGCTCAAGCTCGATAGCAAGCAGGCTGTGTTAGGCCTGTCTAGTGTCAAAGATCGCTTGGAAAATTTGTTCGAACAAATTGAACGCGAAGTCGATATCCTGAATGTCGATAAGAAGATTCGGGGGCGCGTGAAGCGCCAAATGGAAAAGAACCAACGCGACTTTTATCTGAATGAACAGGTCAAGGCTATTCAGAAGGAATTGGGCGAGGGCGAAGAAGGCGCTGACATAGAAGAGATCGAAAAAAAGATCAAGGCCGCCAAGATGCCCAAAGAGGCCCTCAAAAAGGTCGAAGGCGAGCTGAAGAAGCTCAAGCTAATGTCGCCCATGTCGGCCGAGGCGACCGTGGTACGCAATTACATCGATGTACTGGTGGGGCTGCCTTGGACTGCAAAGACCAAGATCAAACATAACTTGGCCAATGCAGAGGCCGTGCTGAACGAAGACCACTACGGGCTGGATAAGGTCAAAGACCGCATCCTGGAATACCTCGCGGTGCAGCAACGGGTCGACAAACTCAAGGCGCCTATTTTGTGCTTGGTGGGGCCTCCCGGAGTTGGCAAGACGTCGCTAGGCCAGTCCATCGCCAAGGCGACGGGGCGTAAATACGTGCGCATGGCTTTGGGCGGCATGCGCGACGAAGCTGAGATCCGTGGTCACCGCCGTACTTATATCGGCGCCATGCCCGGCAAGGTATTGCAAAGCCTGTCCAAGGTGGGCACGCGCAATCCATTGTTCTTGTTGGATGAAATCGACAAGCTCGGTACGGATTTCCGCGGCGATCCCAGTAGCGCATTGCTGGAGGTTCTAGATCCCGAGCAGAACCACAAATTCGGCGACCATTACGTTGAGGTTGATTACGACCTGAGCGATGTGATGTTCGTTGCCACGTCGAACTCCATGAATATTCCGTCGGCGTTGCTGGACCGCATGGAAGTGATTCGACTGTCCGGTTACACGGAAGACGAAAAAACCAATATCGCCATCACCTATTTGCTGCCCAAACAGATGAAGAACAACGGTGTCAAAGACACCGAGTTGTCTATTGCAGAAGACGCTGTACGCGATATTGTTCGCTACTACACCCGTGAAGCGGGCGTGCGCTCGCTGGAGCGAGAACTATCCAAGATTTGCCGCAAGGTAGTCAAGGGTTTGCTGCTGAAGAAACTCAAGCCGCAAGTGGTGGTGACTGCCGACAACTTGAATGATTACTTGGGTGTGCGCAAATACACGTATGGCCGTGCGGAGCAGCAGAACCAGGTGGGACAAGTGGTTGGACTGGCCTGGACTGAGGTGGGTGGCGATCTGCTGACCATTGAGGCTGCGCTGACACCCGGCAAGGGTGTTATTACCCGCACAGGCTCGCTGGGGGACGTGATGAAGGAGTCCGTCGAGGCTGCGCGCACCGTAGTGCGCAGCCGCGCACGCCGTCTCGGTATCAAGGATGAAATTTTCGAAAAAAAGGACATTCACATCCATGTGCCAGATGGTGCTACACCCAAAGACGGCCCCAGTGCTGGCGCTGCGATGACTACGGCATTCGTGTCCGCTTTGACCGGTATCCCGGTACGTGGGGATGTGGCCATGACTGGCGAAATCACCCTGCGGGGCGAGGTAACCGAGATCGGTGGCTTGAAGGAGAAGTTGCTGGCTGCATTACGCGGTGGGATCAAGACGGTACTTATCCCCGAAGCCAATGCAAAGGACCTCCAAGATATCCCGGCTAACGTCAAGAATGGCTTGGAGATTATTCCCGTGCGTTGGATAGACAAGGTGTTGGAGTTGGCATTGGAGTCGAAACCCGTACCTCTGCCGGATGAAGAAGTCGTTGTTGCTGCACCTGTGGTGGTCGCCAGCGTGCCGATTGCGGATTTGCAGGAGCCCGTCAAGCATTGATGATCAGCCAATGGTTTTCAAAAACTTTTTGGTTTTTAGAAGCGTGAGCCCAAAAAACAAAAAAAAACGCTATAATTTGAGGCTTGAAATGCGGGAATAGCTCAGTTGGTAGAGCGATACCTTGCCAAGGTATAGGTCGAGAGTTCGAACCTCTTTTCCCGCTCCATATTGCAAAAAAAGGGAAGCTAATTGCTTCCCTTTTTTATTCGATTGACCGAGGCCAAATTGGCCCTGCACTTCAGAAGACAGTGGCGCGGTAGCAAAGCGGTTATGCCCCGGATTGCAAATCCGGTTAGTCCGGTTCGACTCCGGACCGCGCCTCCAAATATTTTGGTCATACATGCCCCGTCAACACCCGCTGGCGGGGCATTTTTGTTCCACAATAGACCATCGTGCCCGAGTGGTGAAATAGGTAGACACATCGGACTTAAAATCCGCCGCTTCGTGAATAACGGGCATACCGGTTCGATTCCGGTCTCGGGCACCATTTTGTAAGTAGCACCACTACACTTTAGTCTATGCCACGCTACAACGCCCCCTTTGAAATCCATGTCCATGGTCAAGTTGCCTTGCGCACGGATGTCCAGTTTGAGCAGTTACAAGACGCCCTCAAACCGCTATGGAAGTATGCGGGCGCGCGCTCTTTGAGCGATGGAGCGAATAGTTCCTATGAGGATGAACCGGGTATCAAGTTTGAAGCGCCCGACCATTTGTTGCAGATGTGTTGGACTGTCGCGGGCGATCATGACTTTCGCCAGACCTTGGACGAACTCTGCATGAATCTCAACGAGATAGCAGATGCTGGCGCAGCCATCGAAGTCACGTTTTATGACGCAGATTTTGATGAAGAAGATAGCCAACCCGGAACCGAATCAAGAGATGATTTCTTGATGCTTTTTGTTGGTCCCAACCCGGCCGCCATCATGCAAGTGCAGCGGGATTTATTGGTGCAAGACGTAATCAGCCTGATGGAGCGCCATTTTGACGGTGCTGAATTGAGCGGCGTTGTAGGCGAAGTGGATAAATTGTTCACACAGCGGTTTGATGCGCTCGTCAGTTCGCTCGCATTGGGCAAGCCTCCCAGTGGCTCGGGCGGCAACCATGGTGGCCACGGTGGTGGCCGCAAACCACGGCATCTGCATTGATTGCCTGGATGGCAATGATGAAATTGGGCCGCTACTCATCCAGCATTACCTGCGCGTTGGACGTAAGTGCCCCCCTATAGCCGCTAACAAGGCTCAGTGCACTCAACATGCTTAAGAAAATCAATGTTGGGCAACTCACTGTAGGAATGCATCTCAAGGAGTTTTGTGGTTCTTGGATGGAGCATCCGTTCTGGCGAACCGGCTTCGTCATCTCAGACCCGAAGGATATAGGAGCTGTCCAGGCAAGCAGCATCAAGGAGGTGTGGATCGACACCAGTAAAGGACTCGACATTGCCAGCGGTGGAGTCGCAGTTTTGGACACCGACTCCGAAGCACAAGTCGATGAACAATTCCATACACTCGCCGTCACAGAGCAGCGCGAGCTCGCTCCAGTGTCCATCGGTGCGGAGCTTGAGCGGGCGGCAAAGATCTGTTTTCAATCCAAGCAGGCGGTTATCTCCATGTTTCAGGAAGCCCGCATGGGGAAGTCCGTCGACATTGGTGGGGCGCAGCAGTTGGTTGAGGATATATCGGATTCGGTCGCACGCAATCCCGGGGCACTCATCAGCCTGGCGCGCTTAAAGACTGCGGACGACTACACCTATATGCACTCTGTCGCCGTGTGCGCCATGATGGTTGGTCTTGCTAAGCAATTGGGCCTGGATGAGGTGCAAACACGGTCTGCTGGCATGGCAGGGCTGATGCATGACATTGGCAAGGCCTTGATGCCTATGGATGTCTTGAACAAGCCCGGAAAGCTGACAGCAAGCGAGTTCAATGTGATCAAGACACACCCGTCTGAAGGACATAGGCTGCTACTGGGCGGCCTCAATGTTGACCCCTTGATCCTGGATGTGTGCCTGCACCACCATGAAAAGACCGATGGGTCTGGCTATCCCGAAGGGCTTAAGGCCGACCAAATCAGCCTGTTCGCCAAGATGGGTGCTGTCTGCGATGTGTATGACGCCATCACCTCCAATCGTCCTTATAAATCGGGTTGGGACCCTGCTGAGTCCTTGCGCAAGATGGCGGAGTGGGCCAATGGCCATTTCGACGGCAAAGTATTCCAGGCTTTCGTGAAGAGCTTGGGCATCTACCCCATTGGGTCTTTGGTTAAGCTCACTTCAGGCCGCTTGGGTGTGGTTGTGGAGCAGACTGGAAAATCGCTGACCACGCCATCGGTCAAGATATTCTTTTCTACAAAATCGAATTTACGTATTCCGTCAGAAGTGATCGACCTGTCTCTGCCAGGCGTGACCGAGAAGATTGTGAGCCGCGAGGACCCTGCCAAATGGCGGTTCTCGGACCTCAACGAATTATGGTCAGGATTTAATAGAGCGCATTGGTGATCCTGCCAACGCCGTGCAGCCCGCACGGCGTTGGTAACCCCTACTCCGCTTTAGACTGTTGCGGGTTTAACGGCGTATTTTCCCAGCTCCGCTTTTGCGATGGCGTTGCGGTGAACTTCGTCGGGGCCGTCCGCAAAGCGCAGCGTACGCGCGTTGGTGTAGCTGTAGGCAAGCGGGAAGTCATCGCACATACCAGCACCGCCGTGCACCTGCATGGCCCAGTCGATCACTTCACAGGCCATGGTGGGTGCGACCACCTTGATCATGGCGATCTCATTTTTTGCAAACTTGTTGCCAGCGATGTCCATCATCCAAGCTGCCTTGAGAGTCAGCAAACGTGCCATATCGATCTTGCAACGCGCTTCGGCAATGCGTTCCTGGGTCACGGTTTGGGCGGCGATCGGTTTGCCAAAAGCGATGCGTGACGAAGCCCGTTTGCACATCAACTCCAGCGCGCGTTCGGCCAGACCAATCAGGCGCATGCAGTGGTGAATCCGTCCAGGGCCAAGGCGGCCTTGGGCGATTTCGAATCCACGGCCTTCGCCGAGCAAAATATTGTTGACAGGTACACGAACGTCTTCAAACAACACTTCCATATGTCCGTGAGGTGCATCGTCGTAACCGAAGACATTGAGAGGTCGGACCACGGTAATGCCCTTGGTGTTGGCCGGTACCAGCACCATGCTTTGTTGCGAGTGTCGGGGGGCCTCTGGGTCTGTCTTTCCCATGGTGATGTAGACCGAGCACCGAGGGTCACCCGCGCCTGATGTCCACCATTTGCGGCCATTGATGATGTACTCATCGCCTTGGCGTTCGATGCGTGTTTCGATGTTGGTCGCATCGCTGGATGCAACATCAGGCTCGGTCATGGCAAAGGCAGAGCGAATCTGGCCTTCGAGCAGCGGTTTAAGCCAGCGTGTCTTGTTTTCTTCAGAGCCATAGCGTGCAATGGTTTCCATGTTGCCGGTATCGGGCGCCGAGCAATTGAATACTTCGCTTGACCACATGACGCGGCCCATGATTTCGGCCAATGGTGCGTACTCTTGGTTGGTCAATCCTGCGCCGTGGTAGCCAGACGCCTGCGCGCTGTCCACGGGTAGAAACAGGTTCCACAAGCCCGCAGCTTGGGCCTTGGGCTTGAGCTTCTCAATGGTTTGCAAAGGCGTCCAACGCTTGCCTGCGGCAGTGTTGGCGGCAATCTCGGCGTGGTACGCACTTTCAGCCGGGTGGATATGTTCGCCCATGAATCGCAGAACGCGTTCCTGAAGGTCTTTTGTTTTGGGTGAGTAGTCAAAGTCCATAGGGTCTCCGTTTGTGTTTTGTAAAATGGTTCAATATTCAGGCGGCGCGCGCAAACTTCCACGCTATTTGAGCCAATGGCTTTGCTCCAGCCGCCGAGCTGACCGCTTGCGCACTGGATGCGGTGCCAGCTTCAACGCGTTTGGCAATACCCTGCAAAATGGCCGCGATGCGGAACATGTTGTAGGCCATGTAGAAGTTCCAGTCTGCTTTGAGTTGCTCCGGTGTTGCAATCCCGGTGCGCTCGCAATAAAGACGTACGTATTCCTCTTCGCTGGGGATGCCCAAAGCCTCGAAGTCAAGCCCTTCAATGCCGCGGAAAGACCCGGGCGGAATGTGCCATGCCATGCAGTGGTAACTGAAGTCTGCCAGTGGGTGGCCTAGTGTGGACAACTCCCAGTCCAAAACTGCGATCACACGTGGCTGCTCCATATCAAACATCAGGTTGTCCAGGCGGTAGTCCCCATGCACGATGCTAACCATGCTGTCATCACGCGCCATAGCTGGAATGTTCTTGGGTAACCACTCCATCAACTGTTCCATTTCGGGAATGGGTTGGGTTATGGAGGCCGTGTACTGCTTGCTCCACCGGCCGATTTGCCGCTCGAAGTAATTGCCAGGTTTGCCATAGTTTGTCAAGCCACGCCCTGCAAAATCTACCTTGTGCAAGGCCGCAATCACTCGGTTCATCTCGTCGTAAATGGCACCCCGTTGGTTGCGGTCCATACCGGGTAGGGATTGGTCCCACAACACACGGCCTTGCATGTACTCCATAACATAGAAGGCGCGGCCGATGACCGATTCGTCCTCACACAAGCAGTGCATGTGCGGTACCGGTACACCAGTGTCCTGCAGCCCATGCATAACAGCGAACTCGCGCTCGACTGCATGCGCCGATGGCAACAGCTTGGCAACCGGGCCAGGCTTGGCCCGCATGACATAACTTTTGGTGGGTGTGTTGATTTTGTAGGTGGGGTTGGATTGCCCGCCTTTGAACATCTCCACGCTCAGCGGCCCTGAAAATCCGGCAAGATTTTTTTCCAACCAAGCAGTGAGCGCAACCAGATCAACTGCATGTTGTTCGCTGACAGGTCGCGTACCTAGAAAATGGTCAAATTCGCTCATGGTCTTTCAGGTGGTAGTGTTTGTGGTCGTATCAGTTGTCGGCATCAATGATGTGCATCAGCGCCACGCGATCGCGTATCACCAAGCCACCTTGCTCGATGCGAATGGCACCATCGCGCTCCATGGATTTCAGCTCCTGGTTGACCCGCTGTCGGGATGCGCCCAGCAGTTGGGCCAATTCCTCTTGGGCCAATTGGAGGCCAATTCGCACCTCGCTGGCGTCGCTGAGCGATGGCACTCCATAGCTGCGCACCAAGTGCAGCAGCTGCTTCGCGAGGCGCGCCCGCAGTGGCAGGGTGTTGAGGTCTTCTACCAAGCCGTACAGTTGCCGAATGCGGCGTGCGTGCAGTCGCAGCAGCGCTTCGTATAGTTCGACATGCAGCGCCAAGATTTTCTTGAAATCCGCCTTGGCCACGCACAGAATTGTCGTGTCCCCATGCGCGTACGCGTCGTGGGTCCGTCGGTCGCCGTCGAAAATTGAAACATCTCCGAACCAAATTCCGGGCTCTACATAGGTCAGCGTGATTTGTTTGCCGGAAATCGACGTGGAACTCACCCGAACAGCGCCCCGTGCGCAGGCGATCCAATCCTCCGGCGGCTCGCCGCGGGCTGCGATCAGGTCGCCGTCTTTGTGGCGTTTGACGTAAGCACATCGAAGAATGTCGTGTTTGAGTGAAGGGGATAGCGAAGAAAACCAGCGACCGCCGTTGATTGCTGATCGTTCGTCGATAGTAAGGATGGGTTCGTCCATAGCTTGTCTTTTTGGTGACTGCATCTGTCGGGTGTGACGGTGTCATTGTCACCTGCGAGTCAGGCTTTTGTCTGCGGGTTTGTCGCGCGCGTGTCTGAGAAGTAAACGACGTCTGGTGATCGGTAAATGGCCACCTCCCAATTTGCTGGCTTAGCCTGCGGACTGGATGGCGGAGTCGGCCTTTTAGGGGCTTTGGCAGAGAATGTCCATATGCGAAAATCTGTTCCATAGATGAAACTCCATAAAAAAAATGTATTTGGGATATTGGGAGTTGCAACTTTTTGCGTTGCGATGAGCAGTTCCGCGCTGACTTTGGGGCGCGCCAATGGCGCCGTGCTTTTAGGGCAGGCACTCAAATTGACGGTTCCTGTCCAAATGGAGACGGGGGAGGGTGCGTCTGCAATGTGTTTCGAGGCGGATGTTTTTTACGGTGATAGCCGTCAGGATGCCAGCCGGGTGAGCGTAAGCAGCGAATTGTTGCCCCAGTCCCAATCGGCAAACGTAACGGTCACTGCACAGGCTGGTGTCGATGAGCCAGTGGTCACGGTGTACCTGCGCGCTGGATGCGAGAGTAAGACAATTCGTCGTTACGTCATGCTGGCCGAATCGGCGGCGAGCGTGGTGCCCTCCCCAAACATTTCAGATCTGCCGTTGGTTTCTCCAACGCCGCGCACTGTGTCGGTAATCCAGCCGGCATCCCCCGACAAAGCTATGCCCACGGTTCCAACCGCTGATAGGCGCGCCAAAGCGGCCACCGTCGATGCAAAACCCGGGCGTGCGGCAGACGTTAAACCCGCTCCCAAATCTCCCAAGCTTGAAGGCCGCAGAGCCCGTCTCAAACTGGCGCCTCTGGACTTGGCGCCGGAGCGAGACCCCACGTTGAAACTCAGTGACGAATTGTTTGTGGAGCAAGGCGAAGACCCGCAAAAGCGTGCGAGGGCTGCGGCGCTTTGGCGCTCTCTAAATGCCACGCCACAGGAAATATGGAGTGCAGAAAGCCGCCGAAGCGCCCTGGACTCAGACCTCAGGGGGCTACACGACATTACCGTGAAAAATCGCCAGGTGCTGGAGGAGTTGACGCGCCGCCTTGACAGGGCCGAGTCTGAACGTTACTCCAACCCATTGGTCTTCGGACTCTTTGCTGCGATAGTTCTGTGTGGTTTGGCCATAGCCCTTGTGTGGAATCGGGCACCATGGAGAGGAATGGCAGGAGTCCCCTGGTGGCGGGGCGATACCACAGGCGATCGGGCGGAGACCGTTGAATTTGGCGAAGGCGACATCCCCGCACCAAGAAACGCGGGCACGCAGAATGCCAAAAAAATGGATGCGCGATCTACTGCAGCAATAGACGGTATGGTTGTTGCCCCCGCGCAAGGCGGCACCCAGATGGACATCGACCTCTATTTGGACGATGCCGGTGAAAATAATCCGTCGGCACCGTCTGACACAAAACCCCCCCAACCGGATGCTACTCCCAGCAAACCGGTGTTGCGCGCGTCGGGGCATATGGATTTTGCGCACAGCATGTCCGCGACGCTGCGCTCAGTCAACACCAAGGAAATGCTGGATGTCCGCCAGCAGGCAGAATTTTTCATGACTTTGGGCCAACATGAAGAGGCCGTCGCTCTGCTGCAAGAGAGTGTGGATGCTAGCGCAGATGCCAACCCCTTGGTTTCGCTCGAGTTACTCAAGGTCTTGCATACGCTGGGGCGCAAGGTTGAGTACGACCACTACCGCAGTGGATTCAATGCCATTTTTAATGGCCACGTGCCGGCCTATGCCGACTTCAACCGACCTGGGAGCGGCTTGGAAGCCTACCCCGAAGTGTGTGGCCGTATCGTTGCGCTTTGGCCAGAAGAAGATGCGATTTCTTACATCGAAAACTCTCTGGTGCGTACGCACAGAGAAGCTGGCGGACAAAATTTTGACTTGGAAGCCTTCCGCGACTTGCTGCTGCTGCACGGAGTGGCCAGTCGCATCGCCTCTTTGTCTTTCGATTCGGGCTTTATGGCGTTCAGTGCCGCGAAAACTGCCCCGACTCCCATAGAACCAGCTGGCGCTGCATCCGATGTGGTGGTGGATTTCGATCTATCGGAGCCGCGTGGTGGCAATCTGGTCGATGTTGACGGCAGGGGTTGGTCGCCCTCGGCGCCCAGTGACGACAAAAGCAAACCGAGCTGAGCGTTCAGCGTCGGACCTGTAACGCACCAGGGTTAACGATATTGGTCGGCGTGCCCTTGATGAAGTTGGTCACGTTATCAAAGGCTGCACCAAATAATTTTTCATAGTTGTTTTGCTCGACATAGCCAATGTGCGGTGTGCAAATGCAGTTTTCCAACCGCAACAACGCATGCCCTTGTAATACGGGTTCGGTGTCGAAAACGTCAACGGCGGCCATACCGGGTCGCCCCCGATTCAGCGCACTGATTAAGGTATTAGTCTCTATCAGCTCGGCACGCGCCGTATTGACCAGCAGCGCGGTAGGCTTCATGCGGGCCAGGTCGGTATGGTCTACCAGGTTGCGCGTAGTGTCACTGAGCCTGAGGTGTAGCGACAACACGTCGCAATGCTCAAAAAAAGCTTCACGGCTCGGAGATGCCCCATAGCCATCCTGAAGGGCCTTTTCGCGCGATGCCTCGCTGCCCCAGACCACGACTTTCATACCAAATGCGCGGCCGAAACCAGCGACCATCTGGCCAATTTTTCCGTAGCCCCAGATCCCCAACACCTTGCCATGCAATTCGCTACCGATGCCAAAGTTGGGTGGCATGGAACCCGCCTTCAAGCCAGACTGTTGCCATGCGCCATGCTTGAGATTCCCAATGTAATGCGGCAATCTGCGCATGGCGGCCATAACCAGAGCCCAGGTCAGTTCGGCAGGTGCCACACCAGACCCAATACCTTCCGCAACCGCTATACCGCGCTCGGTGCAAGCCTGCACGTCCAGGTGGCCGCTAATACGGCCAGTTTGGGAAATCATCTTCAGCTTGGGTAGCTTTTCAATGAGTTGGCGGTTCATGTGGGTGCGTTCGCGAATCAGGACGATCACGTCAGCTTCTTTGAGTCGCACTGACAATTGGCCAATGCCTTTGATCGTATTGGTGTACACCTTGGCTTGGTAGGCCTCTAACTTTGCAGCGCATTCCAGTTTGCGAACGGCATCCTGATAGTCATCCAGAATCACAATATTCATGGATGCAATTGTGCCCTGTCATCGCGCCCCACCGGGCGCAGGCCTTTACGCAATTACGACAATGCGGCTTCGCGGGCTGCCAGACGGTCCAGTTCGGCGCAAACGTCGGCCATACGTCCGGAGATGACCATGCGGCCTACGCTGGTGCGAGCCTGCCCGGTTTCGACCACACGGACCACGCGCAGGGGCATTGGCACTATGCTCTTCTGGCCTGTAGCCCTCGCCAATGGGTCGTTTGCAGCTATTAATTTAGGAGTAAAATTCCGTACTTCCCGCTTGGGAAGCGGTGTCCCTACAGCCGAGAATCGGCTGGCTGACCACCAGCGCATCAGGCCCTGCAGTGGTCCAAAGAAGTCAGCGTTGGCAAATAAAGCGGTGTTCATGGGAGGTGGCTTTCGTGCGGAATTACATGAGCATGGTGTTGCGGATCAGACCGACGGCCAGGCCTTCGATCTCAAAGGGCTCGCCAGGCTCGACCACAATGGTTTGGTAGTCCGGGTTTTCGGGATGCAGTTCGATCAAATGCTTGTTGCGCCTAAAGCGCTTGACCGTCACTTCATCACCCAAGCGGGCCACAATGATCTGGCCGTTTTTGGCATCTTTGGTAGCTTGTACTGCCAGCAAATCGCCGTCCATGATGCCGGCGTCGCGCATGGACATGCCGCGCACCTTGAGCAGGTAGTCGGGCTGGCGCTGGAACAGGCTGTTTTCCACGTAGTAGGTTTTGTCTACATGTTCCTGGGCGAGAATGGGCGAGCCAGCCGCCACCCGGCCAACCAGCGGCAGTGCCAACTGGGCTAAGCCGGGGAGTGGCATGGAGAATTGCTTGAGGCGGGATTCGTTGATAGACCGAAGCGTGTCGCTCTTGAGCCGGATGCCGCGGGATGTGCCGCTGACCAGCTCGATAACGCCCTTGCGGGCAAGAGCTTGCAAATGTTCTTCTGCCGCGTTGGCAGACTTGAAACCGAGTTCGGTGGCGATTTCTGCGCGTGTGGGTGGCGCACCGGTGCGGGCAATAGCGCTTTGGATCAGATCCAGAATCTGTTGTTGCCTTGCGGTAAGTTTGGGACTTTCAAGCATGCTGACTCCTTGGTTCTGGGCCGGGTAGGCTGTTGGTCTATACACACTGTTTCGGCATCCAGTAGCTGTATTTTTAACCAGTTTTATTTTGTTTGCAAGTGAAAAGAACAAATATGTTGAAAAAGATAGTTTTTTTGGGTACCGGCGGCACGATTGCCGGCACAGCAGCCCACGCCGGTGACAACGTGGGATACACCGCCGCACAGGTGGGCGTGGGGCAGTTGTTGCGGGCCATTCCCAGCCTGCAACAAGCTTTAGGTGATCAGGGTTTCATGTCAGAGCAGGTGGCGCAGGTTGACAGTAAGGACATGGGTTGGGCGCATTGGCGCAACCTGGCCCAGCGCATCCAGCACCATCTGTCCCAGCCTGCGGTGGATTCGGTTGTGGTCGCACACGGTACGGATACGTTGGAAGAAACCGCTTTCTTTTTGTCGCTCGTCTTGCCCCAGCAGTTGTTGGTGGAGAAATCCGTAGTGCTGACCTGCGCCATGCGCCCGGCATCATCTCTGGCGCCTGATGGTCCACAGAATGTGCTGGATGCAGTGGCCGTGGCCCGCTCGGCCGATCTCCACGGTGTGCTGGTGGTGTGTGCCGGCAGCGTGCACTGCGCGCGTGATGTGCAAAAAGTCCATCCGTACCGCCTCAACGCCTTTGATTCAGGCGATGCCGGGCCGCTGGCCTATGTGGAAGAGGGATGGGTGCGCCGGTTGCATGCGTATCCGGCAATGGAAATGCCGGTGTCGGACTTTTCTATAGATGCCTTGTCCAAAGATGCATGGCCGCGCGTAGAAATCATCACCAGTTATGCGGGCGCCACTGGCGCTACTGTGCGTGCTCTATGTGCTGCGCCTGGGGGTACCGAGCAACCCGTACAAGGTATTGTTGTGGCGGGCACCGGCAACGGCACCATCCACGAAGACTTGGAGTCTGCGCTGCGCGAGGTCCAAGCGAGGGGGGTACGGGTCGTGCGGTCTACCCGCTGCGCTTACGGCAGCGTAGTGGTCGGCGCAGTGGATAGCGACTTTCCAGATTCGCAGGGCTTGTCGCCCGTCAAAGCCCGCATCGCCTTGATGCTGGAGCTGATGTCGTAGAAAAGGCCGCAGCAGCGGCCTTTTGATGGAAGTGCAATGGCCAGATCAGCCGCCCAAAGCCTCAAAAACGCGGCTCTTAATGACATCCACATCACCCATTCCGCTGATGGCGCGGTATTTCGGCGCGCTGGCAGGGTCTTTGGCCGCCCAGCTGGAGTAATACTCCACCAAGGGGCGGGTCTGGGCGCTGTAGACGTCCAGGCGCTTCTTGACGGTTTCTTCCTTGTCATCATCGCGCTGGATCAGAGGCTCGCCGGTCACATCGTCCACACCGTCCACTTTGGGCGGATTGAACTTGACATGGTAAGTGCGGCCCGATGAAGGGTGGGAACGGCGTCCGCTCATGCGTTCTACGATGGCGTCGAACGGAACGTCAATTTCCACCACGTAGTCCAAGGTCACATCAGCCGCTTTCATGGCGTCGGCTTGTGGAATGGTGCGGGGGAAACCATCAAACAGAAAACCATTGGCACAGTCGGCCTGTGTCAAACGCTCTTTGACGAGGTTGATGATGAGGTCGTCGCTGACCAGTCCACCCGAGGCCATGACGGCCTTGGCTTCCAATCCCAGCGGACTGCCCGCCTTGACGGCGGCGCGCAGCATGTCGCCAGTGGAGATTTGTGGAATGCCGTATTTCTGACAAATGAACGTGGCTTGCGTGCCTTTGCCTGCGCCTGGCGCGCCCAACAAAATAAGTCTCATGGATACCCTCGGATAGAACAAAAACCTTTGGCGCGGCAGGCTGCACCCTATCGGGGAGCCACTACACGCGGCTGCGTGCCGAGAATAGCATGGACCACCGGTCGCTTTACTTACGGTTTACCCGCTGTTGGCAACAAATACGGCGCGTACCCGAGCCAGGTCTTCGGGCGTGTCCACACCCGGCCCCGGTGCATGTGGACTCACATGTACAGCGATGCGATGGCCGTGCCACATGGCGCGCAATTGCTCCAGTGCTTCGGTCACTTCGATGGGCGCTTGTGGCAATTGGGGGAACAGGCGCAAAAAACTGACCCGGTAGGCATAGATGCCAATATGGCGTAGCGGCGCGGGCTGGGGGAGTGCGCCAATGCTTTCGGCAAACCCATCGCGCCACCATGCAATGGGCGCCCGGCTGAAGTACAGGGCCAGGCCTGCAGCATCCAGCACGACCTTGACCACGTTGGGGTTGGTGAAATCGGCGACGCTGTCTATGGCGTGTGCGGCGGTGCCCATGCTGGCCAATGGCTGGGCTTGCAGCACATCAGCAACGGCTTGCACTAAGGCCGGGTCTATCAGCGGCTCGTCGCCTTGGACATTGACGACGATCTCGTCTTCACGCAGCGCCAGTAGGTCGCAGGCTTCGGCCAAGCGGTCGCTGCCGGAAGCGTGGTCTTCCCGCGTCAGGATGGCTTCAACGCCATGGTCTCGGCAGGCCTTGATGATGGAGGGGTGGTCGGCCGCAACGACGATGCGCGCATCGGCCGGCACGCCCAAACGCACACGTTGCGCCACACGCACCACCATCGGCGCTCCGCCAATATCGGCCAGTGGCTTGTTGGGCAAACGGGTGGAGGCCAGCCGTGCCGGAATAAGTACGGTGTAAGCCATGCTGGCGCTGGTTAAAGACCTAAAGGCCGAGTTCGTCGTCTGTCAGCGTGCGGGCTTCGTTTTCCAGCAAGACCGGAATGCCATCGCGCACCGGGTAGGCCAGGCGTGCGCTGCGCGACCACAGTTCCTGCTTTTCGCGGTCGTATTCCAGGGGCCCTTTGGTCACGGGGCAAACGATGAGTTCAAGTAGTCGGGTGTCCATGGGCAGATGATAGCTTTGTGGAGAGTAGGGGGGTGAGCGCCGTGTCGAGCGCGGAGAAGAAGGCAAGCTCAGGTTCGAACACCAGCGGAACAGCCAGTGCATCCGGTGCCAGTGGCCATAGCTTGGCAGCATCCTTCTCTGTGCAAATCACCTGGTAGCCCTCGTGGAATATGGCTAATGCGCTATCAAAATGGTAGTGATCAGGCAACGCAAGCGTCTTTGACAGCGGCAAGTGCAACGCATGCAGCATTGCAAAAAATGACTCGGGCTGGGCAATACCCGCCAACGCGAGCAGGGGTTTGGCGCCGGGCGCGCACAGGCCCTCCAGCGGCACGCGTGCTCCCTCTTGCCCGACCGCAAACGGCGCCAGACTGCGCCGTGCAGTGTGGCCGGCAAAGGCAGGGTTGATGCCGGTATGCAGCACCAACAGGCGATCGGCGCTTTGACCCGAGCGAGCCACCGCCTTGCGGGGCCAGCCCTCGCGCAAGGGACCTGCTGGCAGCAGCCAGCCATTGCCGTAACCCCGGTCGTCGAATACGCAGATTTCCAGATCCCGGCACAACGCGTAATGCTGCAGGCCGTCGTCGCAGACGATCATCTGGGTTTGTGGGTAGCGGGCCAGCAGGGCGGTGGCGGCTGCGTGGCGTGTAGGGCCAACGAATACAGGAACCCGGCAGGTGCGCTGGATCAGCAGCGGCTCGTCGCCGACATCCTCGGGCCGCGATTCTTTCAGCACTTCAACACAGGCCGCGCTGTTGTTGCGCCCGTAGCCTCGGGAGATCACCCCCACGGCATGCCCCTGCGTCTGTAAATGCTGCACCACGGCCATGACGGTGGGGGTCTTGCCCGCGCCACCGGCAACCACATTGCCAACAACGATGACCACGGCATCCACGCGTTGGGTTTTAAAGATGCCCCAGTCGTAGAGCTGGCGCCGTAACCAGACCAGGCATTGGAAAAACAGGGAAATGGACCACAGCAGACTGGCGACCCCGGACCGCTTGGTCCACGCACGCAACAAAATCCTTTGCAGCGCGGGCCGCAAAGCACCGGCCATCGTGCTAGCGGCCACCCGCCTGCGCTGAGGACTGCGTGGCGAAGGTGATCTGGTTCAGTCCTGAGCGCCGCGCGGCTTCCATGACCGTCACCACCGATTGGTGTTTGGCGCTGGCATCGGCGCTGATGATGACCACGGTGTCCTTGCCCGCCTTGGCACCTTCGGTCAGGGCCACCGAGACACTCTCCAGCGTACGGCCGACCACGGGTACGCGGTTCACGCTGAAGGCACCATCGGCGCTGACGCCCACGATCAGTTCCTTGGCGTAGTCGCGCTGGGCATCGGTATCGGCAACCGGCAGCTTGAGCTGCATTTCGGTGAACTTGCTGTAGGTGGTAGACAGCATCAGGAAGATCAACACCACCAGCAACACGTCAATGAACGGGATCAGATTGATCTCGGGTTCTTCGGTGGTTCGGGCGCGGAAGTTCATAGGGTCTTACTGCTTGCGGAATACCTTGAGGTGGCGCGCCAAATGCTCGGCGGCCAATTCCAACGTCAGCAGGTAGGCGTCGACCCGGCCGCGGAAGTAGCGCCAGAAGATCAGCGAGGGGATCGCCACAATCAGGCCAAAGGCGGTGTTGTACAGAGCGATCGAAATACCGTGTGCAAGTTGCGCGGGGTTGGCACCGGTTGCGCCACCGGGAGCTTGCGAGCCGAAAATTTCGATCATGCCGACCACGGTGCCAAACAGGCCCATCAGCGGTGCAGCCGACGCAATGGTGGCCAGCGCGCTCAGGCGCAATTCCAGTCGGTGGGCGACGATACGGCCCGTACTCTCCATCGTGGCGCGCAGGTCGTCTTCGGTGCAGCGCGCGTCCGAATTGATGGCGCGCAGTCCGCTGGCCAGCACCTCACCCAAGGCCGAATTTTTCTCAAGTTGGCTCACGACGTCAGGCCCGGGTATGGCGGTGCGGGTGACGCTCAGCACTTCGTCCAGCAGGCGTGGAGGTGCCACCTTGCTGCCCTTGAGGCTGATGAAACGGTCGATAACAATGGCCAGGGCCAATACGGAGCAGGCAATGAGGGGCCAGATTGGCCAGCCAGCGGCTTGTATGATGGAAAACAAATGGTCACTCCGTACAGATGCAATGCCCCGCGATTATGGCGTACGCCGGTGACCCACAGAACATGTGGATAAGTTTGTGCAAAACTATCGACCGCCTGGGCGCGAAGCCGCACCAACGCGAGGTTTTGACAAATTGATGACAAATTCAGCAGTAAAAAATCCAATGAAATCAAAGACTTATTACGCCACGCCGTGCATCGCACGGGGCGCGAAGCTTTGTAGGGGGCTGGGTCGCCAGCTGTGGAGCGTTGGCACGCACTACCTGGCTGCGACCTCGCAATTCCAATATGGTTGAGTTCCCACAAGCTTCTGCTTCATCCGCCCGCGTCTGGCAGGTGGGCGCACTGTGCCGCGCCATCGCAGACGCCATGGATGCGCGCTTCAATCCCGTCACGGTGGGCGGCGAGATCAGCAGCTTTACCCGCGCCGCCAGCGGCCATTGTTATTTTTCGCTGAAGGACGAAACTGGTCAAATCCGCTGTGCCATGTTCCGCCGAGCGGCAAGTTTGCTGAACTTCAGCCCACGCGACGGCGACCGCGTGGAAGTGCGCGGGCGCCTGGGCGTTTATGAGGCCCGCGGTGAACTTCAGTTGGTGGTGGAGAGCATGCGACCCGCAGGGCAGGGCACCTTGTTCGAGCAGTTCTTCAAGCTCAAAGCCAAGCTGGAACAAGAGGGCTTATTCGACAGTACACGCAAGCGGCCGTTGCCCGCGCTTCCGCGCGGCATCGGCCTGGTGACTTCGTTGGGCGCGGCGGCCTTGCACGATGTCGTGACGGCTTTGCAGCGCCGCGTGCCGCATATTCCGGTGGTACTGGTCCCTGCTGCGGTGCAGGGTGACAACGCGCCGCGCGAGTTGATGCAGGCACTGTCGAATTTGTATGCCATGGCCGACGCGCCGGACCGTGGTTTGGATGTCACCATCGATGTGATTTTGCTGGTGCGCGGAGGTGGCGCCATGGAAGACTTGTGGGCGTTCAACGACGAGCAACTGGCCCGTGTGCTGGCGTGCAGCCCCGTGCCCATTGTCTGCGGCGTGGGTCACGAAACAGATTTCACCATTGCCGACTTTGTCGCCGATGTCCGAGCACCCACACCCACTGCGGCGGCCGAACTGGTGTCTGAGCCCACATCGGCATGGTTGGGCTTGGTGGTGGATCTGGAGTCGCGCATGGGGGATGCCGTTGGGCGTTTTCTGGACAGGCAGGCTCAGCGCGTAGACCTTGCGACATCGCGCATGGGGCGCCCCTCATCGTTGGCACATCGCCAGCGCCTGGTGCTTTCCGCACTGGAGCAGCGCATGCAGCACGCTGCGCGGTTGGCTTTGCAGATGAAGCAGTCAGATATATCCCGCAAGCAGCAAGAATGGCCAACGCGGGTTCAGCGGGCCACGTTGCGCCTGCGGGAGCGCAACCAGCGCGCGGAACTGCGACTCGGTCTGCTGGACCCGTCGCTGGTGCTGCAGCGCGGTTATGCCTGGCTGACGCTAGAAAATGGCCAGACTTTGGGCCATGTCGCCCAAGCGGTTGCCGGGCAGCACGTGCGGGCGACGCTCGCCGATGGCGTGGTTGACATGACCGTCAGCGACAAGGGCCGAAATTAATTCCTACAATGAACACTTTCGCTAACCAAAGAGAGGATTCCATGGAACACACCCTGCCCGCATTGCCGTATGCGATCGACGCTCTGGCCCCTGCCTATTCCAAAGAAACGCTGGAGTACCACCATGGCAAGCACCACAACGCCTATGTGGTGAACCTGAACAACCTGCAAAAGGGCACTGAATTCGAAAGCATGTCGCTGGAAGAAATCATCAAGAAATCCAGCGGCGGCATTTACAACAATTCAGCCCAAATCTGGAACCACACCTTCTTCTGGAACTGCATGAAGCCGAGCGGCGGCGGTGAGCCGTCCGGCGCTTTGGCTGAAGCCATCAACGCCAAATGGGGCAGCTATGCCGCGTTCAAGGAAGCCTTCGTCAAGTCCGCTGTCGGCAACTTCGGCTCCGGCTGGACTTGGCTGGTGAAGAAGCCCGATGGCTCAGTCGATATCGTCAACATGGGCGCAGCCGGCACACCTTTGACCACCGCCGACAAGGCCCTCCTGACTGTGGACGTATGGGAACATGCCTACTACATCGACTACCGTAACCTGCGTCCCAAGTTCGTTGAAACCTACCTCGACAAGCTGGTGAACTGGGGCTTTGCGGAAGCCAATTTCGCCTGAGCGCCTGGCGCCTGCAAAATGCCGACCTAGAGTCGGCTTTTTTATGGATCATTTACGGGCTACGCGGGTGCCCTGTGATGGAGCCATTGTCTGCAATGAAGGCAACCGTCAAAGGTAGCAAAGTGTTTTTCATCCAGAAACACATGCGGCTGGGTTATTCAAAGACGAACAGCATGCCTTCGTGTTGTGGACCACCCATGAAAAATGCCCGCTTTAGCGGGCACCGAAAGGGGCGGCTCAGGAATTACTTCTTGGCTACTTTTTTGCTCTTCTTCTTTTTAGTTTTGTGGCTGGACTTCTTGGCTTTGTGGCTTGTCGCCGCCTTGTGTTTCTTCATTTTTTTATGTGGAGCCGGTGCCGCTGCAGGAGTGGACCGGACGGCGGGCGCGTTTGGAGCGACGGGCGCAGCAGCTTGAGCAATTGCAGCCACGGAAACCAAGCCAGCAATCAGTGTGGCGAGAAGCTTGTTCATTGAAATTCCCTAAAAATTGACGTACTAACCGTGCGCCATTATCCCGCACGGCGCGCGGGGACTTTTCCCGGGCGCCGTGTGGCTTGGCGCCCGACTGAAAGTAGTATTTTTAGGAATAGAATTTGTGCACGTACTAAAGCCTGATTTCTCGGGTAATTGCGATACCAAAATTAGACGGAGACCATTTTTCCATGTACCAGCACATCAAAGTCCCTGCCGAAGGCGAAAAAATCACCGTTAATGCGGACATGTCCCTGAACGTGCCGGATCAGCCCATCATCCCGTTCATTGAAGGCGATGGCACAGGAATGGACATCACGCCCGTGATGTTGAAAGTGGTTGACGCGGCGGTTGCAAAAGCCTACGGTGGCAAGAAAAAAATCCATTGGATGGAGGTTTACGCCGGTGAAAAGTCCACCAATGTGTATGGCCCCGATGTGTGGCTGCCAGAAGAAACATTGCAGGCGTTGCGCGAATACGTGGTGTCTATCAAAGGTCCATTGACAACGCCCGTTGGCGGCGGTATCCGTTCGCTGAATGTGGCCTTGCGCCAGGAACTCGATTTGTACGTATGCCTGCGCCCCATCCAGTATTTTGAAGGCGTGCCCAGCCCTGTCAAAGAGCCGCACAAGACCAATATGGTGATCTTCCGCGAAAACTCGGAAGATATCTACGCCGGTATCGAATTTGAAGCCGAGAGCGACAAGGCCAAGAAGCTGATCAAGTTTCTGCAAGACGAGATGGGCGTGAAGAAGATCCGCTTCCCCAACACCTCCGGCATTGGCATCAAGCCCGTCTCGCGCGAAGGCACAGAGCGCTTGGTACGCAAGGCCATCCAGTACGCCATTGACAATGACAAGCCCAGCGTGACCATCGTGCACAAGGGCAACATCATGAAGTACACGGAAGGTGGCTTCCGTGATTGGGCATACGCGCTGGCTCAAAGGGAATTTGGTGCCGAACTGATCGACGGCGGACCCTGGTGCAAGTTCAAGAACTCCAAGTCTGGCAAAGACATTGTGGTCAAGGACAGCATCGCCGACGCCTTCTTGCAACAAATCTTGTTGCGCCCCGCTGAATACAGCGTGATTGCGACGCTCAACCTGAACGGCGACTACGTTTCGGACGCATTGGCTGCGCAGGTCGGCGGTATCGGCATTGCGCCAGGCGCCAACCTGTCAGACTCGGTCGCGTGTTTTGAAGCGACCCACGGCACGGCCCCCAAATACGCTGGCAAAGACTACGTGAACCCCGGTTCTGAAATCTTGTCGGCCGAAATGATGCTTCGCCACATGGGTTGGCTGGAAGCGGCAGACATCATCATCAGCTCCATGGAAAAATCCATCAAGAGCAAGAAAGTCACTTACGATTTTGCGCGCCTGATGGACGGCGCTACCCAAGTGAGTTGTTCCGGTTTCGGACAGGTCATGATCGACAACATGTAGTCGGGGTTGCAGGTAGCCTTGGTGGTTGCCTTGCGTCTTTGTTTCGCGAAACCGCCAGGGCCTTTGGGGTCCGTGGCGGTTTTTTTATGCCCGTGGCTTGAATTGGGTCATAGTGGCTCCAATTCAAGTGAGCGGTGCAATCCTTTGGGGTGACCGATAGAATCGATTTCATGGCAACCAATATCCCGTCCAAACCACCAGAACCTCCCGTTCAGCCGCCCAACCCTGATGAGGGTGGTTCTGTTGTACTGGAACGCCGGACTCAGCGTGTCAAACCACCGCAGATGTATCAGGTACTCATGCTGAACGACGACTACACCCCTATGGAGTTTGTCGTTGTCGTAATACAGGAGTTTTTTGGTAAGGATCTGGAATCCGCGACACGCATCATGCTGAAAATCCATCTGGATGGCAAAGCGGTGTGTGGGGTCTATTCCCGGGATGTTGCTGTGACCAAGGTTGATCAGGTGCTGGAAGCGGCGCACAAAGCGGGCCATCCGCTTCAATGTGTGTGTGAACCCGTGGATATGTAGAGTGATATCGAAACTAATGAACGGCGAACCGGTAAACGGTTTACAGTTAATCATCAACGCAAGGCTAAAGGAAATCTCATGATTGCCCAAGAATTGGAAGTCAGCCTGCACATGGCGTTTGTTGAGGCACGCCAGCAGCGCCACGAGTTCATTACCGTGGAGCACTTGTTGCTCGCCTTATTGGACAATCCCAGCGCCGCCGAGGTGCTGCGCGCCTGCTCGGCCAATATCGACGATCTGCGCAAGTCGCTGTCTAATTTCATCAAGGACAACACGCCTCAGGTTGCGGGGGCCGATGATGTGGACACCCAGCCAACCTTGGGCTTTCAGCGCGTGATCCAGCGCGCCATCATGCATGTGCAATCCACCGGCAGTGGCAAGAAGGAAGTGACCGGCGCCAATGTGCTGGTCGCTATTTTTGGCGAGAAAGATTCGCACGCTGTTTACTACCTGCACCAACAAGGCGTAACCCGGTTGGACGTGGTTAACTTCATTGCGCACGGCATCAAGAAGAATGATCCTCCTGAATCCACCAAGGCCAATGAAAGCCCGGTCGAGAATGAAGAAAGCAATGGCGAGAAGAACGAAAAAGCTTCACCGTTGGAGCAGTTCACCGTCAACCTGAACCAGCTCGCCAAAGAAGGCAAGATCGACCCATTGATCGGCCGCGAATACGAAGTTGAACGCGTGATCCAGATCCTGTGCCGCCGCCGCAAGAACAACCCGCTGCTGGTGGGTGAAGCCGGTGTTGGCAAGACCGCTATTGCCGAAGGTTTGGCCTGGCGCATTACGCAGGGCGATGTGCCCGAGATCCTTGCGGAAGCCATTGTGTATTCGCTGGATATGGGCGCCTTGCTGGCGGGCACCAAATACCGCGGTGATTTTGAGCAACGTCTGAAAGGCGTGCTAAAAGCGCTCAAAGATAAGCCCAATGCCGTGTTGTTCATTGATGAAATCCATACTTTGATTGGCGCTGGAGCGGCCTCGGGTGGAACGCTTGACGCCTCCAATTTGCTGAAGCCTGGCCTGAGCTCTGGCGCTTTGAAGTGCATCGGCGCAACGACCTTTACCGAGTACCGCGGCATCTTCGAAAAAGATGCGGCGCTGTCCCGTCGCTTCCAGAAAGTGGATGTGGTCGAGCCAACCGTGGAACAAACTGTTGAGATTCTCAAGGGACTCAAATCGCGCTTTGAAGAGCACCACAACGTGAAGTACGCCGTGGCTGCGCTCCAAGCCGCCGCAGAGCTGAGCGCCAAATACATCAATGACCGGCACCTGCCTGACAAGGCGATTGATGTCATCGATGAAGCGGGCGCTGCCCAGCGCATCCTGCCGGCTAGCAAGCGCAAGAAGACCATCAGCAAGGCTGAGGTTGAAGAAATCGTGGCCAAGATTGCCCGCATCCCCGCAGCCAATGTTTCCAATGACGATCGCAGCAAGCTCAAAACGCTGGAACGCGATTTGCGCAATGTAGTGTTTGGACAGGACAAGGCGCTGGACGTGTTGTCCTCTGCCGTCAAGATGGCTCGCTCGGGCATTGGCAAGGGTGATAAGCCGATTGGCTCCTTCCTGTTTAGTGGCCCCACTGGCGTTGGCAAGACCGAGGCTGCCAAACAGCTGGCTTACATCATGGGCATTGACCTGATTCGCTTTGATATGAGCGAATACATGGAGCAGCACGCGGTCAGCCGTCTGATTGGTGCTCCTCCTGGCTATGTGGGCTTTGACCAGGGTGGTTTGCTAACGGAAGCCATCACCAAGAAACCGCATTGCGTGTTGTTGCTCGATGAAATCGAGAAGGCGCATCCTGCGATTTTCAACGTGTTGCTACAGGTTATGGACCATGGTACCTTGACCGACAACAACGGGCGCAAGGCCGATTTCCGCAATGTGATCATTGTGATGACCACCAATGCGGGTGCGGAGACCATGAACAAGGCCAGCATCGGATTCACTAATCCGCGTGAGGCTGGGGACGAAGCTGCGGACATCAAACGCCTGTTCACACCCGAGTTCCGCAACCGGCTAGATGCCATCGTCAGCTTCAAGGCGCTGGACGAGAACATCATCCTGCGGGTGGTAGACAAGTTCCTGCTTCAGTTGGAGACCCAATTGGCTGAGAAGAAGGTGGATGTCACCTTTACCGACAAGCTGCGCAAGCACTTGGCGAAGAAAGGTTTCGACCCTCTGATGGGTGCCCGACCCATGCAGCGCCTGATTCAGGACACGATTCGCCGTGCGCTGGCCGACGAACTGCTGTTTGGACGCCTCACCGAAGGTGGACGCCTGACGGTCGATCTGGACGACACCGACGAAAGCAAGACTGAAGTCCTGCTGGACATCCAGCCTTTGCCAGAGAAAAAGGGTAAGTCGAAACCCGAAGAGGCTACTGCAGGCTAAGCCGATTCGCCTACACTGCTAATGCTTCAGGGCTTAGTTCCTCGTGAACTGGGCCCTTGTCGTTTGTGGGTGCTGACCCGAGTTCCATGCCACCGCAGAAAATTCCCCGTGCTAGTTTTTGAATTTCGGTTCTCCATGAAGTATCTGCTCTCTATTGTCGTCAGCCTTGCGCTGATCGGCTGTGTATCCCTGCCCAGCAAAGAAGTCCCGCCGCCTGAGATTCCTGTGGTGCCTCCGTCCATCTTGGTGGTTCCCAAAATTCCTCCACGCATAGGCTTGGCGCTAGGTGGCGGTGCTGCCAGAGGTTTTGCACATGTGGGAGTAATCCAGGTGTTGGAGGAGGCGGGCATTCGCCCTTCCTTCGTGTCCGGCACCTCCGCCGGTAGCGTGGTCGCCGCGCTCTATGCCAGTGGCAAAACCGGCAAGCAGTTGCAGCATGTTGCAGAAACCATGGAAGAGGCCACTATTGCCGACTGGACACTTCCCTTGTTCAACCGCGGCATGCTGCGGGGCGATGCGTTGGCGCGCTACGTGAATGGTCAAGTGGGCTCAAAACTCATAGAAGACATGGCGCTGCCGTTGGGCATCGTCGCCACCGACCTGAACACTGGCCAGGGCATGCTGTTCCAGCGTGGCGATACGGGTACCGCCGTGCGGGCATCCAGTGCGGTTCCTGCTGTCTTTCTGCCGGTCAAAATTTCTGGGCACGAATACGTAGACGGTGGTCTGGTGTCGCCTGTGCCGGTGCGCGCTGCGCGGCAAATGGGCGCTGAATTGGTGATTGCGGTTGACATATCGAACGCTCCGGAAGGCAATCTGGCTGGCGGCACACTGGACGTGTTGTTGCAGACCGTCTCTATCATGAGCAAAAGCATCAACTACTTTGAGCTCAAGGAAGCCGATGTGGTGGTGCGTCCCGCTTTGCTGGGCGTCTCCAGCGCGGATTTTGGTTCCCGCAAAAAATCCATCGAAGCCGGGCGCTTGGCCATGCTGCAGTTGATGCCACAGTTGCGCGCTGCCATTGCGGCCAAAATGCGCTGAAAAGTAGCGCCAAAAAAAAGGCCCCGTTTTGCAACGAGGCCTTGAAGGGATCCCTGAACCTGAAGGTTTCGAAAGGACCCGAGGAGACAACCGATAGAAACACATGTACATGTGTTTCGCATGTGAATTAATTATGTCAGGGTTTTCCCTGGACAGCTAGAGAAGGCGCTCCAAAACGCAATGGTCTGCGCCTTCATCTGTAATTAACGCTTCTTGGCAGTGGCTTGCTTCGTTGCATTGGTCGCAGTAGCGGCCACTGCATTGAAGTTGGCTTCGGCCATTTCAGTGGCTTGCTTTACAGCCTTTTGCACGGATTCCAGTGCATTGCTGGCAGCGGCCACCGAGCTCTTCATGATTGCAACAGCGGACTCAGAGCCAGCGGGCGCGTTCTTGGCGGCGCTGTCAACCAGACCCATGAATTTCTTCTGGGCTTCGGCAGCTTGGCCTTCAAAGTTCTTGCCGAACTCAGCGGTAGCGCCGGTGGCGATGTCGTACAGGTGGCGGCTGTAAGCAGCGGTCTTTTCAGCCAAAGGCTGGAACAGGCCGGATTGCAGGGCCAACAGTTCTTGTGCGTCTTTCACGCTCAACAGGGACTGGGTGTGCGCGTTGGCTTCGGAGAGGGCAGCCTTGGAGGCTGTCAGGTTCAGTTCAACGATCTTTTCAACGCCTTCGAAAGCCTTGCTGGTCAGACCAAACAAGGTTTCGATGTTGGATTTGTGGGAAGTCATCAGTTGTTCAACAGTCATCATGTCAATATCTCCTAGAGTTAAGGTAAAAATTTACTATCTGCTCCGTAACTGCCCTGGTGGCTGTCTATGTTGCAGTGCAGCATGGGTGGAATTATAGAGATGCTGATTGGCAGCGCAAGTCTTTTTTGCTGCATTGCAACAATTTAGAACAATTTCTCTAGATCCGGTCTTTGTCACAGGCCGGTCACCGGGATTGCATGGGGTTTTAAGGGCTGTCACCGCACCGACAGTGGGCGACCAGATCGGGCTGGCAAAATCAGGCGATGCTCAATTCCAATCCCATCCCGACCTCTTATTCAAAACCCGCTCCCGAAGCCCGCAACGCCTACAAGGCGTTCCGGCCCATCACCACCCGCTGGATGGACAACGATGCCTATGGCCATGTCAACAACGTCGTCTACTACAGCTGGTTTGACACGGCGGTCAATGCCTACCTGATCGAGCATGGCGCGCTGGATATCCACACCGGTGAAACCATTGGCCTGGTCGTTGAAACCCACTGCAACTACTTTGCATCGCTGGCGTTTCCGCAGACGGTGCAGGTAGGCATCCGGGTGGCGCACTTGGGTACGTCCAGCGTGCGCTATGAGGTGGGCATCTTTGGCGATGCGGATACCACCGCCGCCAAGGGGCATTTTGTGCACGTCTATGTAGACACGCAGACGCGCAAGCCCGTACCCCTGTCGACCCGCCTCAAAACTGTTTTGGAAGCCTTGCAATGACCTCTTCTCCTGCTGTGGACGCAGCCATCACGTCGCGCATGTCCGTACGCGCTTTCACCAGCCAGACGGTAGATCGCGCTGCCATCGAACACATTTTGCAGGTCGCCAGCCGCGCACCGTCAGGTACCAACTGCCAGCCTTGGCGCGTTTATGTGCTGCAGGGTGCAAGCCAGGCCAAGCTCGTCGAGCAGGTATGCAGCGCCCACGACGCGATACGCGCGAACCCGGCCTTGGCGGCGGATTACGTGGAAGAGTACGACTACTACCCGCAGAAATGGGTCAGCCCCTACATCGACCGGCGCCGCGAAAACGGCTGGGGCCTGTACGGCTTGCTCGGCATAGGCAAGGCCGACAAAGACAAGATGCACGCCCAGCACCAGCGCAATTTCCGTTTCTTTGACGCGCCGGTGGGCCTGATGTTCACCGTGGACCGGGTGTTGGGCCGCGGCTCGCTGGTGGACTACGGGGCCTTTTTGCAAAACATCATGGTCGCCGCACGCGGCCAGGGCCTGCACACCTGCCCACAAGCGGCCTGGAATGGTTTTGCGAAAATTATCCTGCCGCACATTGGCGCTGGCCCGGACGAGATGCTGGTCTGCGGCATGGCGCTGGGCCATGCAGACGAGTCGGCCCCGGTCAATGGTTTTCACACCCCCCGCGTGCCAGCGCAAGACTTCACGACCTGGCTGGAATAGGGCCCAAGGGCGAATATGTGCAAAGACGAAAAGTACCTGGCCTATCTGCGCCAAGTGTTCGAGATTGAAACCCTTACCTGAAGCCCTGCCATGTCGAATTCCTCCACCGCATCCCGCCCCCGTGTACTGGTCACCCGCGCCGTCTTCCCTGAGGTGATTGAAAAACTGTCAGAACACTTCGATGTGGAGTCCAACCAGGCCGACGCAAATTGGACATCAGCAGAACTGGTGCAGCGCCTGCAGGGCAAGGCCGGCGCATTTACCACGGGCTCGGTCGCCATCAACGCCGCGTTGCTGGCCCACTGCCCCGACCTGAAAATCTGCGCCAACATGGCCGTGGGCTACAACAACTTCGACCTGGACGCGATGAGCGCCGCCGGCGTGCTGGCCAGCAACGCGCCCGATGTGCTGACCCAGACCACGGCCGACTTCGGTTTTGCACTGATGATGGCCGCCGCGCGCCGCGTGACAGAAAGCGAGCACTATCTGCGCGCCGGCCAATGGAAGCACTGGCGCTACGACATGTTTGCGGGTGCCGAGGTCCACGGCTCCACGCTGGGCATCATCGGCATGGGCCGCATCGGCCAGGGCATTGCACGCCGCGGTGCGCTGGGCTTTGGCATGCAGGTCGTGTACCACAACCGCAGCCGCCTGGACGCCGCCCTTGAGGCCGAATGCAAGGCCCGCTACGTCAGCAAACACGAGCTGTTGCAGACGGCCGACCACGTCGTGCTGGTCGTGCCGTACTCCGCCGCCTCGCACCACACCATTGGCGCGGCCGAACTGGCGTTGATGAAGCCCACAGCCACGCTGACCAACATTGCCCGCGGCGGCATTGTGGACGACGCCGCGCTGGCCGCAGCACTGCGCGACAAACGCATCGCCGCAGCAGGCCTGGATGTGTTCGAGGGCGAACCCTCGGTCCACCCGGACCTGCTCACCGTGCCCAATGTCGTGCTGACGCCCCACATCGCCAGCGCCACGATCGGCACCCGCCGTGCGATGGCCATGCTGGCAGTGGACAATCTGATTGGTTACTTGGTGCATGGTGAGGCGGTCACACCGCTGAATGCGGACCGGTTGGCGCAGAAGGGCGCAATGTAGGTTTTGAGGCTTGCTATTGGCTTGATAGCGGGTTAGGCATATTCCACGAGGGCTAGAGCCCTATTTCTCATATGGCATTGGTTGAAAAGGCGGTTGCAAGGTGAATGAAGGATTGGTTTGGGTGCTGCTGGCGCTGACGCTGGTAACGCTGGTGGTAGCCGCATGGACGGCTTTTGCGCTGGGCCGCCCACGCGCTGGGGATGCGCAGGCAGGGCTGGACGCACAACTGCAACGCAAGGAGCTGCAAGACCTGCGTGCCTTGCAGCAATCCGGCAACGAACGCCTGGAGCGCGAGCTGCGCCGGGAAATTGCGGAATCGTCCCAAGCAGCGCGCCGGGAGCTATCGCAAAACCTGGCTACCTTCCAGCAGTTGCTGACGCAGCAAGGGGCTGAGGCCACACGTACACAAAACACGCAGATCGACGCCTTTGGCCAGCAACTGTCGCTGCTGCAAAAAACCCTGTCGGACACGCTGACCACGCAGTTGTCGGGCCTGGCTGAATCCAATGCCCGGCGCATGGCAGAGGTGCGTGCCACGCTGGAAGCGCAACTGACGCAGTTGCAAACCACCAACTCCGCCAAACTGGACGAAATGCGCGCCACGGTGGACGAAAAACTGCAAACCACCTTGCAAGCCCGCCTGGGCGAGAGCTTCAAGCAGGTTGCCGACCGGTTGGAGCAGGTGCATAAAGGTCTAGGTGAAATGCAGACGCTGGCCCAGGGCGTAGGGGACCTCAAACACCTGCTCACCAATGTCAAAACGCGTGGCATTTTTGGCGAAGCGCAATTGGCCGGTCTGCTGGAACAGGTCTTTGTGCCGGACCAATATGCGGTGCAGATCGCAACCCGGCCTGGCAGCAAAAACGTCGTCGACTTCGCGATCAAGCTGCCGGGCAAGTCCGATTCAGGTGCGCCGCTGTGGCTGCCGATAGACGCCAAGTTCCCCAACGAAGACTACGAACGTTTGCTGGACGCCCAGGGCAGGGCGGATGTGCTGGGCGCCGAGGCTGCGGGCAAGGCGCTGGAGCTGCGCATACGGCTGGAGGCCAAGTCCATGGTCGAGAAGTATGTGGAGCCCCCGCACACCACGGATTTTGCGATATTGTTTTTGCCGACCGAAGGACTGTACGCCGAGGTGCTGCGCCGCCCCGGCCTGATGGAGAGCCTGCAGCGCGACCACCGCGTCACGCTGGCCGGGCCGACCACGTTGCTGGCGATGCTGAGCTCGCTGCAGATGGGCTTTAGAACGCTGGCCCTAGAGAAGCGTTCTAGCGAGGTCTGGCAGGTGCTGGGCGCTGTGAAGACCGAGTTTGGAAAATTTGGCGATGTACTGGCCAAGGTCAAGTCACAAACCGAAACCGTGCTCAAGACGCTGGACAGCGCCGAGACCCGCAGCCGCGCGATGAACCGGGTGTTGAAAAAAGTCGATGCCTTGCCCGATACCCAGACCCAGGCACTGATTCCCTTCGACAAAGACTTGGACCGGCCAGACGATACCGACGCCGACACCAGCGCATGAGTCTTGCGCAAGACCGTGCGGTGTCTCGTTCCTGGGAGCTGGCCCGCCTGATCCTCGGGCAAATTTTTCTGCACGGCAGCATGGCCGGTATGCGCATGGCCGCGCCCTTGTTGGCGCTGCGCGAAGGCTACAGCGCGCTATCGGTCGGTGTGTTGCTCGCGCTGTTTTCACTGACACAAGTATTTCTGGCGATTCCGGCCGGGAGGTATGCTGACCGCCACGGCCTGCTCAAACCCATGCGTCTGGGCGTGTCGGCCGCCATGCTGGGCGCGGGCTTGGCGGTGGCAGTACCCCGCTTCCCCATGTTGTGTGTCAGTGCGCTGTTGATGGGCGGTGCCACGGGTGTCGCCATCGTCGCATTGCAGCGCCATGTGGGGCGCGCCGCGCAGGACACGACCGAGCTCAAGCAAGTCTTTAGCTGGCTGGCCATTGGTCCTGCGATTTCAAACTTTGTGGGCCCGGTAGCAGCCGGGCTGTTGATCGACCACGCCGGTGTGTGGGTGGGCGGTACCGTGGGGGATAGCAATGGTTTCAGGGCCGCCTTTTTGTTGATGGCGCTGATGCCGTTGATGACCTGGTTCTGGATACGGCACACGCAGGAGTTGCCGCCGGTAGAGCACTCGGCCCTTACCAAAAATGCCAAGGTCTGGCACCTGCTGCGCGAGCCGCAGATGCGGCGTCTGTTGCTGGTGAACTGGTTGTTGTCGTCCTGCTGGGATGTGCATACCTTTGTCGTGCCCATGCTGGGCCACGAGCGCGGCTTTAGCGCATCGGTCATTGGTACGATTCTGGGCTCTATGGCCGTTTCGGGTGCCGCCGTGCGCGTGCTGATGCCGCTGGTGGCGGCCAATCTGCGGGAGTGGGTCGTCATCACCGGCGCGATGCTGGTGACGGCTGTGCTGTTCGCTATCTACCCGCTGATGCTGTCGCCATGGACCATGGGCCTGTGCTCTGTGCTGCTGGGCCTGTCCTTGGGTTCGGTGCAACCCATGATTCTGAGCACCCTGCACCAGATCACGCCGCATGCATTGCATGGCCAGGCCATTGGCTTGCGCCTGATGACGCTGAACTTGTCCAGCGTGCTGATGCCGATGCTGTTTGGCACGGCAGGGCTGGTGGTGGGTATATCGGTGGTGTTCTGGACCGTAGGCGCCATGGTGGGGGCCGGAGCGCCCGTGGCTTGGCGCTTACGACCACCGTGAGAGCTCTTTACGCGTTGTAAGTCTAGGACTTGTAAAACGCTTCTATAGCGTCCCATGCTTCTTGCGGCTTGTCGCAGTACTGGAACAGATTCAGGTCTTCCGGGGAGATTGCGCCTTCTTCCACCAACACCTCCAGATTCAACAGGCGCTTCCAGTATTCGGAACCGAACAGGATGATGGGTATGGGGTGTGATTTGCGGGTCTGCACCAGCGTGATGACTTCAAACAATTCATCCAGCGTGCCAAAGCCACCGGGAAAAGCCACCATGGCCTTGGCGCGCATCATGAAATGCATTTTGCGCAGCGCAAAGTAGTGGAACTTGAAGCTCAGTGATGGCGTCAGGTAGCGGTTGCCGGATTGCTCGTGCGGTAACGCAATGTTCAGGCCAACGGTTGGTGCGCCCGCTTCAGACGCGCCGCGGTTGGCGGCCTCCATGATGCCGGGCCCGCCGCCGGTGCAGATGTAAAGACGCGCGCGCGGCGGCAAGGGCGCGTTGTTGGTCGCAACCAGGTGGCCGAACTGGCGGGCTTGTTCGTAGTAGTGGGCATTGCGCAGGTGGCGTTCGGCCAGGCGGATCGCCGCCGCATCCTGGCTTGCCCGGGCCTGCTCCATGATGCGCTGTGCATCTTCCATGGAGCTGAAGCGCGCGCTGCCAAAAACCACCACCGTGTTTTCAATGCCTTGCTCAAGCTGGGCCAGATCGGGCTTGAGCATCTCCAATTGCATGCGTATGCCCCGGGTTTCGCGGCGCAGCAAAAATTCGGGGTCGGCAAAGGCCAAGCGATAGGCGTCAGCCTCCAGCGGAGTACCCGCATCGGCATGGGCTTTGAGGTCGCTCCAGGCATCAGCCAGACTGCGTGGAAGGGGTGGGTTCAGGGTATCCAAGTGGCAATGTCCGAAGAAGCCTTGTCTGGGTAGTTCGCCTGGCGTGGATCAGACACGCTTGCGGTACTCACCGGTACGGGTGTCGATTTCAACCTTGTCGCCCTGGGCCACGAAGATTGGCACGCCAATTTCGAAACCGGTGGCGATCTTGGCAGGCTTCAAAACCTTGCCCGATGTGTCACCCTTGACCGCGGGTTCGGTCCAGGTTATCTCGCGCACCACGCCTGTGGGCAGCTCGACCGAGATGGCCTTGCCGTCATAGAACACGACTTCCAGTTCCATGCCATCTTCCAGGTAGTTCAGTGCGTCGCCCATGTTTTCGGCTTCGACTTCGTACTGGTTGAACTCGGCGTCCATGCAGACGTACATGGGATCAGCGAAGTAGGAGTACGTGCAATCCTTCTTGTCCAGAATGACCTGGTCCATCTTGTCGTCGGCCTTGAACACGACTTCGGTGCCGAAGTTGGCGATCAGGCTCTTGAGCTTCATGCGCACGGTGGCGGAGTTGCGCCCGCCGCGGCTGTATTCGGTTTTCAGAACGACCATCGGGTCCTTGCCGTGCATGATGACGTTGCCGGCGCGGATTTCTTGAGCGATTTTCATAAGCAGCTTGAAGCGGTTGTCACTGTCAGCCTGTGCTGTCAGCGTTGTTAGGCCGCAGTGCGCGGCGGAGCATGGTTTGCCCTCGCATGGTTTCCCATCGATTTGCCAGGCAAATTCAGCAAAGCCTCGAATTTTACCGTTTTTTCAACGCGAAATGGATCAATTGGGTGGCCAGGTCGTCCTGTTGCAGCAGGCGTTCGCGTGCGGACTGCACGGTTTGCGACCAGGCAGGCAGGTCGATGGCGGGCAAATGCGCGGTTTGTGCTGGCGCCCGTTCGGTATTCCAAGCATGGTGAAAAGCCCTCAGGCTGTGGCTGGGACCCAGCATGTCCAGAAAGGCGTCCAGCTTCGGAATATGGGCGTCGTCATCTTGCGGGTAGATCTGCCAGACCAGCGGTTTGCCAGCCCAGAGGGCGCGCACCAACGAGTCTTCGCCTCTCACAAAATTCAAGTCACAGGCCCACAGCAGGTGGTCAAAATCCTGCTGCGTGAGTGTGGGCAGGTAGGTGATGCGCAACGGGCGCAAGTCAGGCGCACGGGCCGCATCGACAGCCGCTGCAGTATGGCCTCTCGCGTCTGACGCACCCGCTAGCGTCTGAACCGATGCACGCACGGCTGCACTGGCCCGCCCGGCGGTAACCAGCAGGTGGGTGGGTTCGGGCAGGGCGTCGAGTTGGGCCAGCAGTGCAGGCAGAGCCGCAGGTTCATAACAAAACAGCGACACCAGTTGTTCGCCATCCGTGTAAACAATGCCATGTTGCGCCAGCCATGCCGCGCGCTGGCCGCCGTTGTGCGCGCCGTCCTGTGCGCCGTGCATAAAGGCTTGCTGGCGTTGCTGCAACCCGGGCTCGCGTAACAATCCGCCAGTGCGTGCCGTAAAGCCGGGGTAGAAAAAATGTTTGATCCAACCCTTGGCAGGGCCGCCCATGACCGGGGAGGGCAGGCCGTGTGCGCGCTCCACAAAGGACTCCGCCGACAGGTACTCCAGGTTGATCCAGACTGGATGTCTTAAGGAAAACTCGCCGCTAGCCCTCGTGGAATATGCGTGATGCGCTATAAATTCAGGAGCTAACTCGCAACCGAAGCCTTCAATCCAGACATCGGCGACACGCAAGTTGGCCAGTCGAGCAGCGTCTCGCGACTGTTCCCAGCCCAGCACCTGCACACCAGCCCAGGTTCCCTCCACTGCGCCCGGCGCCATCCACTGTAGGGCTGAGGCGTCATCCACCCACAGTCGCACGCTATGCCCGCGTGCGGTCAGGTTGTCGCACAGGCGCCAGCAGACGCCCAGGTCGCCAAAGTTGTCGATGACGCGGCAGAACACATCCCACAGCAGGGCTGGATCGGAAGCGGGGCGCGTGATCTGGAGGCTTGCGGAGGAAGGCATCTGCCGATTGTCCACGCGGGCCAAAGCGCCCCGTGAAAAGAATGACAATAGTGGCCCATGACAGCCGATACCTCTGCCACTCCCACTAGTCCAGCTTCTCCTGCGCATTCCGAAGAGCTGTTGCGCGAAGTGGCCTCGCTGCCATCGCTTCCGGGCGTGTACCGCTACTTTGACGCGCAGGACCAGTTGCTATACGTCGGCAAGGCTATCAGCCTGAAGAAGCGGGTGTCCAGCTATTTCCAGAAGAACCACGGTGGCACCCGTACCGGCCACATGGTCAGCAAGATTGTGCGCATGGAGACCACGGTCGTGCGCTCCGAAGCAGAGGCCCTGCTGCTGGAAAACAACCTCATCAAGACCAAGAATCCCAAGTACAACATCCTGTTCCGGGATGACAAGAGTTACCCCTACTTGAAGATGACCGGCGTGCCAGTTGCACCCAAGCGCACCGCGATGGACGGTGCGCGGGCGGATGGTGTTGCGCAAAAGGTCCCGTCGCCACTGGCCACCAATTTTGCCCGCGTCTCCTACTACCGCGGCGGCGTCGAGAAAAAGCATCGCTACTTTGGGCCGTACCCCAGCGCCTGGGCGGTCAAGGAAACGATTCTGTTGATGCAGAAAGTGTTTCGCCTGCGCACGTGTGAAGACCCGGTCTTCGGCAACCGCAGCAGGCCCTGCTTGCTGTACCAGATCAAACGTTGCTCAGCGCCGTGCGTGGGCCATATCTCGGCCCAGGACTATGCGGAGGATGTGGCCAATGCCGAG
>NZ_JANXUQ010000111.1 GCF_025356155.1 Rhodoferax sp. | reverse complement strand
TCCCGCCTCGCCCTCCTCCATCGATGCGAATGTGACCTCGATGCCTTCGGGCAAGGCGCGTGCGGAGACGGTCTTGGTCTTGAGCATGATGTTGTCGAAGCGCTTGGCGTTCATCTTCTGCCAGATCTTGACCAGGTCGCGGTCGGCGCCCTGCATCAGGCCGTCCAGCATTTCCACGACATCCAGGCGTGCGCCCAGCGTGCTGTAGACCGTGCCCATTTCCAAGCCGATGATGCCGCCGCCCAGGATCAGCATGCGTTTGGGGACTTCTTTCAGCTCCAGCGCGCCAGTGCTGTCCACCACGCGTGGGTCTTCGGGCATGAAGGGCAAGCGCACGGCTTGTGAGCCCGCAGCGATGATGGCGTTCTTGAACGCGATGACCTTCTTGGTGCCGGACTTCTCTTGCGCCGTGCCGGTGGTCTCTTCCACTTCCACATGGTTGGCGCCGACGAAGGAGGCATAGCCGCGCACGGTCGTAACCTTGCGCATCTTGGCCATGGCAGCCAGGCCGCCAGTCAACTTGCCGATGACTTTTTCCTTGTGGCCGCGCAGCTTGTCGACGTTGACCACCGGTGCGCCAAAGTCCACGCCCAGTGCGGACATGTGGCTGACTTCGTCCATGACGGATGCCACGTGCAAGAGTGCCTTGGACGGGATGCAACCCACGTTCAGGCAGACGCCACCCAGTGTGGCATAGCGCTCCACAATGATGACCTTGAGGCCAAGGTCGGCCGCACGGAAGGCTGCCGAGTAGCCACCAGGGCCGCCGCCGATTACCAGTACGTCGCAGTCCAGGTCCACGGTACCGGCGTAGCTGGCGCCTTCGGGTGCGGCGACTGCAGGTGTGGCCGCTGGGGTTGCTACGGTTTTAGTAGCTATAGGATTAGATTCCGCGAGGGCTACAGGTTGATTTGACGTAGGAGCGCTGGCTGCGGGCGGGCTTGCAGCCGCATCCGCACCGGCGACTTCCAGCAGCAGCACAACCGAGCCTTCGCTGACCTTGTCGCCCAGCTTGACCTTCAGCTCTTTGACCACGCCGCCTTGCGATGCCGGGATCTCCATGGAGGCCTTGTCGCTTTCCACGGTGATCAGGCTTTGCTCGGCCTTGATGGTGTCACCCACCTTGACCATGAGCTCAATGACGCTGACGTCGGTGACGTCGCCGATATCGGGGACTTTGATTTCAATGAGTGCCATTTTCATTCCCAATCATTCAGAACATTTTTTGAACCGTGGCGTGCCACAACGCTTGCCGCAGGGTGTGGGGTGTTGGGCTTCGCCGATTTCTGGGCCTTTGACAGTATGAGGCGGGGCCCAATGCCCCACACCCTGCCACCACAGGCCTCAACCAATCAGAGCAAAACTCTACGGAAATCGCCCAGGATCTGGCCCAGGTAGACGTTGAAGCGCGCTGCAGCGGCGCCGTCGATGACGCGGTGGTCCCAAGTCAGTGACAGGGGCAGCATCAGGCGCGGCTGGAAGGCCTTGCCGTCCCACACCGGTTCCATCGTCGAGCGGCACACCCCCAGAATGGCCACTTCAGGCGCGTTGATGATGGGCGTGAAGTAGCGCCCGCCAATGCCGCCCAGGCTGGAGATGGTGAAGCTGGCGCCAGACATTTCTGCCGGGCTCAGCTTGCCATCGCGCGCCTTCTTGGCCAGCTCGCCCATCTCGGTGCTGATCTGGAAGATGCCTTTCTTGTCGGCGTCCTTGATGACCGGCACCATCAGGCCATTGGGCGTGTCGGCCGCAAAACCGATGTGGTAGAAGTTTTTGTAGATCAGCGCCGAACCGTCACTTTCAGCGTCCAGCGAGCTGTTGAACTCGGGGAACTTCTTCAGTGCAGCCACACAGGCCTTGATCAGGAAGGCCAGCATCGTGACCTTGACGCCGGACTTTTCGTTCTCTTTGTTCGTCGAGACGCGGAAGGCTTCCAGGTCGGTGATGTCGGCATCGTCGTGGTTGGTGACCGCCGGAATCATGATGGCGTTGCGCAACAGGTTGGCACCGCTGATCTTCTTGATGCGCGACATCTCCTTGCGCTCGATGGGGCCGAACTTGGCGAAGTCGACCTTCGGCCACGGGATCAGGCCCAGGCCTGCGCCGTCGCCACCACCTCCCGCTGCGGGTTTGTTCTGCGCTGCTGCCGCCAGCGTTTGCACCGCGCCGCTCATGACCGAGCGGGTGAAGCCTTGCACATCGCTTTCGGTGATGCGGCCTTTGAGTCCGCTGCCTTTGACTTCATTTAAGGGCACGCCCAGTTCGCGGGCGAACTTGCGCACGGAGGGGGATGCGTGGGGCAGACCCAAGGGTGCGGCGCCGGGGGCGTGCGCAGGCACGGCTAGGGCGGGGGCCGCCGCGACCGCTACTGGCGCAGATGTGGATGCGGAAGCCACAGGTGCAGATGCGACGGAGGCTACAGGGGCAGCAGCGGCCCCTGCAGTTGCAGCATCAGGTGCAGCGACCGCGCCAGCCACGCCTTCGAGAATCACCACCAGGTCACCGATGTTCACGGTGTCGCCCAGTTTGACCTTGATCTCTTTGACCACGCCCGCCGTGCTGGACGGGATCTCCATCGACGCCTTGTCGGACTCCACGGTCACCAGGCTTTGCTCCACCTTCACGGTGTCGCCAACCTTGACCAGCAGTTCGATGACGGTGACGTCCTTGAAATCACCGATGTCGGGGATACGCACTTCGACCGGGCCACTGGAGGCTGCAGCCGCGGGTGCCGCAGGAGCGGGTGCCGGAGCAGGCGCTACAGAAACAGGAGCAGAAGGCGCAGCAGCGGCGAGGGCTGGAGCCTGATTTTGGTCAGAGCCTTCCAGCGAAACGACGACGGAGCCCTGCTTGACCTTGTCGCCCAGCTTGACCTTGATCTCCTTGACCACGCCACCGTGGCTAGACGGGATTTCCATGGAGGCCTTGTCGGACTCCACGGTGATCAGCGACTGCTCGGCCTTGACGGTGTCGCCGACCTTGACCATCAGTTCGATGACGGTGACTTCGTCAAAGTCGCCAATGTCGGGAACCTGGATATCGATAGATGCCATTTTTATTGTCTCCAATCCTAATTAGTCTTACGCGTACAGCGGATTGATCTTGTCGACTTTGATGCCGTACTTTGCAATTGCCTCGACCACTTTGCTGACCGGCACCGTACCGTCTTCGCTCAGCGCCTTCAGCGCGGCAACGACGATGTAGTGGCGGTTCACCTCGAAGTGCTCGCGCAGTTTGGAGCGGAAATCGCTGCGGCCATAACCGTCGGTGCCCAGCACCTTGTAGGTACGGCCCTTGGGGATGAAGGGGCGGATCTGCTCGGCGTAGGCCTTCATGTAATCGGTCGACGCAACGACCGGGCCTGTGTGCTTTTCCAGCTGCTGGGCGACGAACGAAACCTTGGGTGCGTCGGTGGGGTGCAGCAGGTTGTAACGCTCGCAATCCTGGCCGTCGCGGGTCAGTTCATTGAAGCTTGGGCAGCTCCACACGTTCGCAGCCACGCCCCAGTCTTTCTCCAACAGCTCCTGCGCCGCAATGCTTTCGCGCAGTATGGTGCCAGAGCCCAGCAACTGCACACGCGGGGTCAGCTTGGCGCCTTCCTTGCACAGGTACATGCCCTTGATGATCTGCTCTTCGGTGCCAGGCGTCAGGCCCGGCATGGCGTAGTTTTCGTTCAACAGCGTGATGTAGTAGTACACGTTGTCCTGCTTCTCGACCATGCGCTTCAGGCCATGGTGCAGGATGACGCCCACTTCGTGCGCAAAGGTCGGGTCGTAGCTGATGCAGTTGGGAATGGTGCCTGCCAGGATGTGGCTGTGGCCGTCTTCGTGCTGCAGACCTTCGCCGTTCAGCGTGGTGCGGCCCGAGGTGCCGCCCAGCAGGAAACCGCGCGCCTGCATGTCGCCAGCCGCCCAGGCCAGATCGCCAATGCGCTGGAAGCCGAACATCGAGTAGTACACATAGAACGGGATCATGATCCGGTTGCTGGTGCTGTAGCTGGTGGCCGCCGCAATCCAGCTGCTCATGCCACCGGCTTCGTTGATGCCCTCTTGCAGGATCTGACCTTTGGTGTCTTCCTTGTAGTACATGACCTGGTCTTTGTCGACCGGGGTGTACTGCTGGCCAGCCGGGTTGTAGATACCCACTTGGCGGAACAGGCCTTCCATACCAAAGGTACGGGCCTCGTCCACCAGGATAGGCACCACGCGGGGACCCAGAGCTTGGTCGCGCAGCAGTTGCGTCAGGAAACGCACATAGGCTTGCGTCGTGGAGATTTCACGGCCTTCGGGCGTGGGATCCATGACGGACTTGAAGGTCTCCAGCGACGGCACGGTGAACTGCTCGTCCGACTTGACACGGCGGTGCGGCAGGTAGCCGCCCAGTGCCTTGCGACGCTCGTGCAGGTAGCGCATTTCCGGCGTATCTTCCGCGGGCTTATAGAACGGAAGGTCAGCCAACTGGCTGTCGGGCACGGGGATGTTGAAGCGGTCGCGGAAGGCCTTGATGTCTTCGTCGGTCAGCTTCTTGGTCTGGTGCACATTGTTCTTGCCCTCGCCGGCCTTACCCATGCCAAAACCCTTGACGGTCTTGATCAGCAGCACAGTGGGCTGGCCCTTGTGGTTGACGGCCTTGTGGAAAGCCGCGTAGACCTTCTTGGAATCGTGGCCGCCGCGGCGCAGGTCAAACACTTCTTCGTCGCTCATCTTGGCAACCATTTCCAGCGTGCGCGGGTCCTTGCCGAAGAAATGCTTGCGAACATAGGCACCGTCGTTGGCCTTCATGGCCTGGTAGTCGCCGTCCAGCGTGTCCATCATGACCTTCTTCAGCGCGCCGTCCTTGTCGCGGGCCAAGAGCGGGTCCCAACCGGAGCCCCAGATCAGCTTGATGACGTTCCAGCCAGCGCCACGGAATTCGCCTTCCAGCTCCTGGATGATCTTGCCGTTGCCGCGCACCGGGCCGTCCAGGCGCTGCAAGTTGCAGTTGATGACGAAGACCAGGTTGTCCAGGTTTTCGCGGGCCGCCAGGCCGATGGCGCCCAGCGATTCGACCTCGTCCATTTCGCCGTCGCCGCAGAACACCCAGACCTTGCGGTTTTCGGTATTGGCGATGCCACGGGCATGCAGGTATTTCAAAAAGCGGGCCTGATAAATCGCCATCAATGGGCCCAAGCCCATGGACACGGTGGGGAACTGCCAGAACTCGGGCATCAACTTGGGATGTGGGTAGCTGGATAGGCCCTTGCCATCCACTTCCTGGCGGAAGTTCAGCAGTTGTTCTTCCGTCAAACGCCCTTCCATGTAGGCGCGGGCATAGACACCGGGGGACACGTGGCCCTGGATGTAAAGGCAATCACCGCCGTGGCCTTCGCTCTCGGCGTGCCAGAAGTGGTTGAAGCCGGCGCCAAACAGGCTGGCCAGCGAAGCGAAGGAGCCGATGTGGCCGCCCAGGTCACCCCCGTCAATGGGGTGGTGACGGTTGGCCTTGACCACCATGACCATCGCGTTCCAGCGCATATAGGCGCGCAGGCGTTCTTCGATTTCCAGGTTGCCGGGAGAGCGTTCCTCTTGGTCCGGCTCGATGGTATTGACGTAGCCGGTGGTGGCCGAGAAAGGCATGTCGATGCTCTTCTGGCGGGCATGCTCCAGCAGTTGTTCTAACAAGAAGTGGGCGCGCTCAGGGCCTTCGGCCTCGATGACAGCGCTGAGGGCGTCCATCCATTCGCGGGTTTCCTGGCTGTCCAGGTCTGGATTAGAGGCGCTGGCCGCACCTGGGGGAACTGCTGACATGGGTGTCTCCTCGTTGTTTTGAAGCAATTTAGTACGTTTTAGGTCGTTCTACCTATTTTCACACAAGTATTTTAGAATTTCAACCAGTGCATATTGATTTCATAATATGAATTATAAAAATCATCGCCAATGGGCTCTCCCCTACACTAGCCACATGCCCCTGCCCAAGCTGATTTCGTTGCCAAAACCCTTGGCGTTCAACACCGTGGACCGCGCACGCCGCTGGTGGCACAAGCTGGCACCGCATCGGCAAGACCGGTTGGCCGTGCTGGCACCTCTGCTGGCTGTTCTGTTGTTTTTTGCTGCCATCGTCGCCGCGTTGGGTTATTTGCGGCTGGAAGAAATGGACCGCGAGCAACAGGCCGTGCAGCGTGACGTGGAATACACCCAGCAGCGCCTGCGTCTGCGTCTGCTGGAGCGCCAGGAACAGCTGATGCGCATTGCGCGCGAGATTTCCAACCGCGAACTGGAAGTAGAAGAGTTCCGCACCCGCGCCCGCTCCATGCTCAACCAGTACCCGGAGCTGCAAGGCTTGGCTTGGGTGGATGAGCGCAGGCGGGTGAAATCCGCGCTGGGGACGGCGGTGCTGGTTGGTAACCAGTTGAATGCCGGTAGTGCCGGCGGAGACAGCGCCCAGCGCAACGAAACCCTGGGGGGCTTTCTGGCAGCCCGTGAATTGCAACAACCGGTCTACGTGCAGCCGCTGGGTACCGACCACGAAACACCGCTGCTGCAAATGCACCTGCCGCTGACCGATCGCACGCGGTTTGCGGGTGTGTTGCTGGCTGAATATTCGGTGGACGGTTTGTACCGCTACGGCGTGCCCACCGAGGTCACTGCCCGTTATGCGGTGTCGCTGCAAGATGCCAAAGGCGGTTTACTGGCCGGTATCGCCATACCCGCCAAGAAGACGGTCAAAAACCTGCTGCCCTGGGCCAACCCGGCCAATGAATTTTCGATGCCGGTGTCGCCGGTGGGCAGCTCCCTGGTAGTGCGCGGCCAGGCCTACCGCGCGTCCCTCGGGGTGATCGGCAGCGGGCTGTTCTGGCTGGTCAGTACCTTGAGCGTGATGACAGCCTGGATGCTGATTGCCAACTGGCGCCACACGCGCCGCCGCATGCAGGCCCAGCAGGCATTGATTTCTGAGACCACCTTTCGCCGCGCAATGGAAAACTCCATGCTGACCGGCATGCGCGCCATGGATTTGCAGGGCCGCATTACCTACGTCAACGCTGCGTTTTGCCAGATGACGGGTTGGACCGAGCCCGAGCTGGTGGGCCGCACTGCCCCCTT
>NZ_JANXUQ010000089.1 GCF_025356155.1 Rhodoferax sp. | reverse complement strand
TTTGAATGGGATTGGCCCAAGCGTTGTGACCGCCAGGCCATCCAGGAACTGATGACGCTGTCGTTCATGGCTGACGCCAGTAACGTGATGCTGGTGGGGCCTAATGGGGTGGGCAAGTCCATGCTGGCCTGTAATCTGGGTCATCAGGCTTTGATTCAGGGCCACACGGTGGTGTACATCACTGCCGGGCAAATGCTGGGCGAGCTGGCGGCACTGGACAGTGACTCCGCTTTGCGCCGTCGTCTCAAGCATTACGCGGCACCGGATTTGCTGCTGATCGACGAGGTCGGGTACTTGTCGTATTCCAACCGGCATGCCGATTTGCTGTTCGAGCTGATCAGTCGGCGTTACGAGCACAAGAGCACCATCATCACCACCAATCGGGCATTCAAGGAATGGCACGAGGTATTTCCCAATGCCGCTTGTGTGGTGTCGCTGATTGACCGGCTAGTGCACCGCTGCGAGATTGTGGCCATTGAGGGCGAGTCGTACCGGCTCAAGGAGGCCAAGGCGCGTTCGCAGAAGAAGGAGGCAACCCGTGCCGCTGCGCCGTGCAAAGGAAAGACGCCATGACACGGCGCAAACTGGTGATGGGACAGCGACCACGGGAAGAAGGCAGCAATTCCACCATGTGGGAGTTGCCCGCACATTGGACGGCCGCCCAGGCCTTGGCGGTATATGAGGTTCTGGACGAGTTGAGGGATTTGGTTGTGGACGGTTACGCGAGGAAGATTCAGCAGGCCGCGCGTTTTGATCGCACCGTAACAACTTCATCCCTGCCAGCAAATATTGATGATGGGGATGTACCGTTCTAGCTCGGCAATGGGCGCAGGAGCGCTGACGCAAGGTGTGGTGCTGGTGGATGCAAGAGGTGCGCACACGGGCTGCGGCCATATTGAATTGCCCCCGGCCGAGCTATCGCGTTAACCCAAGCGAAACCCACAAAAAATCATACGAAATCTGCGCGCGACCCTGTTGCACCGCCTGCGATGCCTCGCTGGCCTCATAACTTCGCAACAGCCCTTTGACCCGCTCCAGA
Source organism: Rhodoferax sp. (assembly GCF_025356155.1). GTDB lineage: Bacteria > Pseudomonadota > Gammaproteobacteria > Burkholderiales > Burkholderiaceae_C > Allorhodoferax. The sequence goes on along the minus strand of NZ_JANXUQ010000089.1, from coordinate 3,263 downwards.
CCGGCAGACGTTTTGATGGCCTGGCGCGGGGTCTTGTGATCAAGTGCAGGAATCGGTTCATCGGCCCAGTGGGCATAGGTATCGTGAATCACTTTGGACATCAACTGCGCCATGGTGGCAGCATCGAGCGAAGGAGTTTGAGCAGACGAGGACTTGCCACTTCTTGACGATGCCATGGCACCTTGCTTTTGTGCCTTGGACACTGCATCCGCAGCTTCCTCCACTTTTCGCTTTACAAACGTGACGCTCTCACCCACCAGCGCCTCAAACCACACTCGCCCCTCATCAGCATACCGTTGTGTCCGATAAAAGAGTTCCAATTGATTCGTCTTCTTGCCAGGATTGATATGCACTCTGGCGCGCACTTGTCCATCTGTGCAGTCCATGTGGCGCGACCATCCCTCTTGCCGGTCACCCTGCACATCGCTCTGGGTGGCAAGAAGCCGCGCCAGTGCCAATTCATCATCAACACGGTAATGGTCGGTGATCATCTTCATCGGCTCACCAGAATAGTGGTCGATCAGGGTCGGCATCGGTGCCGGTTTCAGCCAGTGCTGCAACCATTCGAGCATGATCAGCAATCCCATTTCCCTGGGCGCATCAAGCTGTTGGCCGAGATTTTGAGCATGCTCACGCACCATCGATAGCACCCGCTGCCCAGTAAGCAACGTGAATAAATAACCCGCCCCCGACATTTGGAAATGATCCCCCACGCGCAGAATGCGGCAACCCAGCAATTCCCCCGGTTTCAAATCTTGCGTGCCCGAGCGCTCGCGCACCACGATCGGCTCGGCATCTTTGTCCAACGCGTCACAAAGCGTCATTTGTTGACCTTGCACCACATCCGTCACGTCATACAGGCGCAGCGGGCGTTGGCCCAACTGTTGAATCCAGTCACGCTGTGCAGCATTCAGGCGCGGCCCCGCAGGGCTGAGCAGGTAATCATTGATGCGCCGCACGCCACCACGGGCATGGATATCACCCTCGGCCAGCAGCCATTCATTGATGTTGATTTCAATGCTTTGAATAACGCCAGCATCGAGCATTGCAAGCTTTGCCAGATCATCTTCTGAAAGCAACTCTTGGTACAAGTTCATGAAGGCGTTTTGCCAGCCCTTGCGGTGCAAAGTTGATAACCAATTGACAGCTATTTCAACAGCTCCTTGGTGAGTGGCAGATTCTGGGTTGTATGTCATGGCGCAGACGGGCTGAACAAAAAAACAATTGTCACAGAACACACTTTTGCAAAATGGGGATGTCGCCGGCCATCCAATCTCTCTACAACTTCAACCAAGACCGCGCTCAATCGCCACTTTTACGCGGTTTCAGGCCGCCGCTAACACTGAGCGCTACGTAACGTTGAACCGTCGGCATTGCGACTGACCGCGCCGGTGTATCGATAGTCCACGAGTGGGTCCAAGGACGGCGCTGATGCACATCCTCCCAAAAGCATGATTGTCAAAGCAAGAATTTTCATTTAGCGTCGCGCCTACCTTTGCTTAAATCGGAATTTACCCGACTTTTTGTTGTCGCTGAAGTCGCCGGTTTACGGCTACAGGCATGGCATAGTTTGTGGGAAACCAAACAGAAGTGCATGACGGACTCCAATAGTAGGTAATCCCCCCGATAAACCAAAGTTCCGAGAAGTAGAATTTTCCAAGAAGGAAGTTCTACGTGAAGAAGTCGAGATTTACCGACAGCAAAATCATGGCTGCCTTGAAGCGTGTTGAAGCCCGTCTGCCGGTCCCAGAGATCTGCCGCGAGCTGGGCATAAGGTCTGCTACTTTTTACAAGTGGCGTGCCAAGTTCGGCGGCATGGACACATCCATGATGGTGCGCATGAAGGAACTCGAAGATGAGAACCGACGCCCTCGCAAGATGTACCTCGAAGAGAAACTCAAGGCGGAGATCGCAAACGAGTACCTCGCAAAAAAGTAGCCCGGCCGTCTCGCAGACGCGAGATGGCCAAAGAAGTCGTGCAGCAGCGTGGGCTGGCCATACGGGTCGCCTGCGCCGTGTTCTCCATCAGCGAGTCCTGCTACCGCTACGATTCCAAGCAAAACGCGCAGAACGAGGAGATTGCCAAATGGCTGATCCACCTGACCGACAACCACCGCAATTGGGGATTTGGCCTGTGTTACCTGTACCTGCGCAACGTCAAAGGGTTTGGCTGGAACCACAAGCGCGTGTACCGCATCTACCGGGAGTTGGAGCTGAACCTGCGCATCAAGCCCAGAAAGCGACTTGTGCGTGAGAAGCCTGAGCCGCTGGCAGTACCGCAGTCCATTAATCAAGTCTGGTCCATGGACTTCATGCACGACAAGCTCGAAGACGGCAGAAACTTGCGACTGTTCAATGTCATTGACGATTTCAACCGCGAGGCGCTGGGCATTGAGGTGGACTTCTCACTGCCCAGTGAGCGGGTCATCCGGGCTTTGGAGCAGATCATTTCATGGCGTGGCAAGCCTCAAGTAATTCGCTGCGACAACGGGCCGGAAAACATCAGCGGCACCCTCCAGAACTGGGCCAAGGAATGGGGCATTCAGTTTGAATACATTCAGCCAGGCAAGCCACAGCAGAATGCCTACGTTGAACGATTCAACCGGACCGTTCGCTACGAATGGTTATCCCAATATTACTGGTCCAGTATTGAAGAAGTTCAGGACTTCGCTACGCAGTGGATGTGGTCCTACAATCACGACCGCCCAAATATGGCCCTGGGCGGTTTCACTCCAAAGCAGCATCTGGTCAAGGCTGCGTAACCGTTCTACTTTTAGGTCCAGTGGAAATCGGGGGGATTACCCCAGACGAGTCGCGATCGAGCCTCGTGCTCGCTTGTGCGCGCATCACCATGGACACGCTCAATACTCAGCTCGCACCTACTCTCAACAGGCGCAAGGGCGACCGGCCGCGCCCGTAACCGGCGACCCTATCGGTTGCCGGACTACAGCGCCTCGGCACGTGCCTGCGCGCCCCGGCTGGTATCGCGGAAGACCTCGAGCTTGACCGACATGCGGCCGAAGGAGGGGCCGTGCGGTGGGGTGAATAGGTTGGGCTGATCTCAAACCCGAGCCACTACGTCTAACCGGCTATGACGAGACCATTAATTTCCCGCTCGGCAGTCCGTATTTGTCTCACAGTTGGAGCGACAATTAACTTTTCCTCCTGCTACGCCCCAGCCACATAAGACGCCAACAACAATTCCTGCGCCTGGGTTACCTATACCGATTAGTGCACCCAGTGCTCCGCAAGTAACGTTACTG
>NZ_JANXUQ010000050.1 GCF_025356155.1 Rhodoferax sp. | reverse complement strand
GGATCTCGTCGACCAAGACCGCATCGCCGACCTTCTTCTTCCATTGCAGCAGTGTGGCTTCGGCCACGGACTCAGACAGCTGAGGTACTTTTACTTCTACGATTGCCATGTTGTTCTTTCCGTTTTATGTATTGATTGCGTTGACGTGCTGTTGCGTTACTTGGTCAAAATAAAGCCCTTGAGCTTGCCAAACGCGCCCTCTACCAATGCCTTTTGCTGCTCCTGGTGCAGGTGGGAATAGCCCACTGCCGGGGAAGCCGATGCCGCTCGACCGGAGTAACCCAGGCGCTGGCCGTCCATCATGTTTTCGTGGATGTTGTGCTGGATGAAGAACCAGGCGCCCTGGTTCTGCGGCTCGTCCTGGCACCACACGATATCGGTGGCATGGGGGTACTTCTTCAGTTCCGCCGCAAAGGCTTTGTGCGGGAACGGATACAACTGCTCGACGCGGATGATGGCCACATCTTCAACGCCTCTTTCCTCACGCTTTTTGACCAGGTCGTAGTACACCTTGCCGGAGCAGGCCAGCACGCGTTTGACCTTATCGCCTCTGAGCTCCTTGTTCTCAGGGATGACAGTCTGGAAGCTGCCCTTGGTGAATTCTGACAATGGGGACGCCGCATCCTTGGCTCGCAGCAGCGACTTGGGCGTCATGATGATCAGCGGCTTGCGCAGGTTGCGCACCATCTGGCGGCGCAACAGGTGGAAGATCTGGCTGGCGGTGGTGGGTTGCACCACTTGCATATTGGTGTCCGCGCTCAGCTGCATGAAGCGCTCTAAACGTGCCGAGCTGTGCTCAGGGCCTTGGCCTTCGTAACCGTGCGGCAACATCAGCGTGATGCCGTTGACACGGCCCCACTTCACTTCGCCAGAGGCGATGAACTGGTCGATGACTACCTGCGCACCATTGGCGAAATCGCCAAATTGGGCTTCCCAGATCACGCAGGTGTTGGGGTCGTTGGACGCGTAGCCGTATTCAAACGCCAGCACCGCTTCCTCGGACAGGATGGAGTCGATGACCACAAACGGCGCCTGGTTGGGCGCAATGTGCTGCAGCGGTGTGTAGATGCCTTCGTCGTTCTTCTCGCGGTTCTGGTCATGGATGACCGAATGGCGGTGGGTGAAGGTACCACGGCCGCAATCTTCGCCCGACAGTCGCACCGCGTAACCGCTAGCCACCAGCGATGCAAACGCCATACTCTCGCCCATGCCCCAGTCAACGGGGATCTCGCCGCGGCCCATGGCGGCGCGGTCGTCGTAAACCTTTTTCACCAAAGAATGGGGAGTGACGTTGGCGGGGATAGTTGTCAGCCGCTCGGCCAGGCGTTTCCACTCGGTCGTGGGGATGGCTGTGTCGCCCGCATCGGTCCACTTCTTGCCGACGAACGGTGCCCAATCTACCGCAAACTTGCTCTTGAAATTGGTCAGCACAGGGTCAAACGTGTTCTTGCCATCGTCCAATGCCGCGCGCATAGCCTTAACCATATCCTCACCCAAGGTTTCACCAAAACCCTGCAGAGCCAGTTTGTCGGCGTAGAGCCTGCGCGTGCCGGGGTGAACGGCAATTTTCTTGTACATCAGCGGCTGCGTCAGCGCCGGTGTATCTTGCTCGTTGTGGCCCAGTTTGCGGAAGCAAATGATGTCCACTACCACGTCTTTCTGGAAGGCCATGCGGTATTCCAGCGCCAACTGCGTACACAGCACCACCGCTTCAGGATCATCACCATTGACATGCAGCACCGGCGCTTCGATCATCTTGACGACGTCGGAGCAATACAGCGTGGAACGGCTGTCGCGCGGGTCGCTGGTCGTGAAGCCGATCTGGTTGTTGATGACGATGTGCACCGTGCCACCCGTGGTGTAGCCACGGGTTTCGGCCAATGCCAAAGTTTCCATGACCACACCCTGGCCGGCAAATGCCGCGTCGCCGTGCACCAGCACGGGCAGCACTTGCAGGCCCTTGGGGTCGCCACGGCGGTCCATTCGGGCGCGCACAGAACCTTCAACCACGGGGTTGACGATTTCCAGGTGTGAGGGGTTGAAGGCCAACGTCAGGTGCACCGGACCGCCGGGTGTGGTGACGTCTGAGCTGAAGCCCTGGTGGTATTTCACGTCGCCGCTGGGCAGGTCTTCGGGCGCGGTGTGGTCAAACTCGGCGAACAGGTCAGCAGGCACCTTGCCCAGCGAATTGACCAGCACGTTCAGGCGGCCACGGTGGGCCATGCCAATAACGATTTCTTGCAGGCCAACGGTACCGCCGGTCTGGATCAGCTCGTCCATGGAGGCGATGAAACTCTCTCCACCTTCGAGCGAGAAGCGCTTTTGGCCCACGTATTTAGTGTGCAAGAAACGCTCCAAGCCTTCAGCAGCGGTCAGGCGGTCCAGGATGTGCAGTTTTTTCTCTTTGGTGAAATTCGGCTTGGAGCGGATGGATTCCAGCTTTTCTTGCCACCAGCGCTTTTGGCCCTGGTCGCTCAGGTACATGTATTCGGCGCCAATGCTGCTGCAATAGGTCTCACGCAGTGCGTTCATCAGTTCGCGCAGGCTCATGCGCTCTTTGCCGAAGAAGGTGTTGCTGGTGTTGAAAATCGTCTCCTGGTCCGAATCGGTGAAACCGTAGAAGGCCGGGTCGAGTTCGGGGATGTTTTCGCGTTCGGTGCGCTTGAGCGGGTCCAGGTCGGCCCAGCGTTGGCCCACGTTGCGGTGGGCGGCAATCAGCTGTTGGACGGCGGTGCGCTTGCGCCCCATTTCGACGTCGGCACTGGCCTCGACCACCTTGGTGCCGCCTTGTTTGGCGCGCTCGGCAAAGGCGTTGACCACGGGCAGATGCGGTACATCACGGGCATTGGTGCCGTCGACGGCGGGCACGTGCTGCAGGGCGTCAAAATAGTCACGCCATGTATCTGGCACGCTGCCGGGGTTGGCGAGGTAGTTTTCGTACATCTCTTCGACGTATGGCGCATTGCCACCGAAGAGGTACGTGTTGTTTGCGTATGTACTGTAGACAGACGCTGTGCTCGTCTTCTGCGACGTTGTTTCACTCATATTCCGCTGACCTCCGTTTCCCTTAGGGAAACATTAGCTGGTTAAAGCTGTTTGTGATTAACCTTCCGCGGCACGGCTGAACCGTTTGGCGGATGCGACTGTGGCGTGGGAAGGGCCTAGTTACGGGGTGAATTGTGCCACCGATTTGTAAACGGGCAAGCGCCAATCAGAGCCTGTCGGGATATCGCTACATAAGCAGTCGGCTGGTGCGCGGTGCTGGCGCCGCACCCGGAAAGCCAGGAATATTTTGTTTTTAGCCGCGTTTAGCCACCCCACTCGCGTACGGAATCACGGAGAATTTGGCGCACCATCCACCCCTAAACCTCCGGGAGTTTTGATATGCAAAACGGTGTCGCCCTACTGCTGAGCCTGTGTGTCACCAGTTGCGCAGTCGTAGCGCCCACGACGGGTGCTGGCTCCGCAACAACAAGCGCCAAAGACCAGGTTATCGCCACCGAACGCGCGTTCGCCAAGACCATGGCCGACCGCGACCACACCGCATTTGCAAGTTTTGTGGCGGCAGACACGGTGTTTTTCTCCGGACCCAAGCCCCTGCATGGCAAACAGGCGGTTGTTGATTTCTGGGCCAAGTTCTACAAAGGGCCTGACGCACCGTTTTCGTGGGAACCCAAAGAGGTGGAGGTGCTGGTTTCAGGCGATCTGGCTATCAGCTCAGGCCCGGTATATGACCCCAGCGGCAAATTGTTCGCCACTTTCACGTCTATCTGGCGCCGCGAAGCGCCAAACACCTGGCGCATCGTTTTTGACAAGGGCAATCCTGTGTGTGATTGCGCCGCTGCGCCGTAGGCTAGTAAGAGTCCATTAAGGGATCGCTATATATTTGGTAGCAATACATCTATATTCGACGAGGGCTAGCGGCCGATTTTTTCACACCTATCGTAACTACTCAGCTCCCAATGGAGTTCCATCAGCGTTTGCTATGAAATAGTGAGCGACAATTGGGCTTAATGCAAAACGTGCCCGACCTCAATCAACTCAGCCACGCACAAAAGGATGAGTTGATCAGGATGCTGTGGCCCCTGCAGCAGCAAGTGCAGGACCTCATGGCCCAAATGGCAGCCATGCAAGATCGCATCAAACA
>NZ_JANXUQ010000042.1 GCF_025356155.1 Rhodoferax sp. | reverse complement strand
CGTCCCGCCGTGCGCCTCGACGATCTGTCGGCACAGATACAATCCGAGGCCCACGCCGCGGATCTTCTAAAGGCGCACCCGGTTTGGCGGCAAGCTGGGGCTGCTGCGCGGCAAACGCGAGGGGCTGTGGGGGCGGGGCGGTGCGGGCGATGACGTGGTGTTGATCGTGTGCGGGCGGCTTGGCGCTGGCATCGGGTGCGCCGCCGTGCACACTTTGTACAACCGGCACGACGGCAGCTATCTGCCCAACCGTTGCGCGTAGGGCGGCGTCTTTGGGCAGCGGCATGGCGGCCTTTGCCACGGACTGCGATTGCGCAAACGCGTGCATGGGCACGGCGACCACAGCGCCTGTCACATCGCGGTTGACGTAAGTGATGCGGCTGACGTTGGTGACATTTGTCACATTGGTAACGTTAGTAACGTTAGTAACGTTGGTAACGTGTGTGTTGTAAATGTTGGTAAGGGTGGCGGGTGCAATCACGGCGTTACTGTGGTTGACGTGGTCGAAGTAACCCCGGCTCACACGGTATGACGGTTGGTAGACCTCGCGCGGTGCCAGCGGAAACCAGCCCACCGAATTGCCCTGAAACTGCGCACCACCCAGAAACACGACCAGCGCCGGTGCATACACCGCACGCTCCCGCACAGGGCCGGGCACCCAGGCCCAGGCACCGCGGATATGCGCCCAGCGCCCATAGTGCGACACGGCGTAACCCCAGGGCGCGGCGTCTACCCAGGTCCAGCCCCAGGGGTTGACCCAAGCCCAATGGCCGTCGTGGTATGGCGTCCATCCCACGGCGACACGGCTGGGCGACCAGACATTGCCATAGGTGGGGTCAGCACGCCAGGTGCCATTGGCATCCAGGTCTTCATACCCCACGAGTTCGGACGATACATACCGCACGGAGACGGATGCATCGATGCGGCGCTCACGCTCGCGCGACCATCGGTCCAGGTCGTCGTCGCCCCGCGCCATCACGTTTTCATGATCGGACAGACCCGTACCAAAGAAGCGGTAGCCCTGCCCTGCACGCACAACATAGGACGCGCCATCGCCATAGACCTCGGCCTCACCACTGCCTTGCACGCGCACTTCGGTAACGTCGCCGTTGGGGCTGACGTCCAGACGGTAGTCGCCCGCCTTGTGCAAGGTCAACGCAAGGTTGGGCGTGTCCACTTCCAGAATCTGGTTGGCGTCAATGCGGCGCACATGCAGCTTGAGCGTGCCCTGGGTCAACTGCACCTGGGTGATGTTGTCGTCCACATTGAGCAAGGTCACATTAGTTTTTTCACCCATGCGGATGGCAGAGCCGCCAATTTGCACTTCGGCGCGTGACTTTGCATCTACCCACAGACGGTCGCCGGTGGTCAACGGCCGGTTGACGACAGACTGCACCCAATCGGGTTCACCCGCAGGTGAAAAGCTGACCTGGCCTTCGGTATAGCCCAGTCGCGCGGCGCGCAGCGGAGGGTCTGCATACGCCCAACCCGTGGCGAACAACGACACCCATGCAATGGCTACAGCGAACAATTTGTGTCTGACAGGGGGGATGTGCATGGCGACTCCTTCAATATGCGATGGGCTGTGTGCGCCCTTTACCTGCAACGGTTGAGCCCGGTATGGCGATGGACGCGCGGAGGGCGCATTTACGGAATGTTTCAAACGAATGGCCAGCCTTCACACGGCCCGCGCCTTACATTTATGGGCATGCTTATTTTCGCTAGCTCGGCTTTCAACATCTGTTCGACAGCCAACACAGGGTGGCGCTGGGCGTGCATAGTAGGATGGTCACCCTGTGTTTGAATGAAGCAAAGTGAACGGACGCTGTGCGCCAAACTGGAGCCCGCAATGTGCCGCAACATCAAAACGCTGTTCAACTTTGAACCACCCGCAACCGAATTGGAAATTCGCGACGCGTCCTTGCAATTTGTGCGCAAGCTCAGCGGATTTAGCGTGCCGTCCAAGGCCAACAAGGCCGCGTTTGAGCAGGCCATAGAAGCGGTGGCGACGGCGGCACGTGCATTGATCGCGTCCCTGGTGACCCATGCCGAGCCGCGCAACCGCGAGGTGGAGGCGGTCAAGGCGCGCGCCACGGCGCTGGCCCGGTTTGGCGAGCCGACAAAACTTGTATAAAGTGCCACCCAACCCACCCACCCGCAAACTCCGGAGATCTTCCATGCACCCAGACACCATGAAACACAAAGCCAGCCTGTGGGAAGGTGAATTCGGCGCCTCACGCCACATCACCGACGTGCACTGGGAGGGTGACATCACCGAACAGGAACTGGCCGATGTTGCAGAGCAGATCTCACCCGACTGGCAAACCATTGACATGGAGCTGGACCCAGCCCACCCCCAACATGGCCAAACTTTCCGCCTGACAAAACGGGCAACCTGGCCCAGCGCGGACGACGAGGCCTTTGCACTGAGCGTGCTGGAAGCGGAAGACGAACTGGAAGGCCACTATGTCTGGGTGCACTGCTGCCGCCACGTCGATGATCCCGCTGGTGAGCTGGAAGATGCAACCGGCCGTACCTACCGCCAGGTTTTCAACACCATCATGTTCTGCCTGGAGTTCACGTCGTTCGATGAAATTGCCGAGCAGTGCGACGAACACTTTGGCAAGGACGGCTGGGATGAATACGAGTTGTACCTGGACGATGAGTTGCCGCAGCCTGTAGCCACGTATGATTGAGCCCCGACGCTCCACCGCTGCGCGGGTCGCTCTTGCAAATTAGTCGGTGGCTTTAGGCGGTGCGGGTGCATTCAGCACTGCGCGCACCTCATGGGCCTCTACATCCACAATGTCTGCGCTGTCGTGGTGCGCCACTGACGCATTGCCAGACCAACCGCCCGGGCGAAACTGTTGCGCGGCCTGGTTGAAGCGGCTGAAGGTGGTGACCACGGCCGGCTTGCGCCCTGTCAGCAAAAACCGCAAGACCATCCACGCAACCACCACCAAGCCAATGCACAACACGCTTAGTGCAAGCAGCGCGGTCAGCACGACCAACACCACTTTGACCACACCCCGCAGGATGCCGGCTACGAATTCAAACAGCAGGTTCATCTGCGCATTTTGCCTGGGCCACCAAAAACCCCACGCGCGCTGGTTGGTATCCAGACGCAGGTCAAGCATGGGTCGGCGGAGGAATGCTCCTAAATCAGGAGCTATTCACGCTTATTACACGAGGGCTAGCGGCCTGTTTTACTCATGTGCCGTCGCCATCAGCGCTGCAAAACCGATGAACACGCCACCGGTCACGCGGTTGAACGCCCGCATCACCGAGGCACGGCGCAAGTAGACTGCCAGCGACTTGCCGCTGACCGCATACACAAAGTACCAGGCCACCTCGATCACGCTGAAGGTGGCCAACAGAATGGCAAACTGCGGCAGCTTGGCCGCTTCGGGGTGGATGAACTGCGGGAAGAAAGCCGCCGCAAATAAGATCGCCTTAGGGTTGCTGGCCGCCACCAGAAAGCCCTGGCGGTAGATAGCACCCAGTTGCGCGTTGGGCACGGCGGCACGCGCTTCGCCGTCATTCGTTGCATCAGACACCGGCGCGCGCCAGCACTTCACTCCCAGATAGGCCAGGTAGGCGGCCCCGGCCAGACGCAGTGCATCAAACACCGCAGGGAAGGTATGCAGCAACGCGCCCAGGCCTGCCGCTGAGATGCTCATCATCGCCAGCAGGGCCGTCATGCAGCCCGTCATGGCAATCACGGCGGCATTCACACCATTGCGGGCGCTGGTGCTCATCACGTACAGCATATTGGGGCCAGGCGTGGCCGACACCACAAAGGTCATGATGATGAAAAGCCACCAAGTGTTGAGGGTCATACGAATTCTCCGTGTGCGAATGGTGCAAGGCTATCAGAAGCTGCGTCACAGCCCGGCTTGCCAAGCTTGCGACAATCCGAGCCTGTAGCAACAAGCCACATCCCGACCCGCCATGCCAACCGATTCACTGCTGACACTCAAGCTGCCCGAGGGCTATTCATTTGCCGATCTCAAGATCCGCCGCGTCGAGGCGGACGCCATTGACCTGGACATGGACCTGGTCAAGCTGGTCTGCACCATCAATGGGCTGGACTTTGACAAGGTGCTACAGGACCCCGGCCCCGTGGTGACCACGATCCTGACGGTCTGGTACAAGAGCCACATCGCAGACGGCGGTCAGTCGGACCCTTTGATGGAAGAGCTGAAGACGCAGAAGCAGCGATTGAACTGACCGGTCGGAGCGCCCTAGGTCAGGCGGAAGACGCCAATCGTTGCGGTCAGCCCCTGGGCCTGCTCCTTGAGGCTGGCAGCGGCAGCAGCGCCCTCTTCCACCAAGGCAGCGTTTTGCTGCGTCATCTGGTCCATATGCGACACGGCGCTGACGATCTCGTTGATGGACGCGCTTTGGTGCGCGGTGGACGTGGAGATCTCCCCGATCATGTCAGTCACCTTTTGTACGGCACCCACAATTTCCTGCATGGTCGTGCCCGCCTGTTGAACCAGCGCGGAGCCACTCTCGACATTGGCGACCGAGCTGGATATCAGCGCCTTGATCTCGTTGGCCGCCTGTGCGCTGCGTTGTGACAGCGTGCGCACCTCGGACGCTACGACCGCAAACCCGCGACCCTGCTCGCCGGCCCGGGCGGCCTCCACCGCGGCATTCAGCGCCAGGATATTGGTCTGGAAGGCGATGCCGTCAATCACGCTGATGATGTCGTTGATCTTGCGGGACGATGTGCTGATCTCGCCCATGGTTGCGACCACGCGCGACACGACCTCGCCACCCGCGCTGGCAACCGTGGATGCATCCAGCGCAAGCTGGTTGGCCTGGCGCGCGGCGGCAACGCTTTGGTGCACGTTGTCTGCCAGCTGTTGCATGGAAGCTGAGGTTTCTTCCACCGTGGCCGCCGCTTGTTCCGTGCGGTTGGAGAGGTCCAGATTTCCATTGGCTACTTCCGCTGTTGCCAACTGGATGGATTCGGAGCCTTCGCTCACATCGGCGACGATCTTGCGCAGGCTGGCACGCATGCGTTCCATGGAGGCCAATAGGCTGGTGGACGGGCCATTGACGGCGATGGCCACGCTTAAATCGCCGGAGGCGATGCGGTTGACCACGTCGGATGCGTACTGTGGCTCGCCGCCCAATTGTCGCTGGATCGAACGAAACAGCAAGGCGCCCAAAGCGCCCATCATTACTAGCAGCGCGCCGCCGATGGCGCAGAACTTGTAGGCGTAGGACATGAAGGCCGCATCCAGATCGTCAACGAAAACACCATTGCCGACGACCCAGTTCCAGGGCTCAAACCGTATGGCGCCCAGCAGTTTGGGCACCGGGGTTTTGTTGGGATCACCGGGGCGGGCGACAAAGGCAATCATGTACACGCGGTCGGCCTTTGCAAGCCCATCGACATAGATGTCGGACGTCATGCGCCCGTCCGCCGTCTTGGAGCCCTTATCGACCTTGCCTATGCGGTTTTGGTCCGCATGCACCAGCATCTGGTTGTCCATGGTGCGCACGAAGATGTAGTCGTCTTCATGGCGCAGACCCGAAAGCGCTTCCTTGGCCTGGTTTTGCGCCTCCTCCTTGCTGAGCTTGCCACTGGCTTCCAATTTTTGGTAGCGTTCCAGCACGCCCCGGCTCAACAGCGCCACCTTGTGAATCTCTTCTTGTCGACCTTCGTACAGATTCTGACGCAGGGCATACAGGCCAAATGCACTGGTCAGCACAATGCCGCTCAGCGCGGCTACGATGATGAAGAAAATTCTGTGGCGCAATTGCACGGGAATGCTCCCAAGAACCAACGCGGCTCCAATGTGGGTATACCTTAGCGCAAAAGAGATAGTTATAGCTAAGCGTTTCCCCGCATAGGTTAACCTCCGACAACACCGAGAAGGAACAACTATGCGTATCGCAATCATGGGTTCGGGCGGCGTGGGCGCCTACGTGGGCGCACGCCTGCAGGCGGCTGGAGAAGACGTGGCCTTCATCGCACGTGGCGCGCATCTGCAGGCCCTGCGCAAGGACGGTCTGCACATCCAAAGCCCGCTGCATCCCGTCCACCTGGCGCGCGTCACTGCCACCGACCAGCCGGCCGAGATCGGCCCCGTGGATCTGGTCATCTTTGCCGTCAAGCTGTGGGATACAGAATCGGCCGCGCAGTCCATGGCGCCTCTGATCGGACCCGACACGCGGATACTGACGCTGCAAAACGGCATCGACAGCGCAGCGATGATTGCGCAGCAAGCGCCACAGGCCAAGGTCCGGGCCGGTGTGATTTATGTGTCGGCCGTTATCGACCGGCCAGGCGTCATCCGCAGCCCTGGCGGATTGCACCTGATCGTGGCGGACGCGGCGGGTGGTGACCCGGTGATGGCCCAATTCGCGGCGGCTTGCACCCGAGCCGAGGCACTGGACGCCAAACTCGCAGACCACATCGATGGGGTACTGTGGGAAAAATTCATAGCGCTGTCGGCGCTGTCAGCCACCACATCGCTGCTGCGGGCCAGCATGGGCCAGATATTGGAGCACCCCGAGACGCGCAGTCTGCAACGCCAGCTCATTGAAGAAGGAGTGGCCGTGGGTAAGAAAGCGCGCATGGTCACGCGGGATGATCTGGTGGACGACATCATGACCAAGCTGGCCGCCATGCCCTACGCGTTTCGCTCGTCGATGTCGGAAGACCTGGAGCGCAACAAGCCGCTGGAACTGCGCTGGCTGTCTGGCCGCATGCACCAGCTAGGCTTGGAACACGGCGTGGCGACACCGGGACACAGCGCCGTGTACCGCGGGCTGGTGCTGCATGCGCAGGGCAAACCAAGCGATGCACTGGCTCCCGCAAAGGCCGCGACCACCACCATCGCCACGCACAGTGGCAGCTTCCATGCCGACGACGTTTTTGGCGTAGGTGTGCTGATGGGAGTCTTTCCATCCCACACGCTGGTGCGCACCCGCAAACAGGAGTTGATAGACGCCGCCGACTTCGCGGTGGACGTAGGCGGCAGCTGGGATGCCGCCAAGGGCCGTTTCGATCACCACCAGCGCGGCTTCGACGGCGCGCGACCCGCCCATGCAGTGGGCGGCCAGACGTTGCCCGGCATAGGTTATGCCAGCGCGGGACTGGTGTGGGCTGCGCATGGCAGCGATTACGTCCAAGCCTGGGCCACCACCCATGGCCAAAGCCTGAGCGTGCAGGCCGTGGAAGAGATCGTGCGCTCCATCGACCATTCACTGGTGCAATACCTGGACATTGTGGACACTGGCCAGGGCGATGTGTCGCCCGGTATCTTTGGCCTCTCCAGCCTGATTGCGCAGCTCAACACCCATTGGATGGAAGAAGCGGGCATGGACGGCAGGGTCAAAGCCCAGCTGCAAGAGACGCGCTTTTTGGAGGCCATTGCCATCACGCGCACGTTTCTGGACCACGCCATCAGCAAGAAGGTCGCGCAGATCTGCGCTGTGGACACCGTGCGCACTGCTCCGCGCTTGCTGGGTGGCCGTGTCCTTCACTTGCAAGAGGGGGGCATGCCGTGGACGCGGGTGGTGGTGGACGATATGCCCGAGGTAATGTTTGTCATCTACCCGGATTCGGATGGCGACCAATACCAGGTCAAGACCGTGCCGGTGGAGCCCGGCTCTTTCACCGCCCGACTGGATCTGCCCCAAAGCTGGGCCGGCTTGCGGGACCAGGAACTGGCGGCAGTCACCGGCGTCGCAGACAGCGTGTTCTGCCACTTGAACCTGTTCATTGGTGGCGCCCGCAGCTTCAGCGGCGCGCTGCGGCTGGCGGAACTGGCGTTGGCGTGATGTAGTTTTGCAGCCCCTGCAGCAAAGCGTCAAACGCCACTTTGCAGCGGGGGTTGTTGCGCAGGTCTTCGTGCATGGTGAGCCAGGTATCCAGGCTCAGCGTAAAACCGTCTGGCAGCAGGCGCACCAGTTGCGGGTCACGCGCCGCCAGCGCCACTTGGCAGATGCCAATGCCGCTGCCAGCGCGTATCAGCGCCAGCTGCGCCACGTCGCTGTCGGTGCGAATGGCAAAGGCGTCCCGGCTCCATAGCGGGAAGCCTTTGCGTGACGCGCGCACAAACGGTGTTTCTTCGTCAAAACCAATCAACGCGTGCTGGGCCAGATCCGCCAGCGAAGCCGGTGTGCCGCGTTTGCGCAGGTATTTCTTGTGGGCATGAAAGCCCAGCTGCACCTGACCCACATGCCGGGCGATCAGCAGCTCCTGCTTGGGCTGGGTCATGCGGATGGCAATGTCGGCCTCGCGCTTGAGCAAATCTTGCACGCGGTTGCTTAGCACCAGCTCTACTTTCAACTCTGGATGGGAACTTTGCAGTTGGGCAATGATGGGTGGCAACACTTCCACCCCTATCACCTCGCTGGCGGTGACACGCACCGTGCCCCGTATGCCCGTGCCTTGGCTCTCCGCGGCACGCTTAAGCGCCGCGGCCGAGCTGCTCATGGTTTGGGCGAAGGGCTCCAGCTCCAGCGCCGCTTCGGTGGGCAACAGGCCCAGCTGGGAGCGGGTGAACAGCGTCACCTTCAGAGATTTCTCCAGCGCGGCAATGTGCCGCCCCACCGTAGGTTGCGCAATGCCCATGGCACGGGCCGCGGCAGAGAGTGAGCCCTCTTTCAAAACACTGAGGTAGGAGCGGTATAGCTCCCAGCCGATGTCGTTGGGTGTTGTGTCGTTTGTCATGCATAAATGTATAGCTGATGGTTCATGTTGGTCAATTGCTTTGTAGTGCTGCCTGGCTGACACTTCATCCATCGCAACAACATTTTTCACTGAAGGAGTTTCAAGATGGACCACATCAACAACAGCATCAGCAACAAGACAGCATTGGTATTGGGCGCAACGGGCGGCATCGGCGGCGAGGTGGCACGCCAACTGCGTGACGCGGGCTGGACGGTGCGCGCACTGCGCCGTGGCGGTGAGCAGGCCCTGGAGCGGCGCGACG
Organism: Rhodoferax sp.; assembly: GCF_025356155.1. Taxonomy (GTDB): domain Bacteria; phylum Pseudomonadota; class Gammaproteobacteria; order Burkholderiales; family Burkholderiaceae_C; genus Allorhodoferax. Next base: position 29,558 of record NZ_JANXUQ010000042.1, on the reverse strand, counting down.
GTATGGTCTGGATCCGCGGTGACGCCATGAACCGAGGGGATGTGGTGGCTGCAGCCCGCGGCTGCGCCGTCATCGTGCATGCCGTCAACCCACCCGGCTACCTGCGCTGGGCCGAGTTGGTACTGCCGATGCTGGACAACACCATCGCAGCCGCGCAGGCCGAAGGCGCCACCATTGTGTTGCCCGGCACGGTCTACAACTTCGGCCCCAGCGCCTTCCCACTGCTGCGCGAAGATTCGCCCCAACAGCCGCTGACCCGCAAGGGCGCGATACGGGTGGAGCTGGAGCAACGCCTGCGCGTGGCCAGCGGCGAGGGTTGCAAAGTGATCGTGGTGCGGGCGGGCGATTTCTTTGGTCCCAAGGTGGGCAACAGCTGGTTCTCGCAAGGGCTGGTCAAGCCGAACCTGCCGGTCAAAGCCGTAATGCTGCCCGGCAAGCGCGGTGTCGGCCACCAATGGTCTTACCTGCCCGATGTGGCACGCACGATGGTGGAACTGGTACAGCGCCGCGACACGTTGGAGCCGTTTGCCTCGTTTCACATGCAAGGCCATTGGGATGCCGATGGCACGCAAATGGCAGCGGCCATCAGCCGCGTCGTCACCCGCCGCGGTGGTGCCAAGCCCAAGGTGAGCGCCTTCCCCTGGTGGCTGATCGCGCTGGCATCGCCTTTTGTTGCGACCCTGCGTGAACTGCGTGAGATGCGCTACCTGTGGAATGTGCCCCTTGCCATGGACAACACCAAGCTGGTTGCAACGCTGGGGCATGAGCCACACACGCCATTGGACGCGGCGGTGGAGGCTGCGCTGGAAGGGATGGGTTGCCTGGCGACCGGGAATGCCGCAACATCGAAGCTCGGTGCCGTACGCATGGCCCATTGAACGACAACAATAGGGGCCGCACAGCAACCCCTATTACAAGGAGTTTTCCATGGCAGCAGCACCCGAAAAAGTCAAAGGCCCCGCGTCGTATTTTCCGTCCATCGAAAAGACCTACGGCCACCCCATGGACCATTGGTTTGGCCTGGTGCGCCAACAGCAACAGAGCATGAAGCACATGGAGATCGTGAACTTGCTCAAAGCGGAGCATGGCATGGGGCATGGGCATGCCAATGCGGTGGTTGCGTTTTGCTTGGCCAAAGCGAAACCATGAAACTGAACCGCCGGGTCGGTGACACGAACGGACACCAGTTGTGGAACTTACTCAAGCCCAAGAAGACTGTTGACTGACTGCTCCAGCATGTCGACGAGCTCGGGGTCCATGTATTTGTATTCATCTGGGATATCCAGAACATGAATCGGCTTGTTGTCCAGCAGCCTCGTGAATTCGGCCTTAAGCCTGGACTTGTGCTTTTCTTCCATGACCAGGATCACATTGGCCCAGAGAATGTCTTCAATAGACACCTTGTGTCGCGCATTGGGGCTTGTTCCCGCTGAGCGCGCCGCGACTCGTTGGTGCCTTCGCCACATTTGTTCAGCGGTTGGGCTGCGCCATTGATTTCGGCTGCAGATAAACAGTACGTTGAGCTTCACGTCAGACTTTGGTCTAGTGGTTGTCTGCACCATCAACCATCCAAGCGGGAATATCGCGCTTCATATGCAGCACACGCCAAACGTCGATGTGGTCCGCCTGCTCTACATAGAAAACCAGGTAGAGGTACTTGTTCAGGGGCCAAGAGCGCAATTCAGGAATGCCTAGTTCGTGTGCGTAGCGCGGTGAGCCTGTGGCGGCGTGTTTGCTGATGTGCGCGTAGGCACGTTCCAGCGCGTCCACAAACCCAAGCGCAGCAGTCGGCGCGTCCTGTTCCAAGTAATGCGCAATGGCCTGGTCGATATCACTCAATGCCAGCGTGCGCTGAATCAGCGCTTTGGACTTCACTTGGATTTCTTGCTGGTGATGCGCTTGCGCAGGGCATCGAAGTAGTTGGCGTCGACAGGTGCAGTGGGCGCCGACTGCGCCCCTGCAAGTAGCAAGCCGCGCAACTGTTGTCGGTCTTGATCTTTGCGGATCAGCTCGCGCACGTATTCGCTACTGGTTCCGAAGCCACGTGCGCCGACTTGCGTGTCAACGAATTCCTTGAGGCCTTCGGGCAGGAAAATGTTCATGGTGCTCATGCTGCAAATTCTAAGTGTTTTGGCAAAATTTGCCATTCCCATCGGCGTTTGTCACCTATGTCCCAAAACGCTAGCTTCTTCGAGCAAGAACTTTCCCAAGGTTTTGAATAAATGCACGAGTATCTGCAAAGTAGTTGGGGTAAGCAGCTTTCAGAGCGTGCATTGAGCCGGCAGCAACGAGTACCACATCGTGCGAACCATTGGCCTCTTTTTCTCTTTCAAGGTATACCTTAGTAGCTCGCGAAAGCTCATTTGATCGAAATTGCCTCACCTTGATTGTTTGATCAGTAGTAACCAGTTCCAGAAGAAAGTAATCGGTCTTTGAGTCCGTCTTTGAACCAACATGCTGAGTTGTCACCGCAAACGCATTTAGTCGATCAACCACCTTCAATGAGTTAGTAAGTCTTTGAAGCTCAGACGCCGTATCAACTCCCAACAGATCTTCGCTGACGGGACGGTGCTCAAACTTTGCGAATTCTGCTCCTGCATACTTAAAAACTGCAACCATTCGTCTTGGCCTTGACTAGCCTTTAGTGTTTGATTGGTAAAAAAGTCCACGACCTCGACCGCTGTTGCCCAAGAATGCTGAACCTTTGAGCGAAGCTGGATCTCTATGGAAATTCCGTCAAACTCCTTCGTGGTGTCTGCGTTGATGAGTGCTTCTCCTGCACGCAAGATTGCCGTTTTTGAGGGAGCGCACCCCATTGATTTCATGCTGTCCAATCGAAAATTGTTACTTGGCAAGTATCCGTTAGTTGCTCAACCCCCAAGTGCGGCGACAGCATCACCCTTCTCAAACCACCCCCGCCCTCTCCAACATCGCATGCAACAACACGTTGCACCCGGCCGTAATGTGCTCCGGCTTCGCATCTTCAATCTCGTTGTGGCTGATGCCGTCTTTGCAGGGGATAAAAATCATGCCGGCCGGGGCTAGTTTGGCCATGTAGACGGCGTCGTGGCCGGCGCCTGAGACGGCGGGCATGTTGCTGTAGCCCAGCTTCTTGGCGGCGCGGCCCACAGCGTCAACACAGTCTTTGTGGAAGGCGATGGCGTTGTAGCTGGACACCATCTCGATCTTTACATCCACATGGTGCTCCTTGCCCACTTTGGCGGCAAAGGCCTTTACCTCCTCGGCCATCTGGTCCACCAATGCGTCGGTGGCGTTGCGCAAATCAATGCTGAACTTCACGCTGCCGGGGATCACGTTGCGGCTGTTGGGGAACACCCGCACCATGCCCACCGTGCCGCGGCCATGCGGCGGGTGGCGGTGCGCTGCGGCCACCACGTCTTGCATGATGTGGGTGGCGGCCAGCATGGCGTCTTTGCGCAGCGCCATGGGCGTGGGGCCGGCGTGGGCTTCCATGCCGGTGACGGTGCAGTCAAACCAGCGAATGCCCAGCACACCGCTGACGACGCCGATGGTGACGTTGTTGTCTTCCAGCACCGGGCCTTGTTCGATGTGTGTCTCAAAATACGCGCCAATCGGGTGGTCGCCGGGCTCCTGTTCGCCGATGTAGCCAATACGCTCCAGCTCGCCCTTGACGGTCTTGCCTTCGGTGTCGGTGGCGGCATACGCATGCTCTAGCGTGAAGGCCTTGGCGAACACGCCCGAGCCCATCATCACCGGCACAAAGCGCGAGCCTTCTTCGTTCGTCCAGAAGGCGACTTCGATCGGCGCTTCGGTCTCTATGCACAAATCGTTGAGCGTGCGCACGACCTCGATGCCGGCCAACACGCCGTAGTTGCCGTCGAACTTGCCGCCGGTAGGCTGGGTGTCAATGTGGCTGCCGGTCATGATGGGTGGCAGGCTGTTGTTGCGCCCGGCGCGCCGCATGAAGCCGTTGCCAATCTTGTCGATGGTGATGGTCATGCCCGCCTCTTCGGCCCAGCGCAGCACCAGGTCACGGCCCTGTTTGTCCAGGTCGGTCAGCGTGAGGCGGCACACGCCCCCCTTGGGCGTTGCGCCGATCTGGGCCAGCTCCATCAGCGAGGCCCACAGGCGGTCGCCGTTGATTTGGATGTTGGAGATATCGAGAACGGTGTCGATATGGGTATCCATATGGGTATCGGCGCCGGCATCGACTTCAATTTCGACGTGGGTTTGGCTGGTCATGGTGGTGGTTCCTTTACCTGTACCTTTTAGCTCTACCTTTACCGCTTGACGGCGGTGGGGGCCAGGGTTTCGGCACGCAGTTTGTTGGCCGCAAAGTTGGACCCAAACGCCGGCCGCTTGATGTAGCGGCCCTTACCCTGCACCGCCCGCAGGTCACCCTGCACAAACACCAGCTCACCCTGGCTAACGGTGTGGCTGGGGACGCCTTTAACGGTGCGGCCTTCGAAGATGTTGAAGTCGCCCTTGCTGAACTGCGTCTTGGCCGACAGCGTCTTGGTGCCGGCTGGGTCCCACACCACCAGATCGGCATCGGCCCCCACGCTGACACTGCCCTTTTGCGGGTAAATGTTGAACAGCTTGGCGGTGTTGGCCGATGTGATGGCGACAAACTCCGACGGCGTCAGACGCCCGGTGTTGACACCTTCGTCCCAGACCACCGCCAGGCGTTCTTCGACACCGCCGCAACCGTTGGGAATCTTGCTGAAGTCGTCCTTGCCGGCGGCTTTCTGCGCGGCGCAGAAGGTGCAGTGGTCCGTTGCCGTGGTGTGCAGGTTGCCGCTCTGCAGGCCGCGCCACAGAAACTCCTGGTTGCCCTTGGGGCGGAACGGCGGGCTCATCACATGCGCGGCGGCCGTTGCAAAGTCGGGGTGGCGGTAGACGCTGTCGTCTATGACCAGATGGCCGGCCAGCACCTCGCCATACACACGCTGGCCACGGGCCCGGGCACGGGCAACAGCCTCGGCCGCTTCAATGCAGGACACGTGCACCACGTAGATGGGCACGTTCAGCACATCGGCAATGGCGATGGCGCGGTTGGCGGCCTCGGCCTCCACCATGGGTGGGCGCGACAGTGGGTGGCCCTCCGGCCCCTTGATGCCCATGTCAGCCACGGTTTTTTGCAGCAGGTAGACCAGCTCACCGTTCTCGGCGTGCACGGTGGGCATGGCGCCCAGTTCCACACAGCGCTTGAAGCTGTTCACCAGGGTTTCGTCATCGCACATGATGGCGTTTTTGTAGGCCATGAAGTGCTTGAAGCTGTTGACGCCTTCGTCCTGCACCAGCGTGCCCATGTCCTGGCGCACCTGTTCGCTCCACCAGGTGATGGCGACGTGGAAGGAATAGTCGCCCGCCGACTTTTCGGCCCAGCCGCGCCATTTGCGATACGCGTCCAGGATGTTCTCTTGCGGGTCGGGAATCACGAAGTCGATGATGGTGGTGGTGCCGCCCGCCAGGCCGGCTGCCGTGCCGGTGTAGAAGTCGTCCATCGTCGTGGTGCCCATGAACGGCAGCTGCATGTGGGTGTGCGGGTCTATGCCGCCGGGCATGATGTATTGGCCATCGGCGTCTACCACCGTGGCGCCTGAGGGTGCCGTCAGGTTCTCGCCCACCGCAGTGATCTTGCCGTCCTGGGTGATGACGTCGGCTCTGAAAGCCCGGTCGGCGTTGACCACGGTGCCGCCGCGTATGAAGAGGGTGTTACTCATAGATGCTCCTAAATTAGTAGCGTAGTACGCAATAAGGACGAGGGCTAGCGGCCAATTTTCCTTAAGGCACTAGGCTGGACTGGTCGTGCGCATGGGGTTGTTGGTGTGCGTTGTCCAATCCGCGTATTTATCGCTCACAACCAGTCCCGTGCGCAAGTCCTTTTCGCCGGGGGCCAAGTCGCGTAGTGTGATGCATTCTGGCACCGGGCACACGGTCACGCACAGGTTGCAGCCTACGCATTCGTCTTCCTTCACCTCGAAGAAGCGTTTGCCATCCTTCATGTTAGTGATGGCCTGGTGCGAAGTGTCTTCACAGGCAATGTGGCAGCGCCCGCACTGGATGCAGCTGTCCTGGTTGATGACGGCCTTGCTGATGTGGTTCAGGTTCAGGTACTGCCAGTTGGTGACCGACGGAATCGCCTTGCCGACGATCTGGTCCACGCTGGTAAAGCCCATCTCGTCCATGTAGTTGGACAGGCCGTCGCTCATCTCCTGCACGATCTTGAAGCCGTAGACCATGGCGGCGGTGCACACCTGCACCGTGCCACTGCCCAGCGCGATGAAGTCCAGCGCATCGCGCCAGTTGCCGATGCCGCCGATACCGCTGATGGGCAGGCCGGCGGTTTGCGGATCGCGTGCGATCTCGGCCACCATGTTCAGCGCAATTGGTTTGACAGCCGGGCCACAGTAACCGCCGTGGCTCCCCTTGCCGCCGGTGGAGGGCGACATCGTCAGCGTGTAGGGGTCAACACCCATGATGGAGTTGATGGTGTTGATCAGCGATACGGCGTCCGCTCCGCCCTTTTTTGCGGCGCGGGCGGGCAAACGCACGTCGGTGATGTTGGGCGTGAGTTTGACGATGACCGGGAGCTTGCTGTATTGCTTGCACCAGGCGGTGACCATCTCGATGTATTCCGGCACCTGGCCCACGGCCGCGCCCATGCCGCGTTCGCTCATGCCGTGCGGGCAGCCGAAGTTCAGCTCAATGCCATCGGCACCCGTGTCGACCAGACGCGCCAAAATGTTCTTCCACGACTGCTCTTCGCAGGGCACCATCAGCGAGATGACCATCGCGCGGTCGGGCCAGTTGCGCTTGACCTCGGTGATCTCGCGCAGGTTGAGGTCCAGGTCGCGGTCGGTGATCAGCTCGATGTTGTTGAAGCCCATCAGGCGCCGGTCTGGCGTCAACAGTGCGCCGTAGCGCGGGCCGTTGACGTTGACGACCGGTGGCCCGGCCTCGCCCAGCGTCTTCCAGACCACACCACCCCAACCGGCTTCAAATGCGCGGTTGACGTTGTAGGCCTTGTCGGTGGGTGGGGCAGATGCCAGCCAGAAGGGGTTGGGGCTTTGGATGCCGACGAAGTTGGTTGCGAGATTTGCCATGTGCTGGACTCCAGAATCTGAGTGGGTTGTACCTGCGGCGCGCTCAGGCTGCCTTGGCCTGCGGAGCGCTCATCACCAGGAATGCGTGGATGGCGTTGGCCGATTGCTTGCCATGCTCCACGGCTTCTACCGTCAGGTCCAGCCCGCCAGCGCGGCAGTCGCCGCCAGCCCAGACGCCGGGCAAGTTGGTCGTGCCTTCGGCATCCGTGGCAATGCGGCCGCCGTCCAGTGCCAGGCCCGCCTCGGCCAGCACCGGGTTGCCCAGCTTTTGGCCAATGGCCTTGAGCACGGTGTCGGCATCAAAGGTCAGTTCACGGCCGGTGGCTTGCAGCTTGCCGTCCACCAGGGCCTGCTCTGCAAAACGCACGCCGGCCACAAACCCGTCGCGCCCCAGAATCTCGACCGGTGCCAGCCATTGGTGCAGCACCACGCCATTGGTCTGCGCCCATTCTTGTTCGGCCTTGGACGCCGACAGCGTGTCCGGGCCGCGACGGTAGACCATGTGCACCACCTTGGCCCCCAATAGCTTGCTCTGCACGGCGGCGTCTACGGCCGTCATGCCACCGCCAATCACCACGACACGGCGGCCCACCGGCAGCGTGGACAGATCTGCAGTCTGGCGCAGTGTGGCGATGAAGTCCACCGCGTCCTGCACGCCGGTCAACTCCTCACCCGGCACGCCCAGGGCGTGGGTGGTGGCCAGGCCCATGCCGAGGAAGACAGCATCAAAATCCTTGCGCAGCGTGGCCAGCTGGGCCGTGGTCTCCAGCTTCCAGTTGTTGGTGATCGTGATGCCGCCGATGTCCAGCAGCCATTGCACCTCGCGTTGGGCGAAGTTGTTGGGCGTCTTGTAGCTGGCCAGGCCGTATTCGTTCAGGCCGCCGGGCTTGGGATTGGCATCGAACACGACAACGTCATGGCCCTTGCGCGCCAGCGTGTAGGCACAGGCCAGGCCAGCGGGGCCGGCGCCGACCACGGCGATTCTTGTGCCGGTGGCGGGCTCGCGGGTGAAGATTTGGGGTTTGGCGCTTTCCATCAGCGCATCGACCGCGTGGCGCTGCAGGCGACCGATGGCTACCGGGCGGTCTTCTTGCGTGTTGCGCACGCACACGGCCTCGCACAGGTTCTCGGTCGGGCAGACCCGGGCGCACATGCCGCCCAGCGGATTGGATTCCAAAATGGTGCGTGCCGAACCGCGCAGGTTGTCGTCGGCAATGCGCTTGATGAAGGACGGCACGTCGATGCCCGTGGGGCAGGCTGTGGCGCAGGGGGCGTCATAACAGTAGAGACAGCGCTCCGCCTCCAGCAAGGCTTGGGTGCGGGTCAGGCGGGGGGTTGCGTCGGCAAAGCGTTGCGCGTATTCGGTGGCAGCCAGGCGACCGGGGCGAACGTCGGGTTGGTAAGAGTCAGACACGCTAGCACTCCTGTGTTTGAAAATCTGACCGTTTAGTCAGGTTATTGCTGTACATGCTAGCAAGTGTGATGCCAGTCTGTATCTAGGGGTTTATCCGCGTGCTGGGCTTGCTCCCAAAACCAGCCATGCGCGAAACAGCGCCAGGGCCGCAGACTCTTCATCACGCAGCGGTGTGACCAGGTAATAGGCCCGCTCGCCACGCAGGGCCTGGTCGCAGGCCACGACCAAATCGCCGCGCGCCAGTTCGGCCTCTATCAACAGGCGCGGCACCAGCGCCACACCTAGGCCGTGAATAGCGGCGGTGGCGGTCATCGAGAACAACTCATAGCGCGGGCCGGACAGCGCGTGCGGCGTGCTGACCCCCATGGCATCAAACCACTGGCTCCAGCCAAAGGGGCGCGTGCTTTGCTGCAGAAGCGGCAGTTCGGCAATGGCCTGCGGGCTCAGCCGCGCCGCGCCCGCCAGCAGGCCAGGTGCGCACACGGGCAGCACCTCTTCGGGCACCAGCAAGGTGGCTTGGGTACCGGCCCAATTGGCTACTTGTTCGGCGGTGCCGGCATACAGGGCGGCGTCAAAACCGGTGTCGGCAAACAGGAAGGGCCGGGTGCGGGTCTCGATATGCACCACGATGTCGGGGTGCTGCGCCTGCAATCGGGGCAGACGCGGTATCAGCCAGCGGGTGGCAAAGGTGGGAACGGCCGCCAGGTTCACGGCGCCTTGCGTGCCTTGGGTGGACATGGCATTCAGCGTGTCACGCTCCAGCGCCAGCAGGCGCTCGGCCACCTGAGCAGCGTACTCGCGCCCCCGCGGGGTGAGCGCCACGCCGTGGCGGGTGCGCGTAAACAGCGCCTGGCCCAGGTATTCCTCCAACGCAGCCACCTGGCGCGAGACGGCGCTTTGCGTCAAGGCCAGCTCCTGCGCCGCGCGGGTATAGCTCTCGTGGCGGGCGGCGGCTTCAAAGCACAGTAGTGTGTGGGTGGCAGGAATCTTGCGTCGCATGTGGGGCCAGTGTAGCGAGGCTGAAAGTAGCCTGATAACGCACACCACCTATACGTTTTGGAGCGCACCGCGCCCGTGTGGCGGCCCCTAGAATACAAGTACTCCCGCGGATATTCTCCCGTTTCTTTTTGTTGCTTAGTCTGTTTGTGCAGATTGGTATTTTTCTCAATGTCCGCAGTCAGTTTTTTGATTTCCGATCCCAGCCCCGCGCTGCAAACCTTCGCCCAACAGCTGCTTGCCGGTTACGGCTTTGATGCGGCCGCGATCAAGACCACGGGCAACCCGCATGCCGCTGCCGAAATAGCCACATCCCTGAAGCCGGACTTTCTGATCAGCGACTGGTTCGCCAAGGAATCATTGACCGGCATTGCGCTGCACCACACCATCCAGAAGACCAGCCCCGGCTGCCATTTCGCGCTGTTGTCGCAGGCCAGCGGCCCCACCCACCAGCAGGAGGCTGATGAAGCCGGCGCGCTGTTTTTGCTGGCCAAGCCCTTTACCGCCGATGCCATGCGTGCGGCCGTGCGCACCGCGCTGGAGCAGTTGGCCCCGCTGCACCCCGGCATCGCACACAAACTCAGTCACTCAGCATCCGGCCAGAAACCAGCCCGGCCGGTTTACGTCGCACCACCGGACCTGCCGCAATACAAGCCCGGCGACCGGGTGATCTACGCCAACCGCACCGAGTCGGTAAAACACGTGATCCTCCGCCGAGGCGAGCTGGTGGTGCAGCTCGACGGCATCCCCGGCATGGTCGAAGCCAGCAAGATCAAGCGGCCGTAGGCGCGAGAAAATTGCGCCCTCTCTCGCCGGAACAGAGAGAATGCGGGTCTGTTGCAACTACCGGATCACCGTGCCCATGCATCACATCAAACACCTTTCCCTGTGCGCAGCACTCTTGCTGGCACAACTGACGGTAGCCAATGCACAGCCCCCGCTTGAGCCGGCCGGGCCTGCAAGCTCTCCCACGGGAACCTCCATCAGCACCGCGGAGCCAGCCGCAGCAGAGCCACCCGCAAGTCCACCCAAGGAATTGAAGGCAGGCCTGGCGGGCAAGCAAGTTCCCCAATTGGTGATGCGATGGGATTGTGGCGATTGCGCAGTGAACGAGAAAGTGTTTCCCCTGGTGGAGAAAACCTACGCCAGCAAGGCAGCAGCCAAAGGCTACGAGGTCTCCAGCGAAGAAACCGCCGAAATCGTCGTCACCAAATACCGCCAACGTCCGCCCGGCGCGCGTGTCATGTTTGGCTTCATGGCCGGAAAAGATATTTTGGAAACCCGTGTCACCTACCGTGGCAAGGAGTTTGCTGTGGGCGACTACTCGGCCAATGCGTGGCAAGGCATGGACAGCCTGTGTGAAGCAGTTGCGCAGATAACACTGGACCGCTTGCTCGCGAATCTCTAGGCCCCGGCGGGTGCCGCCACCGCGGTACAGCTACGGTTCTGTGCCGGTGGACTGAACCCTTCGAGATATGCGGTGGGGGCATACCTGGGTGACGAACAATCGTTTGTGGCCTGCGCCGTTCGGGGCTAGGATGCCGGGTAGTAAATCAACTCACCCAACACCCTGTTTCCGGAGACTCCCCCACCATGGCCAACGCAGCATCCTTCAACTGGCAAGACCCCTTTTTGCTGGACAGCCAGCTCACCGATGACGAACGCATGGTGCGTGATGCCGCCGCCGCGTATTGCCAGGACAAACTGCTGCCCCGCATCACCCGGGCCTTTCGCGATGGCACGACCGATGTGGCCATCTTCCGCGAGATGGGCGAACTGGGCCTGCTAGGCCCCACCATCCCCGAGCAATATGGCGGCCCAGGTCTGAGCTATGTGTCTTACGGCCTGATCGCCCGCGAAGTGGAACGTGTGGACAGCGGCTACCGCTCGATGATGAGCGTTCAAAGCTCTTTGGTCATGGTCCCGATTTTTGAGTTTGGCACCGAGACACAGCGCCAAAAGTATCTACCCAAGCTGGCCAACGGCGAGTGGATTGGCTGCTTCGGCCTGACCGAACCCGACCACGGCTCCGACCCCGGTTCCATGGCGACCCGCGCACACAAGGTGGCGGGCGGCTACACGCTGAGCGGTAGCAAGATGTGGATCAGCAACAGTCCGATGGCCGACGTGTTTGTAGTCTGGGCCAAGGAAGTGTCCGAAGGCGGCCAGGTCGGCCCCATCCGCGGCTTTGTGCTGGAGAAAGGCATGGCGGGCCTGAGCGCCCCGACCATCCACGGCAAAGTGGGGCTGCGTGCGTCAGTGACGGGTGAGATCGTCATGGATGGTGTGTTCTGCCCCGAAGAAAACGCCTTCCCGGAAGTGCGCGGTTTGAAAGGACCATTCACCTGTTTGAACAGTGCCCGTTATGGCATTGCCTGGGGTGCCCTGGGCGCGGCTGAAGACTGCTGGCTGCGTGCGCGGCAGTACACGATGGACCGCAAGCAATTTGGCAAGCCCTTGGCAGCCAACCAGTTGATCCAGAAAAAGCTGGCGGACATGCAGACCGAGATTGCGTTGGGCTTGCAAGGGTGCCTGCGACTGGGGCGGATGAAGGACGAAGGTACGGCCTCCGTTGAGATCACGTCCATTCTCAAGCGCAATTCATGTGGCAAAGCATTGGACATTGCGCGGCTGGCGCGGGACATGATGGGGGGCAATGGAATTTCGGATGAGTTTGGTGTGGCGCGGCATTTGGTGAATCTGGAGGTTGTGAATACTTACGAAGGGACGCATGACATTCACGCGCTGATATTGGGACGGGCGCAGACGGGGATTGCGGCTTTCTGAGGCCTTGCGAGACAGACCGCAGGACGCGCAACGGACAAGCTCTGTCCTCAACTGACTAGGGGTGTTTTGAGAGAGGGGTTTGTTGTGTTGCTTTTGTAGGCCCCCACTCTCCCCCAACCCCTCTCGCCCCGCCGGGCGAAAGGGGGGCTCAACAGCCGATTTGGTTACGTCGCGCCGAATACGGAATTACTGCTGTGGGGTAGCCAACGCGGGTGTACGCGTAGAGTGACTGCCAACGGTCGTAGCGACCTCGTGCTGATGCCGCGCACGCGCTGGCGGGCCCCGCGCAGCGGCCCGCCGTGGGAGCACCAGCACGGAGCCGTTCACTACGACCGCCACACGAGAAGCCTGACCGAGAAGACACGTACCGCAACCTTTCCAAGTAGCACCGTAGCCGGCGCGAAGACACAAAATCGGCTGTTGAGCTCCCCTCTCGCCCGGCGGGGCGAGAGGGGTTGGGGGAGAGTGGGGACCACAAAAGCAACACTGCAAGTGACGCCACCCAAAACACGACAAACGGAAAAATAAACATGACAACCCAAGAAAAACCCTCTGCCCTTCCCCACATCAAAGTCCTGGACCTTTCCAGAGTCCTCGCCGGCCCCTGGTGCACCCAAATGCTGGCAGACCTGGGCGCCGACGTCATCAAGGTAGAAAAACCAGGTGATGGCGACGACACCCGCCACTGGGGCCCTCCCTTCCTAAAGGACAACGAAGGCAACGACACAACCCACGCCACCTACTTCACCGCCTGCAACCGCAACAAACGCTCGGTCACCATCGACATGGCCAAGCCCGAAGGCCAGGCCCTGATACGCCAGATGGTGGCCCAGAGCGATGTGCTGGTGGAGAACTTCAAGGTCGGCGGCCTTGCCAAGTACGGGCTGGACTATGAACACCTAAAAACACTCAACCCGCGCCTCATTTACTGCTCCATCACCGGCTTTGGCCAGGACGGACCCTACGCTGAACGGGCTGGTTACGACCTGATGATCCAGGCCATGAGCGGCATGATGAGCATCACCGGCAACCCGCCCGGCACGCCCGGCGGCGGGCCGCTGCGCGTGGGCGTGGCACTGACCGATTTGTTCACAGGGGTTTACGCCTGCAGCGCGATCCTCGCCGCCGTCGAAGTGCGCCACCGTACCGGAGTAGGCCAGTACATCGACATGTCGCTGCTGGACGTGGGCATGGCCATTCTGGCCAACCAGGCGGCAGGATTTTTAAACACCGGCAAGGTGCCCCAGCGTCAGGGCAATAGCCACCCCAGCCTGGTGCCCTACCAGTCCCTGCCCACGCTGGATGGCGCCATGCTACTGGCCGTGGGCAACGACGGCCAGTTCGCACGCTTTTGCGAAGCCGCCGGGCAACCACAATGGGCACACGACCCACGCTACGCCACCAACACGCTGCGCGTGGCCAACCGCGAATCGCTGATCCCACAGATCGAAGCAGTCACACGGACCCAAACCACTGTCCAGTGGGTGGCCCTGCTGGAGCACAAAGCCGTGCCCTGCGGGCCCATCAACAACGTCGACCAGGCCTTTGCCGATGCCCAGGTTGTAGCCAGAGGGCTTAAGGTTAATCAGCCGCTAGCCCTCGGGGATATTGACAGTACAGCTATCACATCTATAGCATCTGTCGCCAGTCCGCTACGTTTGATGGATACGCCACCGGTGCTGCACCGCCCACCACCCGCACTGGGCGAGCACACGGACAGCGTGCTGGCGGGGCTGGGGCTGGATGCCGCCGCCATCGCACAGTTGCGCAGCCAGGGAGCGGTCTAGCGTCGCCGGGGCGCTCCAAGGCGCGTAAGCCACCTCGGGGGGCAGAGAGCCACACGCAGTGGGCGAACGCGGGGGCACGCATGCGCCTTGGGATTTCCAAAAGCCTCTGCTATCCTGACGCTTCGTCACCCTCTTGCGTGACGCCCCGAGCCAGACAGGCGGCATGAAGCAATCCTTCAACCCGGTGCACCTTTGCGCTGAAATCTCAGTCATCATTGCGCTGACTGAAGGTTTGGTCATGTTCGCACTGCCGGTGCTGGCGCCTGGCCTGAACCGCGTGGGCGAAACCCTGGTCAACGTGGCGCTGCTGATTCTGGTGGCGGGGCCTGCCGTGTACTGGCGTTGCGCGACCCATTTGCAGCGCCTCAAGGCCACGCTCGCAAGCCCCGCTGACTTAACTGCATCCAACCCAAAGGCGGGTACCAACGCACACTTCAATATCAGTGCCGCTTTGGCACTGACTGCTGCGGCCCAGCTTCTGGGCCTGGTGGCTACCGTGGCCCTGGTGCTGTGGCTCAAGCAGGATCTTGACAAGGACGCCCAGGCGCTGTTTGACCGGGGTGCCGAACGCATCGAATCCGAGGTCAAGCGCCGCTTCAACCAACCCCTGCTGGGGCTCAAGGGCGCGCGCGGCGCCTATGCCGTCAGCGGCAGTATTTCCCGTCGGCAGTTCCAGGCCTATGTGGAGTCGCGGGATTTGGCGACCGAGCAGCCCGGCATCCGGGGTTTTGGTTTTGTTGCGCGGGTCTCGCGCGAGGGACTGGATGCCTTCGTGGCGGCCGAGCGGGCCGACAATGCACCCGAATTTGAGGTGCGCACCCAAGGCGACGCTGCCGACTTGTTTGTTGTCAAGTTTATCGAACCGATTACCAACAACCGCGCGGCCCTCGGCTTGGACGAGGGCCAAGAGCCCGTTCGCCGCGAGGCTGCCGAGCGGGCCATGAACACCGGTCAACCCGCGCTCAGCGGCAAGCTGGTGCTGGTGCAGGACAGCAAACAGACGCCAGGCCTGCTGTACTTCTTGCCGGTATATCGCCACGGCGTGGACCCGGTCACGGTACAGCAACACCAGGCCGCGCTGGTCGGCCTGCTGTATGCGCCCATGGCGGCCGCTGAATTGCTCCAGGGCGTTGCCAGCATCGCCGACAACAACATCCGCGTAGATCTTTGGGACGGTGCTGTAGGTCAATCGGACCGCCTGTTGTATGACTCGGAAAATGGCCAGCCTGCGCTGGAGGACGAGATCAATGCAAAGCGCGAGGCATCCTCAGCTTTGGCGCAGGTCCACCCGGTTGAAGTGGGTGGGCGAACGCTACAACTGCGCCTGCGCAGCAGCGCCCAGTTCAATGCCACACAAGATCGCTCCAGCCTTGCGCTGGCCGGCATCTCAGGCGCCATGGCCAGCATGCTGATTGCTTTTACGGTGTGGCTACTGGCACTGGGGCGCTTGCGGGCCCAGCGCCTGGCCGAGCGCATGACCTCGGACCTGGACCGGCTGGCCCGCGTGGTGCAGCACACCAGCAACGCGGTCACCATCACCGACCCCCATATGCGCATCACCTGGGTCAATGCGGGCTTTACCCGGCTGACAGGCTACACGCTGGAAGAAGCACGGGGCAAGACACCGGGTGAACTACTCAGCAGTGGCAAGGCGGACCCGGTGGTCATTGATCGCTTGTTGACCGCCGTGCACTACGGTGAGCCCTGCCGCGTCGAGGTGCTCAACCGCGCCAAAGACGGCCGAGAATACTGGGTGGACACTGAAGTGCAACCTACCCGCGATGCCGATGAATTGCTGGTCGGTTTTATGGAAATTGGTAGCGATATCACGGTACAGAAGCAAGCCCAAAAAACGCTGGCTGAGATGTCGGACCGCATGGCCCTGGCGATAGAAGGTGGCAGCGACGGTTTATGGGACTGGATGGACCTGCAAGCCGATGCGCAATGGTGGTCGCCCAGCTATTACGCGCTGATTGGTTATACCTCCGATGAGTTGCCCGCCAGTACAGAAAATTTCAACCGCATCCTGCACCCCGAGCATCTGGAGCGCAACCGGTTTGCGAGTGCGCAAGCCGTTGCAGGGCACAAGGACTATGACGAAGAGAACCTGGTGCGCACCAAGGACCACGGATACCGCTGGTTCCGCTCGCGGGCCAAGGTCTACCGCAACACGGCCGGTCAGGCCGTGCGCATGGCCGGCTCCAGCCAGGATATCCACGACCGCAAGCTGGCCGAAGCCCAGCTGAAGGATGCGGTGGCCCGCTCCGAGCAGGCCAGCATCGCCAAGAGCCAGTTCGTGGCAAATATGAGCCACGAAATCCGCACACCCATGAACGCTATTCTGGGCATACTGACGCTGCTGCAAAATACCGGCCTGACCGCAGAGCAGCGGGACTTTGCCAGCAAGACCGAAGACGCCGCGCGCTCGCTGCTGGGCCTGCTCAACGACATACTGGACTTCTCCAAAGTCGAGGCCGGCAAGATGACACTTGACCCGCGCCCTTTCAACCTGGACAAGATGCTGGGCAATCTGGCCATCATCCTGTCGGCCAATATCGGCACGCGACCCGTGGTGGTGCGCTACGAGGTTGAAGAGGCCGTGCCACGCGGTCTGCTGGGTGATGACATGCGCCTGCAGCAGGTGCTGATCAACCTGGGCGGCAACGCCATCAAATTCACCCCACGGGGTGACGTGGTGTTGCGTGTGCGCGTGGTCGAACGCACGGCTGCGGATGTGGTGCTGGAGTTCGCCGTGCGCGACACCGGTATTGGCATCGCGCCCGAAAACCAAAGCCACATCTTTGATGGCTTCTCGCAGGCCGAGGCATCCACCACGCGGCGCTATGGCGGCACCGGGCTGGGGCTGTCTATCTCCAGCCGCCTGGTCAAACTGCTGGGCGGCAAGCTCTCACTGGACAGCACCGTCGGCCTGGGCAGCAGCTTTTACTTTTCCATCCGCCTTCCCATAGCGGACGTGCCGGATGCTCCGCTGCCCGCGCCGGGAGTCCAAGGCGGCGCCCCCGGCACACCTGCCGTCAGCAAGCCCCGGCGCCTGCAAGGCATGCGCCTGTTGGTGGTGGAAGACAACAAGATCAATCAGTTGGTGGCCAGAGGCCTGCTGGTGCAAGAGGGCGCCGATGTCACACTGGCCGATGACGGGCAATTGGGTGTGGCGGCGTTGGCCGCAGCGCAAAACCCATTTGACGCAGTGTTGATGGATGTGCAAATGCCGGTCATGGATGGCTACGCGGCCACCCGCGCCATCCGCCAAGAGCTGGGGTTGACGACCTTGCCCGTCATCGCGATGACGGCCAACGCCATGGCCTCGGACCGTACGGCCTGCCTGGAGGCTGGCATGGACGAGCATATTGGCAAGCCCTTTGATCTGAACGGTCTGGTAGCCATGCTGCTACGCCTCACAGCAACCACAAGCCCACGCTAAAACCATGCGCTCATTGCGGCCCTATTTGTCACCCTCTAGCGCCAACCGGGTGCTTGCGGTGGTTGGCGTCACCTTGCTGTTGTTTGCAGGGGCCGGGCTGGGTCTTTTTTTACACTACCTGCTGTACCAACATGCACAAGACAGGGGGCTGGCTCGGGTGCTGTGGGTCGCATGGGGCGGCGGGGCCGTGTGCCTGGGCGCCGGTCTAGCCGTGATGCGTATGGCGCTGCCGCGTTGGCTCGGTGAGCTGTCGCGCCAGGCCGCCAACGATGTGCTTGCGACGCAGACAACACGAATGCAAGCGGTGCTAGACCACATTTCCCAAGGTGTGGCCATGATTGCGGCGGACAACTCAGTCGTCTTCCAAAGCCGACGGGTCATGGATTTGCTGGAAATACCCAAACAACTGCACGACGCTGAGCTGTCCGAGGTGGTTGCGTTTCAAGCGCAACGTGGCGACTTTGGCAACGACTTTGACCTGGTCGAGGAGTCGGCCCGCGCCTACCTGCGTTCGCTGGGCACAGCAACGCCCATGGCACCGCCGCCGCGTTATACGCGGCGCACGGTGTCTGGGCGCACGCTAGAAATCGGCAGTGCCGCGCTGCCGACGGGTGGCTTTGTACGCACCTTTACCGATGTCACCAGCTATGTCGAAGCCCGGGCCCAGGCAGAGCAGGCCAGCGTGGCCAAGGGCCAGTTTCTGGCGAATATGAGCCACGAGATCCGCACCCCGATGAACGCGATTTTGGGCATGCTGAGGTTGCTGCAAAACACCCAACTGGCGGTGGAGCAACGGGACTTTGCCAGCAAGACCGAAGACGCAGCGCGTTCGTTGCTGGGGTTGCTCAATGACATTTTGGACTTCTCCAAAATAGAGGCGGGCAAGATGGCATTGGACCCACGGCCCTTCGACCTGGACAAGATGCTGGGCAACCTCTGTGTCATCCTATCGGCCAATATTGGCGCCAAGCCCGTGGTGTTCCGCCATGTTGTGGAGGACGGCGTACCGCGCGGCCTGCTGGGCGATGACATGCGGCTACAGCAGGTGCTGATCAACCTGGGGGGCAACGCGATCAAGTTCACCCACCAAGGCGAGGTAGTGTTGCATGTGCGAGTGCTGGAGCGCACACCGCAGGACGTGGCGCTGGAGTTTGCAGTGCGTGACACGGGCATCGGCATCGCATCTGAGAACCAAGTGCATATCTTTGACGGTTTCTCGCAGGCTGAGGCGTCAACCACGCGGCGCTTTGGTGGTACGGGTTTGGGCCTGTCCATCTCCAGCAGACTGGTGGCCTTGCTGGGTGGCGAGTTGCAACTCAGCAGCGCGGTTGGCCAGGGCAGCAATTTTTACTTCAAGGCCCGCTTTGCGCTGGCCCACTTGCCACCCACACTACAAGCGGTTGGTGGCGCTCTGGGTGCGACTGCGTCTGGCAGTGCCAAGCCCCAGCGCCTGCAAGGCCTGCACCTGTTGATCGTAGAGGACAACAAGATCAACCAGATGGTGGCAAAGGGCTTGCTAACGCAAGAGGGAGCCACCGTGGTGCTGGCCGACGACGGCCAACAGGGCGTGGCCGCTGCGGCGGGCGCGCAACCTGCGTTTGACGCCGTACTGATGGACCTGCAGATGCCGGTCATGGACGGTTATGCCGCAACCCGCGCCATCCGCCAGGACTTGGGGCTGAGCAGCCTGCCCATCATTGCGATGACCGCCAATGCCATGGCATCGGACCGGGCGGCCTGCCTGCAGGCGGGCATGAACGACCACATCGGAAAACCCTTTGAGCTGGACCACCTGGTAGCTACGCTGCTGAGACTGGTCGTAGCTAAAGTAGCCTAAGCCGGGCGGCCTAGCACTTCCCAACGTTCCAAGGCGACCATCAGCTCGTCGTCGATCTGGGCGTTGCGGGTTGCCAGTCGCATCGCACGCACGTTGTCCACTGCGTACAAGCTGCCGTCGGCCAGCGCCACGTTGATCTCCACCTGCTCGGCCTCCAGCGCGGCAATCAGGTCGGGCAGACCGTCCAGTTCACGTTGGTCCTTGAAACTGAGTTTCTTGGTTTTGGCGGGCGCGGCGGGTGCAGCAGCAGAAACAGCTGCCGTCGCCTGCTCCTGTTTTTGTAGCTGCTCACGCTCGTAGTTGAAGGGCTTAGCGGTGGTTTTACCTTGTGCCGCATTGATGGCGTTGGCGCGCTTGGTCTGGATCAGCCAGTCGCTCACGCCACCTTCGTACTCGCGCCATTTGGCATCACCCTCGTACGCAATCGTGCTGGTGACGACATTGTCCAAAAAAGTCCGGTCATGGCTGACCAAAAACACCGTTCCGTCGTAGCTTTGCAGCAGGTCTTCCAGCAGTTCCAGCGTGTCGATGTCCAGATCGTTGGTCGGTTCGTCCAGCACCAGCACATTGGCTGGGCGGGCAAACAGGCGTGCCAGCAGCAGGCGGTTACGCTCGCCACCGCTTAAAGATCGCACGGGGGACATGGCCCGCGCAGGCGAGAACAAAAAGTCACCCAGGTAGCTCTTGCGGTGTTTCTTCTGGTTGCCAATCTCGATCCACTCGCTGCCGGGGCTGATGAAGTCTTCCAGCGTCGAATCCAGGTCCAGCGCATTGCGCATCTGGTCGAAGTAGGCCACGGTGATGTTGGCACCCTGGCGCACCGTGCCCCAGGGGCTGTGGCCGGGTTCGGGTTTGGGGGCGTTGGCCGGTGCGGGGTCGGCTTTGTAATCGCCCAGAATTAGTTTGAGCAGCGTGGTCTTGCCAGCGCCGTTCGGGCCCAACAGGCCAATCTTGTCGCCACGCAAAATGGTAGCGGTGAAGTCGTCCACGATTTTGCGGTCGCCGAATGTTTTGGACACATGGGTGAGTTCGGCCACCAGCTTGCCACTCTTGTCGCCAGTGTTGACGTCCATGTTGACGCTGCCCACGACGTCGCGGCGCGCCGCGTGTTTGCTGCGCAGATCGTCCAGCCGCACGATGCGCGCCGTGGCGCGGGTGCGGCGGGCTTCCACGCCCTTGCGGATCCACACCTCTTCTTGCGCCAGCAGCTTGTCGGCCTTGGCGTTGATGACCGCCTCTTGCGCCAGTTGCTCTTCCTTTTGCAGCAAATAGGCGGCAAAGTTGCCGGGGTAACTCATCAGCTTGCCGCGGTCCAGTTCGACGATGCGCGTGGCCACGTTGTCCAGGAACGAGCGGTCGTGGGTGATGGTGATGATGGAGCCTTTGAAATCCACCAGCAAGCCTTCCAGCCATTCGATGGAGTCCAGATCCAGGTGGTTGGTCGGCTCATCGAGCAGCAGCACATCGGGCTGGGCAACCAGGGCCTGTGCCAGCGCCACCCGCTTTTTGGTACCGCCGGACAGCGTGTTGACGACCGCTTCGGGGTTCAAATGCAAGCGTTGCAGGGTTTCGTTCACCCGCTGTTCCCAGTTCCAGCCGTCCAGGGTTTCGATTTCGCTTTGCATCGCGTCCAGATCGCCGTGGCCCAGGCAGTATTCTTCGATCAGCCCGATAACCCTCTCCAAACCTGCACGTACAGCTATGAAAACAGTAGCATCGCCATCCAGAATGGGCTCTTGGGCTACGTAGGAAATACGCGTGCCGGTTTGCACCTGCAAGGTGCCATCATCGGGCCGCTCCATACCGCCCAGAATTTTGAGCATGGAGGATTTGCCAGCGCCGTTGCGGCCGATCAGGCCGACGCGCTCTTGCGTTTCAAGGGAAAAGTCAGCGTGATCGAGAAGCGGGACGTGCCCGAATGCCAGCTGGGCGTCAAGTAGAGTAATAAGTGCCATGTAGACTGGATTATCGCCGCCCTCTTTAGAAGCCCAACTGCACCGACAGGTAGGCGCCCGTCTGCGCGCGGTTGCCGGTGGTGGCGGGCACGATGACGCCCAGGTCGACATAGGCCAGCGTGGCCGATACCGTCTTGTTCGGCGCCCAGGCGATGAAGATGTCTTTCCAGTCCTGCGCGCGCAAGCCATCACCCAGACCGGCGGCAGCGCCTGGGTCTTGCAGGTTGTTGGGCATGCGCCGGTACTCCATGCCCACGGCCAGGTTGCGGTTGGCCAGCCAGGCCACTGACAGCTCGGGCATCAGCTGGTATTGGTCGCGCGCGCCGCCCAGCGTGCCGCCAAAGCCGAGCAGGCCATTCTGGTTGGCATTGGTGGCGCGCAGCGTGCCGTTGATCAGGATGCCCTGGGCCAGGAGCAGCTTGGTGGCGCTGACATACACATCGGTGCCGGTCTTCTTGGCGCCCAGGGCCGACAGTGTGGCATCCAGCCCGCTGGACTGCAGGTTTTTGAACTGCACGCCGACCGCAATCTGGGGCTGCCAGGTATCACTGTCCAGAATGGCGTCGCCCGCTACGCGCCACTTGGCGCCCAAAATGTCTTGCGTCAGTTGTAGGCCGGGTATGCCAAGGCCGGGGCCGGTGACGCCGGTGTCGAACGACTGGCGGGCCAGCGAGACTTCCCATTGGTTGTGGATGCCCAGCGTCAGGCCGTAGGTGTTGAGGCCATAGTCGTTGGTCGTAACGCGCGTGGCGTGGGCCGAGATGCCCGTGGCCTGGTCGCTGGCGTAGGTGCCGATCGTGGCCCAGGGGCTCAACCCACCGCCGGCCGAGCCGTCCACACTGCTAACACCACCGGTCAATAGCAATTTGCCCTGGCGGTTGGCGGCCGGGCTGGCGGTGATGATCTCGCGGTGCATGGGCGCCAAGCGGGCCAACAAACGGTTTTGCACGCCGAAGGGGATGTCGCGGGCGGTCATGCTGTCTTGCAAGATTTCCACCAGCAAATTGAACTCGCCAGTGCCTATCTTCAGGTCCGCGTGGGATTTCTTCATCTCCTCGCCTTCGTACACACACGGGCCGCCGCTGACGCGGCACAACTGGTCGGTAAGCTGCTCTTTTAGATACGCGGGTTTGATGTTATTGAACAGCGGGCCGATGGCCTTGTCGGCGCGCAGGCGGTCCACCAAGTCATCCATCAACAGGCGTATGCCCTCTTTTTTCCCCAGCGCGTTGTACAACGCCACGCTGGGGGGCGTCAGCGTATCCGTGGAAGCAAGGCTCTGTGCGCGTACCGAGGCCGTGGCACAACAGGCCGCCAGCGCAACCAGCAAACTGGTGCGACTCCAGGCAGCGAAAGGGTACCCGCGCCTGAGCGAAGATGTGCGGGCTTGGGCGGTAGGGTGCAACATGGGTGGCCTTCCAACTGTCTATGGCATGACGGCCTCCAGGCCACAAGTCTACAAATCATAATGGGCCAGACTGCTTTTACATGCAACGTCCATTTGTTGTACTCCACGCCTTGCGGGTATTTGCTGGGCACTTCCACCCCCCCTACCACCCAAAGCAGCGCGTGGAATACCAGGCCGCCTATCTGACCGGCAGCGTGCACGGTGGCAGTGCAGCAGAAATGCTTTCACTACGCTTGCAGTTGCCTTCTAACAAGCGCTATACACTGGACCTTTACGGGTAAATTTTTCGGCATGCACTTGACCCTCCGGCTTCTCTTGTTGAATTGGGCGCTGACGATACCGCTCGCACACGCGGCAACGGTGTCCGTACAAATGCAAGACGGTGCGGGCAAACAACTGTCCGAGGGTGTAGTGTTTCTGGAGTCCAGCCAAGCCCGCCAGCTGGCCAAGCCCATTGCTGGTGCCGAGGTGGCCCAGATCAGCAAGCAGTTTGCACCCCGGGTGCTGGTGGTGCCGGTGGGTACGGCGGTGGGTTTTCCCAACCGCGACACCGTGCGCCACCACGTGTACTCTTTCTCACCCAACAAGACGTTTGAGCTCAAGCTCTACACCGGTACATCGGCCAGCCCGGTGGTCTTTGACAAGCCCGGCATTGCAGTACTGGGTTGCAACATCCACGACAACATGAGCGCCTGGGTCGTCGTCGTGGAGACGCCTTTTTTTGCCGTAGGCGACGCCAAGGGTGCTGCGAGCATGCGGGATGTACCAGCCGGCAACTACCGCTTGCGCATTTGGCACCCTGGGCTTGCCGTGGGCGCACCGGCGGCGGAGCAGGCACTTACCGTGGGCAGCGCCGATGTGTCGCTGAGCTACCGCCTAATGGGCGTAACGCCATGAAAAAGCTCGAGTGGCGGCCCGATTACTGGGGCTTGTCCTCGCGCATCGTTGCCCTGTCTTTGTTGCTGCTGCTGATCGTGCAGGCTGCGGTGTTCAGCGTGGTACGGATCAGCATTGAACAAAGTGCCAAACGCCAAGTGGAGCAGGAGTTGCTCGTGGGTGAGCGCGTATGGCGCCGGTTGCTGGACCAGAACGTACAGACCTTGACCCAGGGTGCCACTGTGCTGGCCGCCGACTTCGGCTTCCGGGCTGCCATTAGCACGCAGGACGAAGCCACCATCCGCTCGGCGCTGGAAAATAACGGCGCCCGCATCAACGCCACCGTCACCGCGCTGATGGACACCAATATGGGCCTGCGCGCCGTCGGCGAGGGGCAAGACAGCACCCAGCTGCAGAGTGTGCTGAGCCGCCTGACCAGCCCCGGCGCCCGCGGTGCGCAAGGCAGCCAAGTGGCACTGATCGGTCGCACGCCCTACCAGTTTGTGCTGGTACCGATCCGCGCGCCCGTCATCGTGGGCTGGGTGCTAATGGGTTTTCCCATCAACCAGAAACTGCTGGACGACATGCGCGATATTTCGGAAGTCCACCTGGCCCTGATCAGCGAAACGCCAGGCGAAGGCCGACAGGTGGTGTCCACAACACTGCCAGCCGATGCCCTGCGCACGCTGGAAGCCACAGCAGTGGATGTAACCGAGCTGCCGGTGGATGGCGACCGCCTGATTGCCCGCAGCGTCAAGCTGGACACGGGGTCTTATGGCAGCGTGCGCACCTTGCTGTTCCGCTCGGTCAACGAGGTGGTTGCACCCTTCCGCCAGGCCCAGGTCGCCCTGGCCTGGATCACCGGCCTGGGCGTGGTGCTGTTTGCCATTGGCAGCGTGTTTGCCGCGCGGCGTGTGACCACTCCGCTGCGATCGCTGGTCCACGCCGCCGAGACCCTGGGCCGGGGCCAGTACGACGTGCCCATGCAGCACACCGACCGCCACGACGAGATCGGTGGCCTGGCCAAAGCCTTTGACGCCATGCGCATCAATATCGGCGCGCAGCAAAACGAGATCCGCACACTGGCGTATTGGGACCGCCTGACCGGGCTGCCCAACCGGGCGCGCTTTCGTGAGGCGGTACAAGAGCAGATCCAGGCAGCGAGCGCAGACGGTGCCGATCCTGCCAAAGGCGGCATGGCCATCCTGATGCTGGACATTGACCGCTTCAAACACGTGAACGACGTGCTGGGTTACTCGTTTGGCGACCAGTTGCTGATCGCCGTGGCCAAGCGGCTGACGCAACAGGAGATGCGCGCCAGCGACATGGTGGCCCGCCTGGGCGGCGACGAGTTTGCCGTGATGCTGACCGGCAGCAGTGCCGAGACCGCAGTCGCCGTGGCCCAGCGCATTGCCAAATCGTTCGAGCTGCCCCTGGCCTTTGAAGAACAAACAGTGGACATGAGCGCCAGCATGGGCATCGCCTGCTTCCCACAGCATGCGCAAGATGTGGATGCCCTGCTGTCGCGCGCCGAAGTGGCCATGTACGCCGCCAAATCGCGCACCACGCTGATGCAGGTCTATGACGCATCGCTCGATTCATCGAGCAGCGAAACCCTGTCCATGCTGTCGGAGTTACGCAATGCAGTGGCCCAGGGTGAGTTACGCCTCTTTCTGCAACCCAAGATCAGCCTGGCCACCGGCCGCGTCGTGGCCGCCGAGGCGCTAGTGCGCTGGCAGCACCCGCAGCGCGGCCTGGTGCCACCGCTGGAGTT
This sequence comes from Rhodoferax sp., assembly GCF_025356155.1. Taxonomy (GTDB): domain Bacteria; phylum Pseudomonadota; class Gammaproteobacteria; order Burkholderiales; family Burkholderiaceae_C; genus Allorhodoferax. The sequence continues at coordinate 4,191 of NZ_JANXUQ010000042.1, read as the reverse complement.
CATACCCTTCGCCGAGCAGACCGGTTTTGTGCGCCAGTTGACGATGTGGATGTTTGAGGAATCCGCCCGCATCAGCCAGACCCTGGGCGAGGCGGAGCCGGGTTTTAAACTGGCCATCAACCTCTCCACCCGTGACCTGCTGGACCTGGAGTTTCCGGCCCGGCTGGATGCCGTGCTGGCCCAATACCAGCTACCCGCCAGCGCCTTCTGCCTGGAGATCACCGAAAGCGCCATCATGGACGACCCCCAGCGCGCCCAGGGCACGCTGAACACGCTGTCGCAGCGCGGCTTCAAGCTGTCGATCGACGACTTCGGCACCGGCTACTCGTCACTGGCTTACCTGAAGAGCCTGCCGGTGGACGAACTCAAGATCGACAAGTCGTTCGTCATGAACATGGAGACCGACGAGGACGACGCCAAGATCGTGCGCTCTACCGTGGACCTGGCCCACAACCTGGGATTGACGGTGGTGGCCGAAGGGGTCGAGAACGCGCTGATCTGGGACAAGCTCAAGACCCTACAGTGTGACGAGGCGCAGGGCTACTTCATGAGCAAACCGATTGCGGCCCATACGTTTGCGGCGTGGTGCGTCGGCTGGAACGCAAAGCAGTCGCAGGCGGCGTGAGTTTGTCAGGTTGCTTAAGCAATTTCATGCGCTAGCCCTCGTGGAATATGAGTAGATAGCTATCAATTGTGCAGCATAACTTCGCTTCATCCATATACTCAGTGCCAGGTTGCCTGCCATCAAGCCAGGCAAAAAAGTGCCAGAATAGATTTTTGTAACACCCAAGGAGAGACCCCTATGCACTATGTATTGGCCCGCATCACTGTAAAAACCGAGGCTGCCGAAGCAGCCGGCAAAGTGTTGGCAGAACTGGCGGCGCAGTCGCGCAAAGAGGCCGGCTGCGTGCAGTACGAGGTCTACCACCAAGAGCAGGCTCCACACATCTTTCAGACCGTGGAGCATTGGAGAAGCAAAGAGGATGCGGACGTCCACATGACGACACCCCATGTCGGCGCGGCTTTTGCAGCGGCGGGGCCACTGCTGGCTGGCGCGCCTGAAATTGTGGCTTACACCCGGTTGGCTTGAACTAGCTCGGCGCATTCTTCTGGTAAGAAAACCTGCGTATGGGGGTTTTGGGGTTATGTTCGGTCACAAGCCGCCATGAACCAAAACAACCTATCCGAGAGCGACCTTTGCGACAAGGTCATTCGCCCGGCCATCGTTAACGCCGGGTGGCACACGCTCGACCAGATTTACGCACAATACCCCTTGCGCGCGGGGCGGGTGGTGGTGCGCGGCAAGACCGCTAAGCGCGACCAGGCCACCGTGTTGTTCGCGGACTTTGCGCTCTTTTTAAAGCCCAATATTCCCCTGGCCGTCGTCGAGGCCAAGAAAGCCCGCCTGTCAGTGAGTGCTGGCATGCAGCAGGCCACCAAATACGCGGAGTTGCTGGGAGTGCCTTTCAGCTTTGCCAGCAATGGCGATGGCTTTGTATTCCGCGATGCCACCTTGGCCACTGGTGTGCTGGAACAAAACATCACGCTCGACCAGTTCCCATCGCCCCAAGAGCTGTGGGCGCGTTACTGCGCCTGGAAGGGTTGGACGCCGGAAGTGCGACGCGTGGCCGAGTTTGACTACGCTCCCGCCAAGTCCCCACGTTATTACCAGCTCAATGCCATCAACCGCACGGTCGAGGCCATTGCCAACGGGCAAAACCGCGTGCTGCTGGTCATGGCAACTGGCACGGGTAAGACCTACACCGCCTTCCAGATCATCCATCGCCTGTGGAAATCGCCTTGGCGTGCGGACAAGCCCTCCGGCCAGAAGCGCATCCTGTTCTTGGCCGACCGCAACATCCTCATCGACCAAACCATGGTCAATGACTTTCGCCCCTTCAAGGGCGCCATGGCCAAGCTCAGCCCCAATGCCAAAGGCGTGGAGCGTGTGGATGCGCAGGGAAAAGTAACCGTGGAAGAGGTGGAACTGGCGGTTAACAAGACCACCAAGCTGGTCGACAAGAGCTATGAAATCTATCTGTCGCTGTACCAGGCGGTGAGCGGAACCGAAGAAGCACAGAACATCTACAAACAGTTCAGCCCTGACTTCTTTGACCTCATCGTGGTGGACGAGTGCCACCGTGGCAGTGCGGACGAAGACTCTGCCTGGCGCGAAATATTGACCTACTTTGCCAACGCCACCCAGGTCGGCCTGACCGCCACGCCCAAGGAAACCAAGGACATCTCCAACAGCGACTACTTTGGCGCGCCGCTCTACACCTATAGCCTCAAGCAAGGCATTGAAGACGGCTTTTTGGCACCCTACAAAGTCATCCGCGTCGACTTGGACAAAGACGCCTTCGGCTGGCGCCCCACGGCGGGCATGATGGACAAACACGGCCATGTGATTGAAGACCGCGTCTACACCGGTGCCGACATGAACCGCAAGCTGGTCTTGGAAGCCCGTGACGATGCCGTGGCTACCAAGATCACGGCCTATCTGAAAGCCACTGACCGTTATGCCAAGACCATCGTCTTTTGCGAAGACATAGACCACGCCGCCCGCATGCGCCAGGCCCTGAGCAATGCCAACGCCGACATCTGCGCTGCCAATCCCAAATACGTGGTGCAGATCACCGGCGACAACCCAGAAGGCAAGCGCGAGCTGGACAACTTCATCAACCCCGAGAGCCCGTACCCGGTGATTGCCACCACCTCCAAGCTGATGAGCACCGGGGTGGATGCACAAACCTGCAAGCTCATCGTGCTGGACCAGAACATCAAGTCCATGACGTTGTTCAAGCAGATCATTGGCCGCGGCACTCGGCTGCGCGAGGATTTGGGCAAAACCTGGTTCACCATCCTCGACTTCAAGCGCGCCACCGAACTCTTTGCCGACAAAGGATTCGATGGCGACCCCGTGCAGATTTACGAGCCTGAAGCAGGCGAACCCATCGCACCGCCGGATGTAGAAGCCGATCTTTCGGATGCCGCCCAAGCCGTTCGACCTGAGCTTGTCGAAGGCCAACCCGCAGCTCCCCTCGACCCGCTTGGCCCCTTCGCCCCCGACAACGACCAACCCAAGAAATACATCGTTGGCGGCCTGGTCACCGTAGCCGTTGCCCGTGAACGCGTGCAGTACCTCAACGCCCAAGGCAAGCTCATCACCGAGAGCCTGCGCGACTACACCCGCATCAACCTCACCAAACAATACGACTCGCTGGACAAGTTCCTGCAGGCCTGGAACGACGCCGACCGCAAGGCCGCGCTGATCCAGGAGTTGGAAGGCCAGGGCGTTTTGATCGAGGCCCTGGCAGAAGAACTGGCCAGCAGCGGCCTCACCAACCTGGACCCGTTCGACTTGCTGCTGCATGTCGCCTACAACATGCCGCCACTCACCCGGCGCGAGCGGGCCAGCCGGGTGAAGAAGCGCAATGTTTTTACCCAATACGGCCCCGTGGCCCGCAAAGTCATCGACGCGCTGCTGGACAAATACGCCGACGAAGGCATTGCTACCATCGAGGCCGACACGGTTTTCAACGTGCAGCCCTTTACCGACATTGGTCGGCCGGGCGAAATCATCAAAAGTTTTGGCGGCCGCCCGCAATACCTGGACGCCCTGCAAACGCTGGAGCGAGAGCTGTACAAGACAAGCGCTACTTAATTTATAGCGGATTGCGCATATTTCACGGGGACTAGCGCCCTTTTTTCTTTAGAAGACTTTCCACCAGCATGTCCAATCTATCCAGCGTCATCAAATCCATCCAGGACGTGATGCGCCAAGACAGCGGCGTCGATGGCGACGCCCAACGCATCTCCCAGCTCACCTGGCTCTTGTTCCTCAAAGTGTTTGACGCGCTGGAGGAGGAAATGGAGCTAACCCGCGACAGCTACACCAGCCCCATACCCGAGCCCCTGCGCTGGCGCAAATGGGCGGCCAACGCCGAAGGCATCACCGGCGACACGCTTCTGGCCTTTGTCAACAACGACCTGTTCGGTGCGCTAAAGACTTTGAGCGGCGATGCCCAGCGCAACCCACGCGGGTTTGTAGTGCGCGGCGTGTTTGAAGACGCCTACAACTACATGAAAAGCGGCCACCTGCTGCGCCAGGTCATCAACAAGCTCAACGCCATCGACTTCAACCGCCAGAGCGAGCGCCACCAGTTCAACGACCTGTACGAAAAAATCCTC